>JACDHZ010000050.1 GCA_013820755.1 Chthoniobacterales bacterium
GCAAGGGGCCGTTTGCGACCCGCGGATCCCAGCCGCAGCGACTAACGGCGCCAACGTGATTGACAGAGCGTCGCCGGAGCGAACCATCCTGTGAATGCCCTTCGACCGGCATCAAACCATCCTCGCGGTTAGCTCTAAGGCCGCTGATCCAGATTTCTTCATCCGCAAGTTTCCTTTTAAACCCCGCGCGGTGGAAGCCGGTGGCGGCAAGTCTGCGCTCGCTCTCCGACGCGACGGGGCTTTCGAAGAGCGCGGTGCAGACCGCGTTGGAATGTCTGCGCCGCCGTGAACTCATCCGAACGACGGCCGAGCATCCGACGGCGATGCCAGCGCACACCGTGCTGCGTCATTGGCGCGCACGATAGCGCGGCAAACGCGCCACCTACCAGCACCGTCCGCGTCACGAATGCCTTGCGAGCTGCGCCAGCTGCAGCAAGCCGTTCGTCCCCTAGGACAAAAGTAGCTAGCCGCGCGAGGCCCGCACGCGGTAAGAGCTTTCGTATGCAATTCGCAGGCGCCTTCGTTGTTCTGCTCGTGGTACTCAACTGCATCGTGCTCCTGGGCCAGCTCTGGCCGGAGGGTGCGCCGCCGTTCGCGCGCGCGGTCAACATCCTCTTCCTCGTGCTCTCGCTCATTTACTTCGTTCGAGCGCTGTTGATCGCCGCGATCCGTCGGCGCTCGCCGGCTTCATTCGTGACATGACAACCGAACTATATTTCCTCGCGGCCGCGGTCATCCTCGGGCTCGTGCATCTGATCGTCGATTCTCATCTCATCAGCTTTCAGCTCGGCTACCGCTGGACCGCCAGTAGCCGTGAGCAGCCCGTGCCGCCGTTGCGCGGAGTGGCGAATCGCGTCGACCAGGCCTACACAAATTTCATGGAGACCTTTCCGCTCTTCGCCGCGCTGCTCCTGGCGGCCTATTTGGCTGGTCGACTCGGGCCGCTCACGATCTGGGGAACACAACTCTATTTCTGGGGACGCCTCGGCTACGTGCTCGCTGCCGCGGCGGGATTCGGGCTGGTGCGCTCCGTCCTCTGTTTCAACACCGCGCTCGCCGGCATGGTGCTTCTCCTCATTGCGCTTCTAAAGTAGGTCCGGCGTCGCGTCCCGGGCAGGCAACGCTGCCAACAGCAGCAAGTGCATCTCCCCTCCAGCCGCACGCAAAAATGTTACGTGCAGCCGTTTTTCTTCATCTACGTCAGCATCGCGAATGAGCCGTTCAGCGACGCTGACCTCATCGAGCTGCCGAACGCGAGCCGGCGGAACAACGAGCTCAGCGGCATCACGGGCATGCTGCTCTACCAGGAGCGGCGCTTCCTGCAGATTCTCGAAGGCGACGAACACGCCGTCCGCCAAACCTACGAGCGCATCCTGCGCGACTCGCCATCGCGACGCGGTCACGTTGCTGGAAGGCGAACGGAGCGAACGCGAATTCGAGGAGTGGTCAATGGCCTTCAAACACCTCGACGACGAGGCGGTGCGCGCCACGCCAGGGTTCTCGCCATTTCTCGAGACGAAACTTGCGCCGGGTGAGTTCGCGGCCAATCCCTCACGCGCGCACCAGCTGCTCCGGATTCCGCCACATCTGAGCAGGGCGCGTCCCGCGGGGGATGCCGCGGCGCGAGACATCCCGGGGTTCAGAAGCTGGCAATCAGTCCGTCGCGCGCTACCATCCCGCTCATGAGCGCAACTCTCGCACCCGCTTCCGGTAGCCGCCTCGCACAAGCGGCAGAGTCAAACCCCGAGGAGTCTGCCTACCTCGGCAAACACATCATGTGCTACGACGGCATCTGCAGTTACTGCAAAGGCATCGTGGAAGCGGCGATCGCTGGCGATGAAAACGGCCAGTTCTACTTCACGCCCCTGCAAAGCCCCTTCGCCCGGAACGCGCTCGATCGCTACGGCGTCGATTCCATCGAATTGCGCTCCATGTACGTCATCAGCGACTACGGCACGTCCGACGAAGCCCTGCGCGCCGCTGCCCCGGCCAGCAATTTCCTGCTCCTGCGCCTCTCCGGCCAGCTCCGGCAACTCGGGGAAGAGAACAGCCGGAAGCCGCGCGCGGTGCAGGACGCTGAGTACCAAGCGGTCGCGGACTGCCGCTACGACACGCACCCGAAACTCGATGAGGTCGGCATCCCCGAGACAAACCGGGCGCGCTTCATCTTCTGAGGGAACGCCGGCCACCGTCCGGTCAGCGCCGTCGCATTTCGTCTCGCGAATGAAAACCCACGTCCACCTGCGTGATGTCCAGGCCGGCGACCTGGCCCTGTTTTTCGCGCACCAGCAAGATCCCGAAGCGGCCGCGATGGCAGCATTCCAATCGCGCGATTCCGCCGCCTTCGCGCAGCATTGGGGGAAGCTGCTGCGCGACGACACCAGCCTGAAACAGACGATCATGGTATCGTCCACCGGCTCCGCAGGCTCGCCCGCGGAGGATCACGTCGCCGGGAACATCGGCAGCTGGAACTCCGATGGAAAACGCGACATCGGCTACTGGATCGACCGCGCGTATTGGGGGCGCGGCGTCGCCACCGCCGCGCTCTCCGCTTTCCTTCGCCTGGAACAGGTCCGGCCGCTTCACGCCGGCGTCGCGAAGCACAACGCCGCCTCGCTCCGCGTCCTGGAAAAGTGCGGGTTTAAGTTCCTCCGCTCGGCCGACGAGGAATCCGATGCGGCTGATGATTCCCACGTCCTTCTGGTGCTAACTAAAGCGGATTCAATTTAAAAACCAAGAAGTCAAGCGAGATCTAATTTGGAATCCAGAAAACCAGAAATCGACTGTTTCCGCTCGTTCCCTTCGCAGCCACTTTCTGGATTTGTGGCTTTTAAATTCATCCGCTCTGTATCTTCTCCTGGAGCCGATTGAGTTTGGAACACCACGTGCCAGGCGGCAGCCGAGGAGATGGTCAAACCGCCGCAGACAGGCGGTGAGCGAGCCGGCGCGAGCGAATCAAACCAGACCGGCCTTTCGAGTAGTGGGACAGAGGGCTACAACGCCAGAAAGCGTCTAAATCAGGAAAATAGGAACGCAGGAAAGGGAGCTCAAAATAACAATCCACTAGATGGCGGATTCTACGTTCCTAATCAGCCTCTTTGATTTCTGGCTTTCTGGTTTCCAAATGAATCTTTTTCCTGCGTTCCTGATTCGTTAGTCTGATGCCGAGGTTCTGCGACATCGATTGCGCATGGCCCTCGGCGCGCAGCTCTCCGACGTGCAAAAGCTCATCGTCCGCCAGGGCATGTGGCTGGCCGCAATCGGCTCGCTCATCGGCCTGGCGCTCGCGTCACCGGCGCCCGCCTCCTGAAGAGCTTCCTCTACGGCGTCAGCGCCTCCGACCCGATCACCTTCACCGCGATCGCGCTAATGCTCCTCACGATCGCCTTCCTCGCCTGCTGGATCCCTGCCCGCCCCCGCCCCCGCCGCGCCAGCCGCGTCGACCAGATTGATTACGCTAAGGGCGGAGTGATTCGGTTGGCGTCGCACGTGCGGTGCGGTATTGGTGAAAACAATAGGCCTTGCAGTTCCGGTTCGAATCAGAACCATGGAGTGCGCATGAACACGGAAGGTGCCGCCGCCGCTGAGCTTGCGTTGAAAGCGTACACGCTTCGCGATCCCGATGTGCTTCATCAATTCGATGACGCAGACGGGGTGATGCGGCGAATCGCAGACTCAATCGACCTGACGGAGGCACCGGAAGATGCAGCGTGCAGTCTTGTCATAGACCTCATGCACTACTGCGATCGAGAGAAGATCAACTGGAATGACGACGTCCTGTCGAGAGCGCATGAGCGGTTCGAGAGCGAGCGCAAAGAATTGCAACTACGATGAGTTTCCCGAAGCAGAGCGAGATCGAACTCCCACTGCTTAAGCTCTTGCACGAACTCGGCGGCAAAGCTCAGCCGAAAGAGCTGTACCCGAAAATCGCCGAGCTATTCCCGCAGCTGACCGAGGAAGACTTGTCCGCGCGGCTTCCAAGTAGCCCGTCGACTTATCGTTGGCACAACCTCGTTCAGTGGAGCCGTCAGAAGCTCGTCGAAAAGGGCGAAATTGATGCTTCCACGCGTGGCGTCTGGAAACTGACGCCGCGCGGCCGCGCCCGCGCATCGGGCTCCGCCGCAAACGCAACGGAAGAACTACTGCTCGCCAACCAAGCAACCCTCAAGGATTTGGTTTACGAGAACGAGGCTGAGGTAAAGCGCCGGATCATCTCTGAGCTGCACAGCCTCGGATCGACAGAGTTCGAGCAGTTCTGCGTTTCGTTGTTAGGACCGCTGGGATATCAACAGCTGCAGGTTACAAATCGAGGTGCCGATCGCGGCATCGATGGACACGGCTTGTTTCGTCAAGGGGTCGTGACAATCCGGTCCGCATTTCAAGCGAAGCGCTGGCGCAACAATCCCGTCAGCCGACCGGAGATCGACAAATTCCGCGGCGCAATACAAGGCGACTACGACCATGGGGTTTTCCTGACGACGGGTCGCTTCACATCAGACGCTGAAGCCGCCTCAATCAAGAAAGGTGCGATCTCGCTGTTGTTGCTCGATGGAGAAGCCATCGCCGAAAGCATGATCCGGAACGGCATCGGCGTGGTCCGCAGACCTGTTCAGCTCTTCGACATCGATCCAGAGTTCTTCGACTTCCCTGCGGCGGACGCTTTGTTGTGAGCGGTCGGGCAGAGACGAACGAAAATGATCATCAAGGCCGCTCCAAAGCCCAAGGTCACTATCGAGGGCATACTCGGACGTGGCTACTTCCCTCCCGAGCTCCCTCCACCATTCTCGACCCGCTCGTTTGCGTCGCTCATAGCCGCGACAAAGACCGCGTCACTTCCGCAAGAGTTCACCCAAAAGAAGAATCAATGGTGCGACTTTGTCGCTTACAGCCTGTCGCGCCCTGGCTCGTTAAGACGGCGCCTGGCGCTGCTTAATCCTGTCGCCTACTACCGACTGGCGAAGTTTGTCGTAGATCATCAGGCGGAGCTGATCAAGCGCGCAACGGCGTCACATCTATCGCTTGCAAAACCTGCGGCAGGTATCGCCCGGCAGCTTAAGCGATCGAAGCGTTTTGACGCGGTTCCCCTCGAAAGAGCGATGGTGCGGATGGGCGAGCGCTTTTTGCTGACCGCGGATGTCAGCCGCTTCTATCCGTCCATTTACACTCATGCGATCGATTGGGCGATAAGCTCGAAAGCCCGAGCAAAGCGCCAGCTGAAATCCAAAGGGAAGAAGCCGACGGTCGGCGCGACTTTGGACAAACTCGTTCAATCATGTCAAAGCGGGCAAACGCGCGGCATTCCTATTGGTCCAGCCGTGTCGATGCTGCTGTCAGAGCTTCTGCTGACCAAGGTTGATGCGCGACTAAAGGCGCGAAAGATCACTCATGGGTTCCGGTATGCTGATGATTATGAGCTAACCTTTAACGAAAGGGCACAGGCAGAGCGCGCTCTTGCGGCGCTGGAAGACGCGCTGGCCGAATTCGAACTGGAGCTGAACCCAGCGAAAACCAATATCAATGAGTTACCTCAGGAACTCGATAACCGCGGAATACAGGAACTGCGCAGATTCGAGTTTCGCACTCAGTACCAGGCCCAACGGTCGGATCTGATGCATTTCTTCACGCGCGCGTTTGCACTGCACAAAGAGTTTCCAGACAAGGCGATTCTCCGCTACGCCGTCTCGCGTCTTTCACCAGCGACAACGACGGGTGCGAACGCAGAGCTGCTCCAGAGGCTCATACTTCAAGCTGTCTCATATGAATCCGGCGTGTGGCCGATGGCGATCGATCAGCTTGTCGAGCTTCACAGGACACACCCGTTGCTGAGCGTGGCTGATGTTGGGCTGACCATCCACTCGATGATTCGCAACTACGCTCATCTAAATCACAGCAGCGAAGTGGCGTGGAGCCTATGGGCTGGTTTGGTGTTCGCGATTAGGCTCACCGCCGCCGCTGTAAAATCCGTCGTGTCGATGCTCGACGACTGCTGTTGCCTTCTTCTGTTTGATGCGGCGTCGCGCGGACTCACCGCGATTAACCTCAGACAAAGGCGATTACGCCATGGTTTTCATCGGACAGTCTACGCGGGCCGCACTGGCTATTGGCGTACGAGCTTGCTGTTCAGGGTTGGGTCGCTTCGTCAAAACCGAAGGACCATATCTCTCAAGATGCCATCTTCGAGTTTCTGAGGAAAAACAGAGTTCGGTTTTATGACACCTCGATGCTCGCGCGAGTCACCGGAACAGAAGAGAAGGATGATGGAAGCGAAGCAGGAAAACTCATCGACGAGCTGACCACTGAGAAGAAAGACAAAGAACAAAAAGAAGACGAAGAAGACGACGGCGGATATCCGGGCTGAAGCCTCGCTGATACGAACGTCGTTTGGCTGTGTTCCGTTGCTCATCGATCACGAGCGATTACGTTCAAGCATGCTCGATTGGACTTCGTGCGTGGCTGTCGAGCGCATCAGTGACAAATTGAGCGGCGTGTGGCTTTTTCGCGGCACCCGCGTGCCGGTGAAGACGCTGTTCGAGAATCTCGAGGACGGCGCGACGGTCGACCAATTCCTGGAGTGGTTTCCTGGCGTCACGCGGGAGCAAGCGCTGGCTGTGTTGGAATTTGCGGAAGCGAGCCTCGCGACCGCTTAATCAACGGGCGCGTTCTCTTTGATCAGGGAACGCCGTACCGCTGCGAAAGCACTTGCCTGGGCACGATGTCGTCACCGCATTTGAGGCCGGTTGGTCTAAGCTTTCAAACGGCGAACTGCTCGCGCAAGGGGAAGAGCAGTTCGATGTGCTGGTCACGACGGATATGCAGCTGCGTTATCAGCAAAACCTGACTGGCCGCAGGATCGCGATCGTGGTCCTGCCTCACGCGAGCTGGCTTAAACTGGAACCGCATGCGGCGAAGATTGCCGCGGCCGTCCTTGCGGCGCAGCTGGGGAGCTACGTTGAGATTGATCTAAAGTGATGAGGATGCCCTTACTCCTTTTGGCAGCAGCGAGCCGCATGCGCCTCCTCTTCCCGCTCTTCGCCCTGTTTCTCGCGCTCACCGCACGCGCGCAAATCAACCCCGAGTGGACGGCGCCGCTGCCGCCGTTCCAAATCGCCGAGGACCTTTACTATGTCGGCAGCCAGGAGCTGGCCGCATACCTCGTCACCACACCGGCCGGGAACATCCTCATCAACGCCAACCTCGAAACGTCGCCGCCGCAGATTCGAGCGAGCGTGGAGAAGCTGGGGCTCCAGTGGGCGGATACGAAAATCCTGCTCAATAGCCAGGCGCACTTCGACCACATGGCCGGCGCAGCCCAGATCCTGTGCGAGACCGGCGCGAAGAACATGGTCATGGAGGGCGACGCCGACGTCGTGGAAAGCGGCGGCCGCACCGACTTCCTGTTCGCGGTCGAGGCTGTGCCGCCGTATCTGCCGGCGAAGGTCGACCGGGTCTTGCGCCACGGCGACACCGTCGAGATCGGCGGCGTCACGTTGACCGCGCACAAAACCGCCGGCCACACCCGCGGCTGCACGACGTGGACCTTGCCCGTCCATCTCCCCGGCGAGCCACCCGATCGCTTGCGCAACGCCGTCATCGTCGGCGGCGTCATGTTCTGGTCGGACTTCCGCCTGATCGACGCCGGCGATCAGAAGGCGTCGTATCCCGGGATTGCGGAGGATTTCGCGCGCACCTTCCGCGTGTTGCAGGCGCTCCCGTGCGACATCTTCCTCGGCGCACACGGCAGCTACTTCGGTCTGAAGAGCAAGCTCTCGCGCCTCGAGAAGGAAGGCCCGCAAGTCTTCCTAGACGCCGCCGGCTACAAGGAGTTCGTCGCAAAAGGCCAGGCGGCATTCGAGGCCGGGCTCAAGAAAGAACAGGAAGCTGCGCAGCAGTAACGCAGCCGCCTTTCGTAGCGGAAGCGCACGGATGCTTTGCTACGCCAGCTTTTGATGTGTCAGTTAGGTCATGCGTCGTTCTATTCGTGCCCTTGTGTTCGCGACTCTGCTGTGGCTGGTCGCTCGGCCGGGTGAGGCACGCGTTGACCGTGTTGAAGTTCTCTCCCGCGCCGACGTTCTCGAAGGCAAAGCTTTTGGCGACGCGGGCGCTTATGAGAAGTTGATCGGGAAGGTGCACTTCGCGGTGAAGCCGGAGGCTGCGCCTAACAAGTTAATCGTCGATCTCGACAAGGCGCCGCGAAACGCGGCGGGGGAAGTGGAGTTCTCGGCTGATTTTTATCTACTGGGGCCGAAGGAGGCGTCGCGCTCGAGCGGGTCAGTCTTGCTCGAGGTACCGAATCGCGGCGGGAAGGGCATCCTCGCCATTGTGCAGGGCGGGAAAGGCTCGCGGGATCCGACGAGTGAGGAGGAGTTTGGCGATGGGTTTCTGATGCGGCGCGGGGTGACCGTGGCCTGGTTCGGCTGGCAGTGGGACGTGCGCGAGGAGGAGCACATGCTGCGGCTTTATGCTCCGGTGGCTCGAGAGCGGGAGAGCGTGGCGGCGGCGAAGGACGAGAAAACGTCCAACGTCCAACGCTCAACGTTCAATGGAGCCCGCGGGAAGCGGCGCGACATGGCCGAAGCCCGCGGAGCGGGTGAGCGCGGGGACGCGCGAAGCAACCTCGAAGTCAGAGGCGCCAACCCAACATCCGACGCTGAGATCAATCAGGCACTGTCCTCTCCATCAACTGATAACGGACAACCGATCACCGGACTCGTTCGCGCGGATTTTACCGTGAATGAGCGGCAGGACGAGCATCCGCTCGGGCACATGATCAGCGGGAACATCGGCGGGACGGAGTATGCGTGCTCGGCTCCGGATGATCCGGCTAATGTGCTGACGGTGCGCGACGCGCCGTTTGCGCCGCGGCGGACGATCGCGCGGGGCGAATGGGAGTTCGTGGAGACGACGAAGTGGAAAGTCGGTCCGGGGCTGCGCGCGATTCGGCTGAAGGGCGGGTTCGAGCCGGGGAGGATCTACGAGGTAGTGTATCGGGCGCAGGACCCGGCAATCGCCGGGCTCGGGTTCGCGGCGGTGCGGGATTTCGCGTCTTACCTGAAGCAGGAGAAGAACGAGCTCACGCCTGCGACGCAGCGCGTGCATGCGCTCGGCATCTCGCAGAGCGGACGGTTTCTCCGGCATTTCCTGCTGGAGGGGTTCAATGCGGACGAGGCGGGGCAGCGGGCGATCGACGGGATGTTCATCCACGTGGCGGGCGCGGGGATCGGGAGCTTCAATCATCGTTTCGCGCAACCGTCGCGCGATGCGCAGCCGACGACGGCGCTCTTCTATCCGACGGATCTGTTCCCATTCACGGACGCGCCGCAGACGGAGCCGGTAACGGGGCTGCGCGCGGGGTTGTTGGATCGATATGTCCGAAGTGACGCGCGGAGTGGCCGGGGTCAGCGCCCCCAGCTACAACGTTCAGGGGCGCTGCCGAAAATATTCTACACGAATAGTTCCTACGAATACTGGTCGCGCGCGGGGTCGCTGATCCACACGTCGCCAGAAGGCAAACGCGACGTCGCGCCAATGGAGAATGCGCGCATCTATCTGCTGGCGGGGCTGCAGCATTTCTCCCGCGCGTTTCCGCCGACGCCGGAAACTGAGCCGAGCCTCGCCGCGCAATATCTGCCGAACCCGAATCCGGTGCGGTGGTTCTGGCGCGCGCTGTTTGTGGCGATGGATGATTGGGTGCGCGATGCCAAGGAGCCGCCGGAGAGCCGCTATCCGAAGATCGCGGGCGGGACGCTCGTTAGGCGGGAGGCGGTGAAGTTTCCCGCGATGCCCGGCGTGAAGATGCCGGAGCGCGTGCACAATGCGTTGCGGCTCGACTTCGGTCCGCAATGGAAGAAGCGCATCATCGGGAAACAGCCGCCGGGTGTGGACACGGCGTTCCCGGCGCTCGTTCCGCAAGTGGACGAAGACGGGAATGATCTCGGCGGTGTGCGTTTGCCGCAGCTCGAGGTGCCGCTCGCGACCTACACCGGCTGGAATCTGCGCGATCTGAAGATCGGCATGCCTAACGAGCGCGTGAGCTTCCTCGGCTCGTTCTTCCCGCTGCCGAAGACGAAGGCTGATGCGGAAGCAGCAGGCGATCCGCGCACGCCGATCGCGGAGCGGTATTCCTCCCGCGAGGAATACCTCGCGAAGTTCCGCGATGCGGTGAACAAGCTGGCGGAGGACGGCTTCCTCCTGGCGGAAGACGTCGACGCGCTCGTCGCGCGCGGCGGCGAAGAGTGGGACTTCATCATGAAGTAGGCGCCACTAGGCACGCGCGCAGGCTGCTTAGGTGCGACAAGCCTGGAAGCGCGTGCCGCGAGCGGCTTGCTGGCTAGGTTGAGACCGCTTACGAAAGCCTATCGGCTTTGAGCCCGTGCGTGTCGTGATGCTTTCCTCCTTCAATGGTGGGTCCTACAGAATGAAGTTCGACCAGACGACGGAGTGAGCGGTAGCTCATCGATGCGTTCGCGTGCGAACTCACATAACTTTCCCAGCGCGCGACCGCCGAATGCCGACGTGGCCAGAGGTGCGTCCGCTCGGATATTCTTGAATCCAAAGGCGGTCGACATTGCATCTCACTGTCGAAGCTATGAACACGATTCCGATCCGTCCGTTGTTGACCCTGAAGCTCGTCACTCTTGCAGCGCTCGCTTTCGTCATGCTGCTCCTGAGCGGTTGTCACTGGGTCGGGGTGAAGGGAAATGGAGACATCAAAACCGAAAATCGCGAGATCGCGGCTTTCACGCGTGTGGAAGCGGATGGAGCATTCCAGGTGAACTGGACGTCCGGGCCGCCGGCATTCAGCATTACGACCGACGAGAATCTGCTCGAATACGTCCGCACCCACGTGTCCGGCGACCGGTTGCGAATCGACTGGGTGAAGCCGCTGAAGGGTACCCGCGGAATTAAAATTAAGATCTCCAGTGCCACGCTCAGCCGGGCGGAGCTGAACGGTGCGGTGAGATTCGCCGCGTCGGGGCTGTCAGGGCCGGAATTCTACCTCGAGGCAAACGGAGCCACACGGGTCGGATTAGACGGCAACGTCAACGCGATGCAGGGCGAGCTGAATGGCGCCAGCCGGCTGGACGCAACCAGGCTCGTTACCCGGGCGATCGATCTCTCAATCAGCGGAGCGGGAAGAGCCGATGTAAACGTCTCGGATGTTCTGAAGGTAGACATCTCCGGCGCAGGCAAAGTGACTTACAGCGGCAATCCCAAGACTGTGGACCGGAACATCGCTGGTGCCGGCAGCATCAAACGCCGCGAGTGAAAAGCTGTTGAGCCCTGAGAGTTCAGGGTGGATGGAATCGCGATGAGCGATTGGTCACCCGCTGGATTTTTCTACAACACCCGGCTCAACATTCTGCACAGGCCGCTGGAAGTGATCGATGTCGCGAGTCTCGCGAATGCCTGCCAGAACCAGTGGTACAACCAGACGCTCTGTCGTGTGGATGAGTCAGTCGTGCGGCTGGGCGTGGTCGAGGGCGAATACCACTGGCACAAGCACGACGACGAGGACGAGTTCTTCTACGTGGTAAGCGGGCGGTTCATCATCGATCTGGAAAAGCGGTCGGTGGAGCTGAGCGCGGGCCACGGATTCGTCGTCCCAAAGGGGGTGATGCACCGTCCTCACGCTCCGGAACGCACTGTGATCCTCATGGTTGAACGGGCTGGCATTGTGCCAACCGGCAGTGGCCAATAATAAGTCTCAGTGACAGCTGGCGCCTATGCGGCGCCCTTCCTCATTAGCAAAAGCGGGGATTCGAGCTATCTTACGTTCGAGGAAAATGAATCAATTCGAGATCCAGGATTTACGCGCCACAATTGCGGGGCAGGAGATCATCCGTGGCCTCAGTCTGACCGTGCCGAAGGGAGAAGTGCATGCCATCATGGGGCCGAACGGCTCGGGCAAAAGCACGCTCGCAAAGGTCATCGCCGGACACCCGGACTACACCGTAACAAACGGCGCTGTGTTAATGGACGGCGAGAACATTCTTGAACTGGCGCCGGATGAGCGCGCGCGGAAAGGCATCTTCCTGGCGTTTCAGTATCCGAGCGAGATCCCCGGCGTGACGATTGCCAATTTCCTCCGTGCGGCGGTGCAGGCGCGTCTGCCGGATGGCGAAGAGCTGGAGGCTACTGATTATTACGCCGAGCTTTACGAGAAGATGGACCTGCTGGAGATGGATCGCTCGTTTACGTCGCGATCGGTGAACGAAGGATTTTCCGGTGGTGAGAAGAAGCGCAACGAGATTCTCCAGATGGCGATGCTCGAGCCAAAATACGCGGTGCTCGATGAAACGGACAGCGGCCTGGACATCGATGCGCTTAAGGTCGTCGCAAACGGGGTGAACTCGCTTCGGGGGCCAAACCTTGGTGTGCTGTTGATCACGCATTACCAGCGGCTTCTCGACTACATCGTGCCCGATCATGTGCACGTGATGGTGCAGGGCCGAATCGTCCGAAGCGGCGACAAGAGCCTTGCGTTTGAATTAGAAGAGAAGGGATACGATTGGGTGCGCGACGAAGTAGCCGAACCAGCCGTCGCATAGGAGAATTTTATGGTTACAGATGCAACTACCGAAACGTCGCCACTAGGTATTGAACGGAACGTCGGCAACTTTGCTTATCCGGAGACGCACGTGCACGACGCGGGCACCGGTTTAACGGAGATGACGGTTCACTACATCTCGAATATCAAGAATGATCCGGACTGGGTGCGCGAGTTCCGCCTCAATGCATTGAGGACATTTCTGAGCAAGCCCATGCCGACGCATTGGGCGAGCAAGGACCTTGAGGCAATCGTCTTCGATAATATTCGCTACTACCTTAGCAGCGGAACGCAGGCGAAACGCAGCTGGGAAGACGTTCCGGAAGATGTGAAGCGCACGTTTGAGCGGCTGGGGATTCCTGAGCAGGAACGGAAGTTTCTCGCTGGAGTGGAAGCGCAGTTCGATAGCGAAGCGGTATACTCGAACATCAAGAAAGCCGTGGGAGAACAAGGGGTCATCTTCGTCGGATCGGCCGAAGGGTTGAAGGACTACCCCGAGATCTTCCGGAAGTGGTTCGGCAAAGTTATTCCGACAGGCGACAACAAATTCAGCGCGCTGAACTCAGCGGTTTTCAGCGGCGGGTCGTTCATCTACGTGCCGCCGGGCGTGAAAGTTAAGCACCCGCTCCAGGCCTACTTCCGCATCAACGCCGAGAACTTTGGTCAGTTCGAGCGGACGCTGATCATCTGCGATGAAGGCTCAGAATTGACCTACATGGAAGGCTGTACCGCGCCGAAATTTAATACCGCGACGCTGCATAGCGCGGTCGTTGAGCTGGTCGCGCTGAAGGGCGCGAAGATTCAGTACATCACGGTGCAGAACTGGTCTGCGAACGTCTTCAATCTCGTCACAAAGCGCGGTCTCGCGCACGAAGACGCCGAAGTGAAATGGATCGATTGCAATATCGGATCACGTCTGACGATGAAATACCCAGGTGTGGTCATGAAGGGCCGCCGAGCGCGCGGCGAAGTGCTCTCGATTGCGCTGGCGAGTGACGGGCAGCATCAGGATACCGGCGCAAAAATGGTGCATGCGGCTGATGAAACAACGAGCAACATCATCTCCAAGAGCATCAGTATCGGAAAAGGACGCGCGACTTACCGTGGTCTCGTTCACATTCCCAAGCACCTGAAGAACTGCAAGAACAACACCGAATGCGACGCGCTGTTGATTAATGCGAACAGCCGCACGGACACCTATCCGGCGATCACGGTGCGCGGGACGGGCAACGCCGTTCAACATGAAGCGAGCGTGAGCCAGGTTTCCGCCGAGCAAATCTTCTACATGCAGCAGCGCGGCCTTACGGAGGCGCAGGCGGTGAGCCTCAGTGTCAATGGCTTCGTCAATGACCTTGTTCGGCAGTTTCCGATGGAATACAGCGTAGAGCTCAAGCGCCTGATCGAGCTTGAGATGGAAGGCTCCGTCGGCTAGTTTCGGCCCCAGGAGAAGAGCGAGCTCGGCGGTCTGTGTGACCGCCGTTTTCGTCTCAGCTTACGGACATGATTAACGACACCGCCGTTCTTGACGGAGTGATGGAAACGGACTCGCCGCAGGAGACTTCCGCGCGCACGATTCTCTCCGGCATTCCCGAGGGACGCAGTGCGGATCATCTCCCGGTCTGGTTCCATGAGCGGCAACAGATTGCGTGGTCACGCTTCGCATCACTGCCGATGCCCGCGCGCAAAGACCAGCCGTGGCGGTTCTCGAATGTTGCGGCGCTCGATCTGACACCGTTCCGGCTCGGCGAAGTGCTCCGCCACGCGCAACGGTCCGAAATACTAGAGCGGTCGGTTGGCTTGCGTGGAGTCGCCGGGCGCATCATTTTCGCGGACGACCACCTGCTGAGGCGCGACCCGCTCAGCGAAAAGCTGCGGCAACTCGGCGTCGTCTTTCAGCCGCTCGAGCGTGCAATGATCGAGCACGAGGAGCTGTTCCGGAAGCATTTCATGTCGCAACCGACGCGGCTCGGCTCGGAGAAGTTCGCGGCGCTACACGAAGCGCTCGTCACGTCAGGCACCTTCATCTACGTGCCGCGCGGTGTGGAAGTGGAATTGCCGATCGAGATCTTCCATTGGTTGCATAAGGACGATGCATCCGTGTTCCCGCACATGCTTCTGGTAGCGGACGAATTGTCGAAGGTCACTGTGATCGAGCACTTCCGCTCGACTCATCCCCGACGGCGCGGCTTTGCGTGTGGCGTAAACGATCTGGTCGCCGGACGCGGCGCGAAAATCAGATACGTCTGCGCTCAGAGCTGGAGCGACAACGTAGTCGCGGTTCAGGTGAACACTACGACAGCCGATCGTGATGCCTCCGCGATGAGCTTGAACGTGAATTTGGGTGGCGGGTATTCGCGGTTCGAAAGCTTCAGCCGACTCACCGGTGAAGGTGCTCGAAGCGACCTGCTCGCGGTGTCAGTGGGAGAGGGTTCTCAGGAGTTCGATGCCCGCACACTGCAAAGTCACGAGTCGCCGCACACGACGAGCGATCTTCTCTACAAAAACTCACTGAGTGACCGCGCGCGCGCAACTTTTGGCGGTTTAATCAGGGTAGAGCCGCACGCGCATTTCACTGATGCATATCAGACCGTGCGGAATCTCCTGCTGAGTGATGATGCCGAGGCAAACTCAATGCCCGGGCTGGAGATCATGGCTGACAACGTTAAATGCAGCCATGGCGCCACTTCCGGCCAACTCGACCCCGACGAGATGTTTTACCTCCTCGCGCGCGGCATCTCTGCGCCCGTCGCGCAGCAGTTGCTTGTGAAGGGCTTTCTGAATGAGGTCGTCCTGCGGTTCGATAACCCGGCACTCGCTGCAAAAGTGCACGAATTGATCAACGCGAAGTTCGCCAGGATTCCGAGGAGCTAATTGGGCCGAAGAGGCGACTCTTCAATCCGGTACAGTTTCGTAATCGCGTGCGCCGCGCTGTGAACGCTGTCGACTAATTCCTGAGGCGCGAGCACCCGGACGTGCGCTCCCCAGCTCAGCACCCAGCGCTGGATTTCCTCCAAGCCTCCTAGTTGCAGCTCCAGGATCACAGAACCGTTGCGATCGGGGCGGATTTGCTGCGACTCGTGCCATGTCCGTTCGCTTACGAGTCGACCGGCAAATGCATCAAACTGCAACCGCACCCGGTGTTCCTTTCTGCCGGAGAAAACACCGAAACTCCCCTGTAACACTTTCTCGATTGAAAAATTCGCAGGTCGCCGGAAGCGAGTTGTCGTCGCACGCGCATTCCGCATTCGCGGCAATGCAAAAGTGCGCAGCTGCCGCCGCGCCAAGTCTTCCGCAAACAAGTACCACTGATTTTCTAACGACGCGATGTGGAACGGCCGCACGTGCCGCGCCTCGTAGCGGCTGCTGTTTAGCTTTTGGTATTCGAATGTCAGCTCGACCGATCGCAAGACCGCCTGGCTCGCAACATCGAACACTTCGAGATCAGATATGCTGG
>JACDHZ010000175.1 GCA_013820755.1 Chthoniobacterales bacterium
ACTTCGCCAGCTTCGTAGGCTTTCCCGGCGAGGCGAAGCGCCTGCTGCATCCATGCTGCGTCTGATCCGGAATCGATCATTCGCCCGAAGCTACGCGCCCGCCCGGCGGCATGCTCGCGCAATTTTGCAGCAGGGGGAAATGCGGCCATGCGCCGCAACGCTGGCTTCGCGCGACTATTTTCTTTACAATCCGACCGCGAGATTTGCACCTTCGCCTCATGCGCTTTCGCATCGGGTTCGCAATCTTATTGTGTATCGTCGCGAACGCCGCCTGCGCTCAGGAGCAGGAACGGAAATTGATGGACCGGCTGCTGAAGCCGGATATGTCGTTACAGAACGGCGCACAAACAAAGCAGTTCGTCGCGACCGGAACTCCGACGACAAAAACGGCGCCTACCATGACATTCCAGTTCGCGCAAAAATGGTGGGGCAAGAGATTCAACGGCGTGCGGGAGATACGCCCGGTGGAGTTCCAGACCACTACGTCGCGATATCAACGCAAGGAGGCGAATCTCGGCACGCGCAACGAGCTAAAGGAAACACAGTCGCGCTACACCACCGGAGCATACAACGGCGTGCGCTCTGCCCCTGATGCGAAGAAGTCCTTGGCGACGTCCGACTTCGACGATAGCAGCCGCCCATTTCTCGTGCAGGGAAAGAGCCAGAAAAGTTTGAGTGCAAAGGACGAGCCACTCACGTTGGAGCAGGTCCGCGAGTTGCTCAATAAAAATAAGTAGACGGCAGCCGGGCCGTTTACGTTGATACGATGAAACCGGACGACGCTCTCCATCTGCTCACGGCCGGCGCTGCTCAAGTCATCAGCGGCAGCGAGCTGCGTGAGAAGCTCGCGCTGGGTCGTCCATTGCGCGTGAAGCTCGGTGCCGACCCGACGAGCCCCGACCTTCATCTCGGCCACACACTTGCCCTCCGCAAGCTGCGGCAATTTCAGGAACTGGGTCACGAAGCGGTGCTCATCATCGGTGATTACACCGCGATGATTGGCGACCCCAGCGGGCGTTCCGTGACGCGCCCGCAGCTTTCCCGTGATCAGGTTTTGGCGAATGGAGCGACGTACCGGGAGCAGGCGTTCAAGATTCTCGATCCGGATCGGACGAAACTCGTCTACAACGGCGAGTGGTTTGGCAAAATGAGCTTCGAGGAGATCATGCGTCTGAATGGCCGTGTCACCTTGCAGCAGATGTTGCAGCGGGAGGATTTCCGCGCTCGAATGGAGCAACAGCAGCCCATTCACGCGCACGAGATTCAATATCCGATCATGCAGGGGTGGGACTCTGTGATGGTTCAGGCTGACGTTGAACTCGGCGGCACCGATCAGCTGTTCAACATTTTAGTCGGACGCGATTTCCAAAAACAGGAAGGGCTCGCGCCGCAGGTCGTCTTGCTCCTGCCGATTCTGGAAGGGCTTGATGGGACAAAGAAAATGAGCAAGAGCCTCGGCAACTACGTCGGGGTAAACGACAGCCCGACGGACATGTTCGGCAAGCTCATGAGTATCTCGGATGAATTGATGGTGCGCTATCACCCGCTTTTGCTCGGCCGCGAGTTGCCGTCAGGGGCGCATCCTCTCGAGGCGAAGAAGCAGCTCGCGGCCGAAATCGTGGCCACTTATCATTCGCGCGTCGCGGCAGAGAAGGTGACTGAGGAATGGAACGCGCGCAGTGAAAAGAGGCTTTCCGACATAGAGTTGCCAAACCCGCCGCCGGAATTCTGGCCCTTCGTCGACTTCTACGGCAACGATGCGATCACAGTCGTGCGCGGAGCATTTTCTTTCTGCTTCGGGATTCAGAAATCGCGCTCCGACGTACGCAGACTGATCGCGCAGGGAAGCGTCAGACTAAACGACAAAAAAATCACTGATCCGCAGGCCAGCATTTCGCTTGAGTCCGGTCAAATATTACGTCTCGACAAGATTCACCTCGTCCGCATTGCTTAGGCAGCTCTCAGTACAAAAAAGAAGCGCGGAGCATTGCTCCGCGCTCTGCAAACCCTCACCTGAAATCAAGCCGCAGCTGTTTCCAGCGACGGGAAAACGGCAGGCCGTTCCACAACTGGAGCGGCGATCCCTTCGAAATGAGCGCGGATACTCCGCAGCTCCGAGTTAACGAAAGCGTCGACGAAGCGGAAATGCCGGTCGAGCCACGCGAAAATTTTATTCTTGATCTCGTAGTGGACGGCGAGGGTCACTTCCGTGCAGTTCGGCCGGACTTCTTGGAAGTCGACGAGCCCCATCACGTCGATGTTCCCGCCAGTGGACTCGAATGCGAACTGGTCGGGACTGTCGCTGCGAGCCGCAAGTAGAAGAGTTCGAGCCTGGAAGCCAAGCGGCCCCCGAAAACTAAAATCGATCGTCTTCGAAGAAGTGACCGTGGCCTTGGTTACCATCACAAACTGCCGACGGTACGATTGGATACTCGACAGGCGGACTTTGCACTCCGCGAGCGACTGACTCATGTGAAGCGTTTTTTGTAGGAGCATACGGTTGAGGTTGTTGCACGAATTTGGAGCAGTGCATGTGCCATTGCTCCGTCACCCGGTAATGGAGCTGAGACTAAATGGAAAAGTGTCACCGAACGTTACATTTGTGTCTCAACGCGTGACATCTTGATAATTCCCGCCCCCCTGAATTGAGGACGACATTTTCCGTTGTTCGTCGCCGGGCGCTGATGGCGAAAATATCGCTTTGCGGGAGACTTACGCTGCCTGAACGCGATCAGCGGCAATAGCATTCATCATCGATCGAAAGATTTTTTCGCCATCGCCGCTTCCGAGCCGCGGATCGCACGCGCGGTCAGGATGCGGCATTAGGCCGAGGACGTTGCGCTCTTGGTTGCAAATGCCCGCAATGTTTTCGAGCGAACCGTTCGGATTCGCGGCGGCGGTGATACCGCCACGTTTGTCGCAATAGCGCAACAGAACCTGTCGATTCGCGTTGAGCGATTTCAGCGTCTCTGCATCTGCAAAGAACGACCCTTCGCCATGTGCTATTGGCAGCTGCAGCAATGTTCCTTCATGGAGGCCTCCTGTGAACGGCGAAGGCGCTCCCTCGACGCGGGTCGTTACAAGATCGCAAACGAATCGCTCAGAGCGGTTCCGCACGAGTGCACCGGGAAGGAGTCCGGCTTCGCACAGGATTTGGAAGCCGTTGCAGATGCCGATCACGAGTTTGCCGGCAGCAGCACCTTTCACCACCGCCCGCATGATTGGTGAGAACCGCGCGACCGCACCGCAGCGCAGGTAATCTCCGTAGGAAAAACCTCCCGGCAGCACAATCGCATCGAAGCCATCGAGCGACTTTTCTTTATGCCAGACATACTCCGCCCCAGCGCCCCCGATCCCGCGCAACGCACGGAGGCAGTCCTGGTCGCAGTTCGATCCTGGAAACTGAACGACAGCGAACGTAATCATGTCGCGGCTCGACCGGCGACGCGGGCGACCCGCTGCTCTTGGTGATGATCGTTCACAACGAGACAGGCGTGAATGATTCCTGGAATCCAGCCAAGCAAGGTGAGCAACAAACTGAGCAGAAAACTTCCCACCCGCCCGGTAAGCAAGACAGCGAGCGGCGGCAACACGATGCAAAAGAAGTAGCGCAACGATTTCATGATTGCTGAGCCGCAGCAGCATTGTTTTCGACTGCGGACTCGCTGCCGGTCTCGAGGCGGTAGTCTTCGATCACGGGATTAGAAAGGAGATCCCGGCAAAGTTGATGCAGACGCGGCTCGATTTCGTCCGACTCGGCATCCACCTCGATCTCCAAATATTTGCCGATTCGCACGCTTCGCACCTCCGGCATTCCGAGGTGCTGCATTGCGTCTCGCACTGCTGAGCCCTGCGGGTCAAGCACTGCGGCCTTCGGCGTCACGATGACATGAACCTTCACACGTCGAATATGCCGTGCGGGTTCGGGTGGACAAGGCCCATCGTGAGCAGCGTTGTGCCGCTCCTGCATCAAAGCGGAACGAGGCGCCCAGTTGACCGCAAACGACAGCGGCAAAACTTCTCGCCACACCGCGCACGAGCCGTTAAATAAGCCCGCAGATGGCCACAAAATCTCCCACCTCCGTTGTCACCGGTGGCGCTGGCTTTCTTGGTTCCCACCTCACTGATCGACTCTTGGCGGAAGGACATTGTGTGATCGCGGTCGACAATCTGATCACAGGCAATACCGCCAACATTGAACACCTCGCCAGGAACGAAAGATTCGAGTTCATCAAACACGACGTATCGACTTACATCCTCGTGCCTCACGCGGTGGATTACGTCTTCCATTTCGCATCGCCCGCCAGCCCGATCGACTACCTCGAGCTGCCGATCCCGACGCTGAAAGTAGGCGCCCTTGGCACGCATAACTCGTTAGGCCTCGCAAAAGCGAAAGGCGCGGCGTTCCTGCTCGCGTCCACCAGTGAGTGCTACGGCGACCCGCTCGTTCATCCACAGAAGGAAGATTACTGGGGCAATGTGAACCCCATCGGCCCGCGCGGCGTTTACGATGAAGCGAAGCGCTTCGCCGAGGCGATGACGATGGCGTATCACCGCTATCACGGCCTCGACACGAAAATTGTCCGGATCTTTAACACCTACGGACCGCGCATGCGGCTTCGGGACGGCCGCGTGGTTCCAGCGTTCATCGGACAGGCTCTCACTGATACACCTCTCACGATCTTCGGCGACGGCTCACAAACGCGTTCGTTCTGCTACGTCTCCGATCTCATCGATGGAATTTTCCGGCTCTCCCAATCGGATTTTCACGAGCCGGTCAACATCGGGAATCCGCGGGAGATGACGATCAAACAATTCGCCGAAGAGATCATCCGGATTACGGGAACGACCGCCACAATCGAGCATCGACCGCTGCCCGTGGACGATCCAAAGGTGCGCCAACCGGACATCACTCGGGCGCGGAAGGTTCTTGGGTGGGAGCCGGCGGTAAGTTTTGAGGAAGGGATCAAGGAAACGATCGAATACTTCCGCGGCTGTCTCGTGCGTGGCCATCTCGGCGAGCGCGTCGCCTCATTACATGAAAAAGATCACGTCTCTTCTTTCTCTCGTTAGCCTGCTGCTCTCAGTCCACGCCCTCCTGGCTCAGGCACCGGGGCCTGCGGCGGGGGGACGCTTTCGTCGTCACTAAACGTATAATAGCGCCGCGACGCGGTGCGCGACGAATCTACACCCTTGCTTACCAGTCGCTCTTTCGCATTGAGACAAAATGGTCGAGTTGCTCCTCGTGCCAATGCCAAGGTGGTCCCTCAGGCATTTCCACCTTGCTGTTGTGCCATTCGATGAGCACCTCATTCATCTCTGCGAGCCGCGTGACGACGGCGCTCTCGCACCAACCGTCACAAACCATGTGTTTAGCGATCGTGCTCAGCCAAAGCGCAGCATGACATGCGCCCGTTCGGAAGCTTTGCTCGTCGGAATACATTGTGGTTCCTCTGCCATGTGCGCCAAGGTCGGCAATTTAGATTGCCCTCAAAAAGTGCCCGCAGCGCTATCTGAGCCGCTACCGAGTGAGTGACGATACCTTAACATTGACGGAGCTAATGCTCCATGCGGAACAATTCTGCTCCGGGGTGGAAGCTACGATCAAGGACCTAAGCAGCGAAGACCGAGACGAACTTCGTCTTAAAATAGTCCAATGCCGCAGTTTGATCTCAGAACTCCAGGCTATCTTCGAGGATGATAGACTAAGCATCAAGAACGGGATGGTGCGTGCACACTTCCGACACTTGATCATGGCTTTGCTGTGGATCGCTTTTCGTGCTCGGCACGACATCA
>JACDHZ010000001.1 GCA_013820755.1 Chthoniobacterales bacterium
GAATCCACCTGACGCATCCTGTTGATCACGCAGGCGCTGCAGATGCTCTACGGTCACCTACGGTCTCTACATGGCCGAACATCAGTCCCGCCTCGTGCGCGATTTGCATTACCTCGAGCCACGCATCTGAATTGCATTTCAAAGGCGAGATCAGGTCGCGAATGCGATCGACGAGAATCTCGCCTCCTCCTCCTGGAATTGAGCCAAGCCCAGCGGCTTTGAATTCAGAAATTACCTGCCGCAGCGGCATTTTGAAGACGGCAGCGAAATGCTGGAACTCGGGCGGACTGAAGCCGTGGATGTTGATGTGAGGATATTTCGCGCGGATGTGCTGGAGCAGCTCGATGTACCAATCGAAAGCTAGGTCCGGGTGGTGGCCGCCTTGCATCAGGATTTGCACGCCGCCCACTGCAGTCAATTCATCGAGCTTCTCGTCGATCTGCTCGCGCGTAAGGACGTAATGGTCCGTGTCTCTCTGCATGCGGTAGAATGCGCAGAATTTACAGTACACGTTGCAGACGTTCGTGTAGTTGATGTTCCGATCGACGATGTAGGTGGCGACGTCGGTGTCGTAACCATCGGAGCTGGCACTCTTCGCGAGATTTCGTCGCACGTTTGCAAGCGCGCCTAGTTCTGGCAACGGCCACTCGTAGAGCGCAAGCGCCTCGGCCGCGGAAATGCGTTCACCAGCCAGGATCTTTTCAGCGAGCGAACCACGGTTCAACGCGACCATCTCCTGCATGGTAGATGATCGTTCGCTGCCGCGCACGCGGATTGCTACGCGGGAACGAGCCCGCCGTCCTTTGAATAGCGACGTTTTCGCGACGATCGCGATCTTACGTCAACGCGATCGCCTGAAACGAGCTCACCACGTCATCTGGCCCCACGTCGGTAAAGAAGCACTCGTAAAACCCAGGGCCAAGATCCCAGTGATCGCCTTTGTAATAGTCGTCCCGATAAAAGCGCCAGACGCCGCTAACGACGACGATCGAGCTGATGCGATCGTTCCAATAGTCGCCCAAATAATGAAAACTGAGATTCGTCCGCGCGTACGTCCCTTTGAATCCAGCGTGATCGTAGATTACAAGTTCAGGCAAACGAAAATTTCCTTCGACCGGCTTGGCGTGCGTCATTTCGGCGGCGCACGCGTGATAGCTCAGCGGGCCTACTTTCCACTTTGTATCGATGACGCAGCCGTTGTCGGGTGAAAGCTCGGTTTTGGGGATTTGTCTCATAGCGTGTGTGCGATTTGAACAGAGAAGCGCAAGGGAGTCCAGCGTTGATCGGCGGCTTGAATTGACGAATTTTCAGCGTTGCGAGACGGCTTGGCGGCGACGGAAATTGTCGATGTCGACGTCGTGCAACTGGCGGATGCTGTAAATTGGAGTGGTCAGGGCGAAGAGCACTTTAAGCTTCGCATGACCGAGGATCTCATCGGCAACGAGCAGTTCATATTGGATCGAAAGATCCTTCAACACGGCGAAAATCCAGAAGAGCTGGAACGGCCGGTTCAGCCGCATCTCGAATTTCACCAGCTTATTCCGTGATTCGCTCACCCACGCGGTGCCGGAGATCGTGTCGAGGAAGCGGTCGGCAGTATTCTTCTCCGGCTGGTTCGGACGCGGTTTGAACTCAACGCGACGCGCGCGTTCTCCGGCCACCTGTTCGGTACCCGTGACGGTGAAATCAAACCGTTCGGCTATACGATGATCACTTGCGAACTGCTGCAGCGTCACCTCCTTTTCATCGTCATCGTTCTTCCCCGGCTTGTCGTCAGGTAAGCGCACTTTTCCTTCCACTTCGCGTGACAAGAACGTGATCGGCCGCGCGTCACCGGGTCGCATGATCGCCGTCGCCTTCGCGGTGCCGCGTAGACGTCCGCGCCCGTCCCATTCCTGCACACGCATCGTGGCGTCGTATTCCAACGTGGGCAGCTGCTTGCGGAGATTCTCCGCTTCGAACAGCGCACGCTCGAGCATTTTTCCCACTTCCTGATCCACGGGCTCTGCCGACGCCACCCGGATGAAAGACGCAATGAACAGAGCGCACAAAGCTGAAATTACGTCCCTGCACGACGCGCCGATCACCCAGTGGGCGCTACATCTCCGCGCTGTGTTCGCAGCGTTAGATCGTATGTTCCCGATTTGTGGACCGGAGCCGGATCGTCTTGTTCTGAAGATCATGCGAGGCACGGATAAAGCGCACTGTTTTGCTCTTCGCGCGCATCAAGATCGAATGCGTGATGGTGTTTGGACCTTGCGTTTTCACGCCCGGTAATAACGCGCTGTCGCTGATACCGGTTGCGCAGAATATGATGTTCGCGCCGTTAGCCAGGTCGTCGGCAAAGAAGACTCGCCCGATGTCATTCTCATGCCCGTCCGCGATCAGCTGAGCCCGCTCCTTCTCGTCTCGTGGCCACATAACGCATTGCATGTCGCCGCCGAGACACTTGATCGCCGCCGCAGCCAGCACCGCTTCGGGAGAACCGCCAATTCCAAGATAAACGTCAATTCCGCTGCCCGCGATTCCCGGTCCGATGGCCGCTGCGATGTCGCCGTCGCTGATCATCCGCAACGACGCTCCGACGCGACGGATTTCCGCCACCATTTCACTGTGGCGGGGCCGGTCGAGCATCATCACCACGACATCCTGCACACGCTTGTTCAATGCCTGCGCGACGGTGATGAGAGTCTCCTCGATCGGGCTCTCGATCTTTAGCGTATCGATGCCGGCGATCTGCATCGCCCTCGTCACTGCGGGGCCGTAGGACAGCTTCATCATGTAGAATGACGGGATATCGCGCAGCGCGACCTTTACGCCTTCCTCGGGGCTCGCCGCAGCGATACAGGCGATCGAGTTTGGCATCCCCTTCGAGATGTTCGTCGTGCCGTCGATGGGATCGAGCGCAATATCGAATGGCGGCGCGCCCGGCATCCACGTGCCGAGATGTTCGCCTTTGAAGATCCCGGGCGCGTTATCTTTGATGCCTTCTCCGATGACCACCTCGCCGCAGATGTTCATCAAATCGAACATTCCGCGGATGGCGTCACAGGCGGCGGCGTCCGCCAGCTCCTTCTCGCCGCGTCCGAGCCACTGCAGCGAGTTCAGCGCAGCAGCTTCAGTCGCCCGCACGAAATCGAATTCAATGATGCGCTCGATGTCGTGATACTTCTGACGAGGCAGGCGTGGCATGGCGGGGGGAGTGAGCTTGGCGCAGCTGCGCGCGGCTGACAAGGGTGCGAGTCCGGCCGGTTTAGCGTCGCGCCCGTAGGCAGCTACTCACACTGCTTTTTGTGTTCGTAGCGAGCCATGTGCGAGAGTCAGCACCTTTATGGAATGGCTCGCGGACCCGCAGGCTTGGATCGGCCTGGTGACGCTGACGGTGCTGGAGATTGTGCTCGGCATCGACAATATCATCTTCATCTCGATCCTTGCGGACAAACTCCCGGCCGCCACGCAACGACGAGCGCGCCAGATCGGGCTCGGTCTCGCGATGCTCATGCGAATCTTGTTACTGCTGTCCCTCTCATGGGTCGTTGGCCTCACGAAACCGCTCTTCGTTTTAGCAGGATTCGATGTCACCGGGCGGGCGTTGATTCTGATACTCGGCGGCTTATTCCTCCTCGCCAAGAGCACCCAGGAGATTCACAACAAGCTGGAAGGGAACGACGAACACGGCTCGACAGGCGCTGCGCCAAGCCTCAGCGCCGTGCTCTTGCAGATCACCTTGCTCGACATTGTTTTTTCACTCGATTCAGTCATTACTGCGGTGGGCATGGTCGATCAGGTTGGCGTCATGATCGCGGCTGTCATCCTCGCTGTTTTGGTGATGATGATGTTCGCTGGTGCGATCAGCCGCTTCGTCAACAGGCATCCAACCATCAAAATGCTCGCTTTGAGTTTCCTTTTACTGATCGGTGTGAACCTGATCGCGGAGGGCGTTGGCTTCCACATTCCAAAAGGCTACACCTATTTTTCGATGGGATTCGCGGTGTTCGTAGAAGTGCTGAATCTGAGACTGCGCAGCCGCAGGGCGGTGCTGGTGAAGTTGCACGAACACAAGCCGTAGCGCTGCGTGATGTTGATCAAGATTAGTATGCCGCACTTTGCTTTCTTTCGATCTGCGGAACTTGTGTTAGCACGCGCGGCGTCATCGCAGCACCACATCGGGTGAAGCACAACTAGATGACTTCGCGCACCGAGAGCGACTACGTCCTGGGGACGCACGATGAAGAAGTCGCCCGCCTCGGACTCCAGCATCGCGTCTGGCGTTCTGTAGTGACGGAATGCTGGGAACGCGCCGGAATAACGCACGGGTGTCGCGTTATCGATGTTGGGGCGGGGCCGGGGTACGCGACGGCTGATCTGGGGGAAATTGTTGGACCAAGCGGTGCGGTGCTCGCGATCGAAAGGTCGGGGAGATTTCTCGAAGCCGCGCGGGAGCGTTGTCGCAGGCGTGGATTAAGCAACGTCGAATTTCGCGAGGCCGATCTCATGGAGCACTCGTTAGGTGACCTGCAATTTGACGCGAGCTGGTGCCGGTGGGTTGCGTCGTTTGTCTCGTCGCCCGAGAAGCTGGTCCAGAACATCGCAGGAGCGCTGCGGCCCGGCGCGATTGCAGTTTTTCACGAGTACAGCGACTACGAGACGTTCCGGTTCATGCCTATCAAGCCGGCACTCGATAGCTTTTGCGTAGAGGTGATGCAGAGCTGGCGAGCGTCTGGCGGGGAGCCGAACGTCGGACGCGGCTTCCCGGGACTGCTGCGGGGGGCCGGTTATCGTATTCTCGAGATTCGACCGCACGTGCGCACTGTCTCGCAACGCGATTACGCATGGCAATGGCCGAAGAGCTTCATCGAGATCAACATCGCGCGGCTGCAGGACCTTGGGCGCGTTACCGCGCAGTGGGGTGCCGATGTTCTCAAGGAATTCGCCGAGGTGGAGGCCGACGAGGGCTCCTGGTTTACAACTCCGATGTTTCTCGAAATCGTTGCCCGGCGTGAGTAAAACGACGCGGTGAAGATTCGCCGATCACTGCTCCTGCTCTACTGCCTCGCCGCTAACGCAGCAGTCGGAGACTCGGTTTTACTTCGGCCGGACGCGGTGTTCGACGGGCAGGAGATGCACAGCGGCTGGGCGGTTCTGGTAACTGACGATAAGATCGCGGCAGCAGGCCCGGCAAGGGACGTCTCACCGCCTGAATCAACGCGGGTGATTGATCTCCCAGGCCAAACGGTGATGCCTGGAATGATCGAGGGCCACTCGCACATGTTCCTGCATCCGTACAACGAGACGAGCTGGAACGATCAGGTGATCAACGAATCGGTCGCGCTGAGAACCGTGCGCGCGACGGCGCATGCGCGAAAGACATTGGATGCGGGATTCACAACAGCGCGCGATCTCGGCACTGAGGGCGCCGGTTACGCCGACGTCGGACTGAAGCAGGGGATCCACAGCGGGATAATTTCCGGTCCGCGATTGCTGGTTGCGGGTCCGGCGATCGTCGCGACCGGCAGCTACGGCCCAAAGTTTTCCACTGATGTTGATGTGCCACAGGGGGCGCAGGAGGCCAGCGGCGTTGAAGAAGTCACTCGCGTGACGCGTGAGCAGATCGGCAAAGGCGTCGACATCGTGAAGGTGTATGGGGACTATCGCTGGGGGAAAGATGAGCCGTCGCGGCCAACGTTTTCCCAGGAGGAGCTGAACGCGATCGTGCAGACCGCACGCTCGGCTGGACGGCCGACCGTTGCCCACGCCACCACTCCGGAAGGCATGCGCCGCGCGATCACGGCTGGCGTGGAGACGATCGAACACGGTGATGACGGAACGGCGGAAATTTTCAAGCTGATGAAGCAGAAGGGGGTCGCACTCTGCCCGACTGTCGCGGCGGATGATGCGATCTCGCGCTACCGCGGCTGGAAAAGGGGCAGCGATCCCGAGCCGCCTCGCCTCACGCAGAAACGGGTCAGCATGAAAGCGGCGCGGGAAGCGGGTGTGACGTTTGCAATGGGCGGAGACGTCGGCGTGTTCGCGCACGGTGAAAACGCGGTGGAAATGGAGCTGCTCGTGAACGAGTACGGCTTCACACCGATCGAAGTTCTGCGGCAGGCTACCAGCGGAAATTCAGCCGTGTTTCACTTAGCCGACCGAGGAGGCATTCGCGCCGGATTGCTAGCGGATCTCCTCGCTGTCGAAGGGGATCCGACGCAAGACATAAGTGCCGTTCGCCAGGTGCGGCTGGTAATGAAAGGCGGCAGCATTGTCCGCCAGCCGTGAGCGAGCAGAACCCGTGCGGCTAGCAGTCGAGTGCTTCGCGCACCGTCGTTGCGAGTTGCTCCGGATCAAACGGCTTCGGCAGAAAGAAAATTCCGTCACGGCAGCGGTCGGCTGCCTGCATTGATTCGTCTAAATAGCCGGAGATGAAGACGACCTTCGTCTCAGGGCTCGTCTGGGCCAGCCAGTCAGCGAAGTCGCGACCGCTCATCTGAGGCATCACCATGTCAGTCAGAAGAAGGTCGACCTTTCGTTTGCATTCGAAAGTGATGAGACGTTGCGCATCGTCGCCATTCGCCGCCTCGAGAACTTGATAACCGAGCGCTCGCAAGACGCGGACGGATATGTGGCGGACGCTAACGTCGTCCTCAAGCACCAGGATGGTTTCTGTCCCCGGGGCGAGCTTCTTTACTCCCGGTTTCGTATAGGTCGGCGCAGGCGGCGGCGCGACTTTCGGCAGATAAATTGAGACCATCGTGCCTTTTCCGAGATGGCTCTCGACGCAGATATGCCCACCGCTCTGGCGCACGATCCCGTAGCTCGTAGCGAGACCCAGGCCGCTACCTCGTCCTTCGTTTTTGGTTGTGAAGAACGGTTCGAACAGATGCGCTTTCACTTCGTCGCTCATCCCGACGCCGTCATCGGTGATACTGATCAACGCGTATTCGCCCGCGCGGAGTTGGTCGGTGCACCCAACAGGCTGTGAATTCTCGTCGAGGCGGACGGTGGCGGTCCCGATCGTCAATCGGCCGCCGTCTGGCATCGCATCGCGCGCGTTCACGGCCAGGTTAAGGATGATTTGCGTGAGCTGTGCGGCGTCCACACGGACATGCGCCGGATTACTCGAGCGGTGCAAACACTCGACGAAGATATTTTCGCCGAGCAAACGCAGAAGTGAGCGTTCCAGGTGAGTGATGACGGTGTTAACCTCGACCACACGCGGTTCGAGCGCCTGTTTCCGACTGAATGCGAGCAGTTGTGATGTCAGTGCGCTCGCACGTTTTGCTGCGCTACGGATCTCTCCGACGTGTTTGGCATTCGCGCCCTTAACTCCGTTCTCGTCGAGGAGTAGATCGCTATATCCCAGGATCGTGGTGAGAAAGTTATTAAAATCGTGCGCGACGCCCCCGGCGAGTTGCCCGAACGCGTCCATTTTTTGGGAGCGCACGAGCTGATCCTGGAGCTGCTTGCGGGCGGTAATGTCCATCAACGAGCCGAGGAACCGCACCGACTCGTCTCTCTCGCTCCGGACGATCACGGCGCGCTCAAGCAGATGGATGCAGCTTCCGTTCGCGCAGCGGAAGCGGTATTCGCCAGTCCAACAGTCCGCGTCTGCGAGAGCCTCACGAATGCTGGCAATTGTGCGCGCGCGATCATCCGGATGGATCTGTTTCTGCCAGAAAGCGATCTCTTGCGGGACCGCCGCGGATTTAAATCCGAGCAAAGTCTCGAGCCCCTGAGGCCACGAAAGCGTGCCGCTCTTTACATCCCAATCCCGAACCGCATCATTCGTAGCCCGGGCAGCAAGCGCAAGATGTTCCGAGCGCGGAGACGAGCAGTGCGGCGCGGAAGAGCGCGAATGATTATTTTCATGAGCGGTTTTGGATTCAGGATTGATTCGCGGAGATGACTGCTCGACGGCCTGGGGGTGGGTTTTTAATCGCATCGTTCAGGGTCACAGCCACCCGCGCCTCAATTCAGCTAGTCCCGTGCCTTTCCGGCGCTTTGATCGGCATTGCTGTCGCGGGATCGCTAAAGATTTCCTGCGACCACTGAGTATGGCGACCCGATCCGAAGCTAACTCTCTAAAGCCTCTCAACAATCAACCGCGTTTTGTCACCGGCGCGACGAAGACGAGGTGCACGCGATGTTCGCCGCTGTTGCTATACGGCCGGCTTTCTCAACGTCGAACGAGACTTTCACGTACCGTGCTTCCACGCCGACCATCGAGACATTGAACAGGCGCTTGTTTACGAATGGAATGTGGCCGTCGACCTCTACCCAATTCGGGCTGGAGGCGGGCAGTTGGTAGTCCGATACCGCGATCTTTAGTTCACCGCGCGCAGTGGTGTTCTCATTCAGGAACGTGAACCGGTCGACCAGCGAAGTGGTCGGCAAGGTGATAATGAATGTCGTCTGCCCTTCCTGCAGCGGGCAGCTGAGCGTGTCGTCGTCCATGATCAATGCACCCGCGCTCCCGTCATGATCTCTCGCTGTGGCCACGGAAGCTTCGCGTCCATCGGGAGTGATGCACTCGATTTTCGCGCCGCAGTTCATACCGGCGACGTTCTTCGCCGAATTGCTCAGCTTTTCGCCGCCTTCCGCCAAGGTGGCAGGGGCGGTGCGGAGTGTCGCGCCGACAAAGAAAGCCGCTAATGTGACAGCTGCTGTGCAGGCGTATGTGCCTTTGTTATGAAGTTTCATGACGCTGTTGCTCAAAAGCTTAGACCGCGCCACGACAAAAGCTTTTCTGCTGGGTCGAGCCTCATGAAGTCCAAAATCCTGATCGTAAGCCCGTGCCAGGGCGCTTATGGCGGGATTGAGGCCTTTGTTCTCGCGCTTGCCGCCGCTGTTCGCCAGGAACCTGACCTCGATGTGCGGCTGCTATTCAAACGAGTGAAAGGGTTCGCCTTGCAGCCGGATCTCAAGACGATGCTGCAGGGCGAAGACACCGATTTCGTGAACCGCGCCAATCGCGAGCTAGCGGAGCTGATCAAGTGGGCCGACCTGGTGCACCTGCAGAATGCTTCGCCGGACGTGGTGGCGCTCGCGAGGCTTTTTCGCAAACGGCTCGCACTCACGATTCACAACCACATGCCGGACCGTCTCATTCCTGGCACAGTTCTCTGGCGGATCAGCGCGAACATGGCTGATGCGCGCTGGTACAATTCGGAATTCGTGCGGCGAACGTGGGAAGGTGAGACGAAACACGTTGGTAGCCGCAAAGTGCCCACCGTCTCACGCTTGCCCGAAGGCTGGACGGAGCCTGAACAACGCCGGGGCCTTGTGTTCATTGGTCGTTGGGTCGCGAATAAAGGTGTCGATACCCTCATCGATGCGTACGCGCTCGCTGGACTCGATCCGGAAAAGTGGCCTTTGATTTTGATGGGCGATGGACCATTGAGGAGTCTGATTGAGTACGCGGTGCAACGTCGCGGGATTCGCGGAGTGCAGATTCTCGGCTTCGTAGACGAAGTGACAAAGTCAGTGAACATGAAAAATGCGCGATGGGCGGTTGTGCCGCCGAATACGCGTGAAGACTTCGGTCTTACGGCAGTGGAGGCGCGCCACCTCGGTGTTCCATGCATCATCACGCGGGATGGTGGGTTGCCGGAGGCAGGGGGGCGGCAGGCGCTGATTTGCGACCCCGCCGATCCGAAGGCGTTGGCGCAGCTATTGCAGCAAGCGGCGGCTATGAGTAAATCCGAGTATGCGGAGCGCGCGCTGCGAACACGTGAGGAACTCAAGAGCGAGCTGGAGCCGATGGAGTTCTACGCATCCGCTTACCGAAAGATCCTTCAAGGTGAGATTGTCGAGTAGATGATCGTTTTATCGCATCCGTTCGGAAACGCGAACGTCCGCGCAGTTCTGAACGCGCTGCACGACTCCGGGTTCCTGGCGAAGTATGTGACGGCGCTTGGTTGGCCGCAGGACGCCGACTGGTTAAGGCTGATGCCGGGGAGCTTGCGTGAGAAATTGGGGCGACGCGGGTATGCGCTCTCCGCTGGGAAGCTGCAGCTCCGCCCGATGCGGGAAATAGCGAGACTGTTGGCCGCCGATTTGCCGTTTGCGACGCAATTGCCAAGCACGAGCGAGACCGGGCGAGCGTAGATGCGGTATGGCAGGGCGTCGACAGAACTACGGCGCGTTATCTGGAACGCCATGCAACAGCGGATCACAGCGGAGCGGTTTACGGTTATGAGGATTGCGCGCTGGAGTCGTTCCGGGCGGCGCGGGAACTCGGCGCGCGTAGAATTACGACCTGCCGATCGCGTAATTCGATACCGCGCAAAAACTTCTTCGTAAAGAGGCGCAGCGTTACCTGATTGGGAATCAGCGCTCGTCGGGACGCGTGATTCGGCCGGCAAGCTCAGGCAAAAGCGGAAGAGCTGGATTTAGCCGAGTTGGTGATTTGTCCAAGCGCGTTCGTGCTCGACTCGTCGCCAGAGCGAGCGCGCGCGACGAAGCGGTGTGTCGTGGCGCCGTTCGGATCGCCCAGCGTTGCTGCGACATCTCGTGCAAAGCGTCAGGGACGGCTCCGAGTTCTTTTTGCGGGTTCAATGACACACCGCAAGGGACTCGCGGATCTATTCACAGCGATGCAGCAGCTCAGCTCGAGCGCGCGCTGTACGCGAGCCCGAACAATTAACCGTCGGTTACGAGCTTTACGATGAGCAGGTCCGCGCCGGCAGATCGACGATGCTTTAATGAAAGCCCGACACTTCACGCACGAGCAAAGTGCGCCGGCATACTTCCATTTTCTGGCGGCGGAAGCATGGGCGGCTAAGCAGAATTGGGAGCGGGCGTGGAGTGCGTGGCAGGCGTTTGAAGCAGCGAAAAAGTAACTACTTCGCCCGTTCGGCCAGAGCAGCCTGGGCCGCAGCTAATCTCGCGATTGGCACGCGGAAGGGGCTGCAACTCACGTAGTCCAGGCCCAGCCGGTGGCAGAACTTCACGCTCTCTGGATCTCCGCCATGCTCGCCGCAGATGCCAAGCTTGATTTTGGGCCGGCTGCTTCGCCCTTTTTCAACAGCAATTTGCATCAGCTGGCCGACGCCGGTCTGATCAAGCGTGGCGAACGGGTTCTTCTTAAAGATGTCGTTCTCGACGTATGGCATCAGGAAGCTGCCCATGTCATCGCGGCTGATGCCGAGCGCCATCTGCGTGAGGTCGTTGGTGCCGAAGCTGAAAAACTCAGCCGTCTGAGCGATCTCATCGGCGGTCAAGGCGCCGCGCGGTACTTCGATCATCGTGCCGACGAGATACTCGAACTTCACGTTCTTTTCTGCCATCACCTCCGTTGCAACGCGGTGCACGATCTCGGCCTGGAGATCGATTTCTTTTTTGAAGCCGGCGAGCGGGATCATGATTTCGGGGTTCACTTTGATCTTGCGTTTCGTCACCTCGGCTGCGGCTTCGAACACGGCGCGCGCCTGCATTTCGGTTATTTCGGGATACGCAATCCCGAGCCGGCAGCCGCGGTGCCCCAGCATGGGGTTAAACTCATGCAGCTGTGCGACGCGCTGCTGGATGAATTCCACCTTTAAGCCGAGCTTGTTCGCGAGATCAAGCTGCTGCTCCTTCGTGTGCGGAAGGAATTCGTGCAACGGAGGATCGAGGAAGCGGATCGTCGCCGGGTAGCCTTTCAGCGCTTTGAAGATGCCTGCGAAATCAGCGCGCTGATACGGCAGTAGCTTTGCGAGCGCTTTCTTCCGATCGTTCACGTTGTTAGCCAGGATCATCTCGCGCATCGAGTCGATACGATCGCCTTCGAAGAACATGTGCTCCGTACGCGTGAGACCGATGCCAACCGCGCCGAAGGCGAGCGCATTTTCCGTCTGCTCGGGGTTGTCAGCATTGCAGCGAACGTCGAGTCGCGCCGCTTGCGAGCACCACGTCATCAGCTGGTTGAATGACTTGAACTTCTCTGTCTTTTGCGCGGCTCTGTCGCCCTGCAGCATCCCCGTAATAATCTCACTCGGAGCGGTGGCGAGCTGTCCCGCGTACACGGTTCCGGCGGTGCCGTCGATTGAGAGGAAATTGCCTTCCTGGAACGTCTGACGGTCAACCGAAACCGTCTTCTTGTTGTAGTCGATCTGGAGCGCAGAAGCGCCGCAAATGCAGACTTTCCCCATTTGGCGGGCGACAAGAGCCGCGTGTGACGAAACCCCGCCCTTCGCAGTCAAAATGCCTTCGGCGGCGATCATACCACGAAGGTCTTCGGGACTCGTTTCGTTGCGGACCAGGAGCACCTTCTCGCCTTTTTCGGCAGCTGCGGCTGCGCGATCTGCGTTGAGGTAAATCTTACCGGATGCGGCGCCCGGACCGGCAGGTAAGCCACTGGCGATAGCGTTCGCCTTCTTGACCTCAGAGAGATCGAAGATCGGGGCTAGCAGCTGGTCGAGCTGATCTGCCGGATTGCGCATGACAGCTGTCTTCCAGTCGATGAGCTTCTCGTTGACCATGTCCATCGAGAACTTCAGGGCGGCGGCCGCAGTGCGTTTGCCATTGCGCGTCTGGAGCATGAACAGCTTCCGATCCTGGATCGTGAACTCGACGTCCTGCACGTCCTTGAAGTGTTTTTCGAGGCGCGCGCGCACCTTCAGCAGCTCTGCGTACGCTTGTGGCATCAGTCTCTTAAGCTCGAGCACAGGCTGTGGCGTGCGAACGCCCGCAACAACGTCTTCACCCTGGGCGTTGATCAGGAACTCGCCATAAAACTCGTTGACACCGTTCGCGGGGTTGCGGGTGAACGCAACGCCGGATCCCGAGTTTTCGCCGGTGTTTCCGTAAACCATTGCCTGAACATTCACCGCGGTGCCCCACTCCTGCGGGATGTTATATTTACGGCGATAAACAATCGCGCGGTCATTCATCCACGAGCCGAAAACCGCACCCGCCGCTCCGCGAAGTTGATCCCAGGGATCATTGGGGAATGCCTTGCCGGTGCGGTCTTTCACCAGCTTTTTAAACCGCACCACCACTTCCTGGTAATCTGACGCGTCGAGCTTCGAATCGTCGAAGTCGTGCTGGCCATACGTCTCGTCTTTGTAGTGCTCGAGCACGGACTCAAACGGGTCGTGATCTTCGCCCTCGCGTTTCTGGACGCCCATCACAACGTCGCCGTACATCTGAATGAAACGCCGGTAACAATCCCACGCGAACCGCTCGTTCTTAGTCGCTGCGACGAGCGCCTGCACCGTCGCGTCGTTTAAACCGAGGTTAAGGATCGTGTCCATCATACCGGGCATCGAATCGCGGGCACCGGATCGGACAGCGACGAGCAACGGCATCTTCGTTGTGTCGCCGAATTTCGTGTCCATGATGCGTTCCATGTTCGCGATCCCCTTTTCCATCTCCGCCTGCACCGTGGCCGGATATTGCTTTTTATGCGCATAGTAGTAGGTGCAGACCTCCGTTGTGATCGTGAATCCCGGAGGCACCGGCAGCCCAATACGCGTCATCTCCGCGAGATTTGCGCCTTTACCGCCGAGAAGCGCCTTCATCGAACCGTCCCCGTCGGCTTTATTATTGCCCCACATGTAGACATACCTCGCTGCTTTGGCTTTGCCCGTTCCGGTCGCCGAACTGCGAATGCCGGCCTTGCGGTCGCGGGAAGAGAGGGTGCGGTTTGACGGGCGTGTTTTCGTTGCCATGAGAGTCGGAATGTCTGCGCGTGCAGAGCGCGGCGAGGTCGAAAAGTGTTCCGCCCGCCCTACAGTGTCAACGCGCGACCGTCGCCGTGCGGGTCGGGGGAATGGCCTACCCGCCAATCAAGAGCTAGTCTGAACAGATGTCGCTGTGCTCGCGCTCACGGCTTCGCCGATCGCCGCGGTAAACTCTTCGATCCCGGTGCTCGGAACGATGATCGTATTGCGCCTGCCGTGCGCTTCCTCGGTGATGCGAAGAAACTTCCCGCGCTCGTTTTCGCGCAGTTCCAGCTGGAAATGTTTCCGCTCAATCTGCAGCTGCTTCGACTGAATGATATTGTCCATGAATCGACGGGCAGAAATGTAGCGGATTCGTGCGGTCCGATGGAAGGAAATTCTCACTCAAATTTCCGCGCAAGTTACGTTGCTGCAATGCGTTCCATCGGGTAGAACTCACCTCCGTCGGTCTGGACGGCGGCGACGGCCGCGGACCGCTGGCGCGTCTTCAGCGATCGCGAAGTCAACCTGGCGCTTGAAGACATCGACGCGCGCGACGTAGACGCACAGCTCATCGCCCACCGAGAAGCGGCGGCGCGATTGTCGGCCAATCAGCTTTCGTTGCGGTTGATTAAAAGTGTAGAAGTCGTCAGTCAGCGAAGAGATGTGGATCAATCCGGTAAGCAGCACATCCGGCAATTCGATCACCAGTCCGAAGTTCTTCACGTCGAGCACTGACGCGTGGAAAACCTTCGGATTTTTCGCATCTAGCTGACCCTGAAAGAACTCGAGCTTCTTCAATTTTACAGACTCGATCTCCGCTTCTGCGGCGACGCGTTCGGTTGCGGAGATATGCTCCGCGACCGACGCGAGCTGCCCTACATCGGCGCGGGCTCGCCGCGACTGATCGCGATCTGCCAGGGCGCGATGCACCACAAGGTCCGCATAACGACGAATCGGGCTGGTGAAATGGGTGTAGTTGTTTTTCGAGAGCCCGTAGTGGCCGAGTGGCTGTGTTGTGTAACGCGCACGCTTCAGACTCTTCAACAGGCCGATTTTCAGCGCCTGTTCTTCCGGCTTGCCACGCAGAGATGCGAGTAATCGTTGTAGCTGCGGCCGCTGCGTCACATCGCCAATCTTGTAGCCGTAGCTCAGCACCAGTTCGCGGTATTCGGCCAGCTTCTCGGGCTCGGGAGTTTCGTGAACGCGGTAAACCGCCGGTATCAGGCGATTCTTCAGCTCGCGCGCGACGGCCTCGTTTGCTGCGAGCATGAACTCTTCAATCAGTTGGTGGGATTCGTCGTTTTCGATGCGCTCGAGCTCAATAGGCTTGCCCTCCGCGTCAAGGCGTACCTTCACTTCGGGAAAATCGAGATCGAGCGAACCAGCTTCAAACCGCTTTCGTCGCAGGAGCGACGCGAGCTCCCAAGCGACGTGGAGGCGTTCGCTTAGTTGGTCGTGGGGCGAGGTTCGCAAAATTGCATACGCCTCCTTATACGTAAGCCGCCGCGCGCTCCGAATCACTGTGCGCGCGAATCGAAAGTTCCGCGGGCGCCCATCTTTGCTGAACTGAATAAAGACGGAATGCGTCAGGCGGTCGACGTCTGGCCGCAAACTACAGACACCGTTGCTGAGACGTTCAGGCAGCATCGGGATGACGCGATCGGGCAAGTAAACGCTGTTCCCGCGCTTGAGCGCTTCGCGATCCAGCTGGCTACCGGGTTGCACATAGGCGGCGACGTCTGCGATATGCACCCCCAGGCGCCAGCCGCCGCCGTTCAGCCGTTCCACGTTGATCGCGTCATCAAAATCGCGTGCGTCGTCCGGATCAATCGTGACGATGAACTGATCGCGCAGATCCTCGCGCCCTTTCCAGGCGGAATGCTCGACCGTCTCTGGAATTTGCTCAGCCTCCCCGATCACGCCGCTCGGGAATTCTGTCGGGAGATGAAATTTCCGAATGATCGAAAGCATGTCAATGCCCGGCGCATTGCTCGGTCCAAGCACCTCCACGATGTGACCTTCGGGATTCACGTGGCGCGATTCCCAGACATCCAGATGGACGACAACTTTGTCGCCAACTTCCGCGGCGGCGGCAGCGTGACGGCCACTGTTCTGCGCTGCGGGGCTATCGGGATTCACTGTGGGAACGTACACGTTGTGAACGATCCGTGGATCATCCGGCACGACGTAGCGGAAGTTTCGGGATTGCTGGACCGTCCCCACGATCGTGTCGTGTGCGCGCTGCAAAATGCGAATGATGCGGCCCTCCGGTCGCGCATTTCCACCTTCCGACCTTGCGTAGTTTTCATCGCGCGTTATTCGCGCAATCACGCGATCGCCGTGCATCGCGGTACCGGTATTCTCAGCAGCGATGAAAAGATCCTGCTCACCCGGCTTCTCTCTCGACAGGAATGCGTAACCGGCCTGGTGAACATGCAGCAACCCCGTAACCAGGTCCGCTTCGGAAGGCAGGACGTAACGGTTCTTACGAACGCGCGCGATTTCACCGGCCTGCTCAAGCTCGCGCAGCGTCTCGTTCAGGTTCATGCGAATGCCGCTCCGTCGTCCGAGCGCTTTTCCCATTTCCACTTTGTCGAGCGGCCGGTACTTCGGTGCTCGCATCAGCGAGAGGATTTGTTGCTTAAGGTCGGGTTTCACGGACATGGTGTGACCAATTTGGCAGGCGTCCTTCGCTCAATTCCGCTTCGGCAAAGGCGAGGCGATGGGTGCTTAATCGCCTAAAGTAAGCTCCATGTCATCCGCGCGCAGCGAACGCCCGTTCTCTAGCGTGCGGTTGAATATCCGGGTTCGTGGCGCAGTCTGAAGCTTGATGGCTCGGCCGCTGTGGAAGATCACAGGGAAAACGCTCGATCTCACCGGGCGCGCGCTAATTATGGGCGTGCTCAACGTCACACCGGATTCGTTCTCCGATGGCGGGAGCTTTGCCGATCCGGATAGAGCCGTGAGTCACGGATTGCGAATGGCCGCGGACGGCGCAGCAATCATCGACGTTGGCGGCGAATCAACGCGACCTGGCGCCGATGCGGTTTCCGAAGCCGAAGAGCTGCAGCGCGTTATACCAGTCGTCTCTCGATTACGAGAAGGTTGTGACGCATTCATTTCGATCGATACTACAAAGCCAGCAGTGGCATGCGCCGCACTCGACGCTGGCGCGTCGATCATTAACGACATTACTGGCGGAACCGGCGACGAAGAGATGCTGGGCGTCGCGGCGGAGCGGGGCTGCGGGTTCGTCATCATGCACATGCAAGGCACGCCGCGTACGATGCAGAACGCGCCGCATTACGATGACGTTGTGGGCGAGGTGGCTGAATTTTTTCGACAACAATATGCACGCGCCGTACAATGCGGCATTGAGCCCATGGCGATTGCGTTCGATCCGGGGATCGGGTTTGGAAAAACGGTCCAGCACAATCTCGAATTACTTCGCAATATTCCGCGGTTGCGGATCGCCGATCGGCCGCTCGTCATCGGCGTGTCCCGGAAGTCGTTTCTTGGCAAAATGATCGGCTCGCCTGAAATGGCCCGCCGTAGCGCGCCGACGATCGCGCTTACAGCAATGCTGCGCGATCGCGGCGCGAATGTTCTCCGCGTGCACGACGTGAAAGAAAACGTGGATGCACTACGCACCACGGAAGCGTTTCTCGACCCGGCTCTATGATCCAGCAGTTCACAGCGTTTTGGTTCGATAAATGGCGCAGCCTTTTCGAGATCATTCTGCTGAGCGTTGGGATCTACTACGGCTATCTTTACTTTCGAGGAACGCGGGGGGCGAAGGTGCTGACCGGCCTCGCGATTGTATTCCTGACGCTGACGCTGATTTCGCAGCTGCTGAATCTGGTGGTGATCGGTTGGATCATTCGCAGCTTCTCGGTCTTTCTTGCGGTGGCTCTTGTCGTCATTTTCCAACCTGAACTACGCCGTGGCCTGGCGGAACTCGGCGGACACCCGATCTTTTCCTTGACGAGCGAGAAACGCGAGACTGTGCACGACATTGCGGAGGCGGTCACGCAACTCGCGAACAAGCAATTCGGGGCTCTGATCGCGATTGAACGTGATACGTCGATCCGCGTTTACGAAGAGACGGGTGTTTTGTTGGATTCCGAGTTCTCGATCGAGCTGATGCTTACTCTTTTTCATCCCAAGAGCGCGCTGCACGATGGCGGTGTTGTCGTCCGCAACGGGCGTATCGCTGCCGCTGCGTGCATCTTTCCGGTGAGCCAGCGTGAGACGCTTGACCGCAGCCTTGGGCTGCGACACCGCGCGGGCCTCGGAATTACCGAAGAATCGGACGCAGTCGCCGTGATTGTCTCGGAAGAGACAGGCGCCATTTCCGTTTGTTATCGTCGGCGGATTGAACGGAATTTCACGCCGGAGTTGTTCCAGAAACGTTTAGCCGAACTACTGTTGCGGAGCGCTTATGATGAAGAAATGGATTCTGACGAATTGGCGCGCGAAGTTGATCTCCCTGCTACTCGCGATAACCCTCTGGTACCTCATCAAAAAGAACGTAGTAACGACACCCTGGCAGTCTGACTACGGCGTGCCTGCCGCAACGGATCGCCGCTGAGGCGTTCACGTTTAGCGGAGGAAGCGAGCGAGATTTTCGTCTTCCCAGCGCCGGGCGCGCCGGTACTTCGGAAATTCTTTCTCACGACGAAAAAACTCGTCCGTGTGAACGCGGCGGCGTCCGCTTGGTCCAACTTCATCCGGAACGACGGAGTGCAGCATCTCGTGGTACATGATGTACTCGATGAACCAGAGCGGCACGAACTGCTGGTCGAGGCTTGGGTTGATGCGGATCACACGGTCTTGTTCCTGGATTGTGCCGAAGACGAAGTACTCTTTCGGTCGCCGCTTGCGTCTGCGGCCCCACTCGACTGTGTAATTCCGGAGACGGCCGCGGAAGTGGCGGGAATTCAAGCGCTCAAAGATAGAGCGCAAATCGAAATAGCGGCCTTCCTCGCGCAGGTTTAGCTGGCGCTGCATCGGAAGCTTCGGATGCGCTACTTTGCGTTTGGTTCTGTTTGCCATCAATGCCCCCGGATCGCCCTCAGCCTGCTAGTTTAAGGCTGTTCCAGAACGTGACAAGCAACGCGCGCAAAATTATTTCAACGTGGATGTAAAGGCTTCCCTTCCAAGAGATTGTAGCTAGCTATGGAATGTTCGATTCACTGTTGAAGCGCCAATCTGTCTCACTTTCCAGTTGTACTTGCGGCTGCAGAATCAGCACCGAGCCCGCGCGACCCTTGCCGCCGGAACAGCCACGCATTTACGAACGTCGAGACTGTGTCTATAATCGGCAGCGTGGCCGTAGTTACAGCTGCACCGTCCATCGATTCTCACCGATGACACCATACCTCCGAAAGCTGCTCGGGCTGAACTGGCTCCTGCTCGTGAACATGCTGGCGCTCGCGATCTTCGGGGTGATTGCGATCTACAGCGCGACGTACATGCGAGAGGATCCAACGGCGGCCGAATTCTGGCAGAAGCAGGCGAACTGGGTTGCCGTTGGCTTCCTCGCGTTCATGGTCACGAGTCTGATTGACTACCGCTGGATAAAATGGGGCGCGCTGCCGATGTATGTCGCGGGTATCATTTTCCTGATTCTCACGCGCTTCATCGGCCAGAAGGTCTACGGCGCGCGGAGCTGGCTCCACCTCGGGCCTATCAACTTCCAACCAGCCCAGCTCGCCGTTATCGCGGGTATCATGGTGCTCGCGCTTTTCCTCAGCCAATTTCGCGAGATGCATCCGATGCTGCGACTCGCGCTGGCGGGAGCGATTGTCGGAGCGCCTTGTCTTCTGATCCTGATGCAGCCAGATCTCGGCGAGACGATGATTTGGGGGCCTGTGCTGCTGGCGTTGCTCTTCGTCGCTGGAATCCCCGTCCGTTACCTTCTCTGCATAATACTGATAGTGGTGTCCCTTATCCCGCTCGCCATCAATCTGGGGCTTAAGCCATACCAAAAGGAGCGAATCACCGCGTTCATAAATCCAGATATCGATCCTCAAGGCTCCGCCTGGGCGATAAACCAATCCCTCATAGCGATCGGATCGGGCGGGTACAGCGGCAAAGGCTTCAAGGCGCCGAACACGCAGATTGAATTAGGATTTCTCCCCGCGACTGCAGTGCACAACGACTACATCTTCTCCGCGATCGGGGAGCAATGGGGATTCGTCGGTGGTGCAATCCTGCTTGGCGCGTTCGGATTGCTGTTGTTGACGTGCCTCTTTGTCGCGCTGTGCGCCGACGATCAATTCGGCCTGCTTCTGGTCGTGGGACTGACGGCACTCGTTTTCACGCACATCTTCCAAAATATCGGTATGACAATATCGATGCTTCCTATCACGGGTGTCCCGTTGCCGCTCATCAGCTACAGCGGTTCCTTTGTGCTCATGATCATGTTTGGCTTGGGCATTGTGAATAGCGTCTGGATTCACCGAAAGGTTGTCCCGGCATAACGCGCGATCCGAAGTCGCGGTCGTTTACTTCCGGCGGCTGGGCGCCTAACCTCGCCTCCTCTGATGGAGAGTGACTACAAGGTCAAACTGGCGATCTTCGAAGGTCCACTCGATCTTCTGTTGTACCTCATCAAGCGCGACGAGCTGGACATCTATGAAATCTCGCTGGAGAGGATCACGCGGCAGTACCTTGAGTACTTGCAGGCCTTCAAGGAATTGAACATCGACGTCGCCGGCGAGTTCGTGGTGATGGCCGCAAACCTGATCTATCTGAAGAGCCGCAGCCTCCTTCCCGTAGACCAGCAACCGCCGGAAGAAGACGTCGGCGAAGACGATCCGCGTTGGGATCTAATCCGGCAGCTGATCGAGTACAAGAAGTTCAAGGAAGCTGCGTCGCAGTTGCAGGCTCGGCAACTCGAGCAGGAACTCATTTTCACTCGAGACGGCGGTGGGGTGGAAGTATCCGCCGCCGTGCCGCTTCGGCTCGGCGAAGCAGGAATTTTTCAGCTAATCAACGCTTTTCAGACTGTCATTAAGCGCGTCGAAGCGCGTGAAGGTTTGCACGAAATCTTTGGCGAGCATTTTAACGTATCCGACAAAATTGACTGGATTCTGCGTCGCGTTAGTGACGGGGTGCCGCTTCGGTTCGCGGAACTGTTTGCGTCGATGGCGTCTCGCGTTGAGATCGTCGTCACATTCCTGGCGCTGCTGGAACTCGTTCGGCTGCGGCAGATCCGCGCGACACAGCAGAACCCGTTCGACGAAATCGAGATCACCGCAACGGCCGCGTAGAAATTCCAGGTATGCCGCGCGCTCTGATTGCTGGCTGCGGTTACGTCGGCGCGGCGACCGCGGAACTTTTTCATGATCGCGGCTGGGAGGTGGAAGGCTGGACGGCTTCAGAGAGATCGGCGCTCGCATTTCGTGATAATCCCTTCCCGGTTCGCGCCGTCGACATCACCGACGCGCGGGCAGTCGACGCCGCGGCGTCGTCATCATGTTTCGACGCGGTGATCCAGGCAGTCAGCTCAAGTGGCGGAACGGCTGATCTTTACCGGAGGATCTATGAGCAGGGCGCAAAGAACCTGGCAAAAGCGTGCTCGGGCGCGCGCATGTTATTCATCAGCAGCACGAGCGTATACGGACAGACGGACGGCGAGTGGGTAACAGAGTTGAGTGTTGCCCGACCGCCGCGAGACACCGGTCGTGTCTTGCGGACAACCGAGGAGTTCGTGCTGGAGCAGGGAGGAGAAGTAGCGCGAGTAGCCGGCATTTATGGACCCGGCCGCTCTGCACTGCTGCGCAAGTTTCTGGATGGAACCGCCACAGTCTCAGGCAACGGCGAGCGCTTCATCAATCAAGTGCATCGCGATGATGTCGCTGCCGCGTTGGTTCTGCTATCACAACGCGATCGTACCGCTGTGCCTGCGCGGGGAAGCTCCGATTCGGGAATTTTCAACGTTAGCGATGGTCATCCGCTCATGGAGCGCGGATGCTACGCGACGCTGGCTGCGCATTTCGGACGTGAGATGCCGCCGGGCAACGCTGCTGCGGTGCCGAGAAAACGTGGTAATAGCAACAAGCGCGTTAGCAGCGAAAAGCTTCAGAAGCTCGGCTGGGAACCGCGTTTCCGGGATTTCCCAAGCGGGCTGCGGGATAGCGTCATTCCTGCCCTCGAAGCGCTTGGTCTGGAATAAACCTCAGGAGAGGAACAGGTATGCAAGGTGCTCGCCCCCGAAGGGCATGCGGAAGATCAAGCTAACTGGACGCGAAGCGACAGCTGTGCGCGCGATCGGGTTTCAGGAGGCCATGATCGGAACTGAGATTCATGACCTCACGCGTATGGAGCCGGACGATCTTACCGACACCTTAAACGGCTTGATCTCCGCGGGATTCGTCGAAACCGTGCCGTATTGTGAACAGGTGCAATTGGCGGAAATGCTCGGGACGGCGTTCGAACTCAATCCGGCATATTGCCACGAGCTGCGGGCAGCACTTTACCGCCGCTAGCCAGCAGCCACGCTCGTTTGTGGTGTTGCGGCGTGGTTCAACGTCGTGCGCTCGCCGAACAGCTGCCGGATGACTTCCTCGACGGGTAGCTCATGGACGTTGATATCGGTTACGTTGCAATTCGCGAGCAGCTCGCGACAGGTTTCTGTCACTTTTGCACGTGGCACTTTCAGCTGCACCGAAACAGCTGTTTGCTCGAGCACTTCGCCGAATCGCGAAAAGTCCGTTTGTGCGGTTTCAGCAAAAGTGAGGCTTAGAATTTTCGAGCCGGAAAAGCGGTCGATGATTGAATGGAGCGGACCGTCAAAGAAGATCCTGCCGTGATCGATAATGATCACGCGATGGCAAAGCTCCTCGATATCCTGCATGTAGTGGCTGGTGAGCATCGTGACGATTCGATGCTCTTTATTGTAAAGTCGGAGGAACTCGCGGACGCGTTTCTGGCTTACGACATCGAGGCCGATCGTCGGCTCATCGAGAAACAGCACCTTCGGCTCATGGATCAGAGCCGAGATCAGCTCCATCTTCATGCGCTCGCCTAACGAAAGCTCGCGGACCATCACATTCATCTTGTCGCCGACCTCGAGCAGTTCGCTCAAGCCGCCGACGACGCGGCGGAACCGCGGGCCGTCGATCCCATAGATCGCGCGATTTAATTCAAGCGACTCCTGCGCAGGCAAGTCCCACCACAACGCATTCTTCTGGCCCATCAGGAGCGCGAACTGCCGCTTCATCTCATTTCGGCGCTCCCACGGAACAAAACCGAGCACGCGCGCTTCTCCGCCGGTGGGATTCAGCAACCCTGAGAGCATCTTCAGGACCGTGGTCTTACCTGCGCCGTTCGGCCCGAGGAAGCCGACGAGTTCGCCTTCTTCAATCTGGAAAGAGACGTTATCCGCCGCCCGCATCTCGTCGTATTTGCGCCTAACGAGTCCTTTAATCGCGCCGCGCAACCCGCCTTCTTTGCGGTAAGTGCGGTAAACCTTAGTCAGGCCTGATGCCTCAATCGCGCTCATGGATCGCGATTTCCGTCGTCACCCTACCCGCAGCACCCTCAGGCTGCAGTTGGCTGTGGCTGTTGGTGTTTCTTCTTCTGCAATAACGGCAGAACTTTTTCGACGAGCGCTTCCGCAGTGAGACCGTGCTTCTTCCGTAGAATCGGGATGGTGCCGTGCTCGATGAACTGATCCGGCCAGCCGACCCGCACGACCGGTGTGTTAATCATCTGCGTGTGGAGATGCTCCATCACTCCGCAGCCGAAGCCGTTGTGGAGGACGTGGTCTTCGAGCGTGCAGATGACCGGCGTTCCGCGAGCGAAGAATTCGAGCGTCCCGGTGTCGAGCGGCTTGATCCAGCGCGGGTTGATTAGCGCGACGGACACGCCCTGAGCTTCGAGCAAGCGCGCGGCTTCGACGGCAACCTCGAACATGTTACCGAGACCGAAAATCGCGACGTCGCGACCGTGCTGCACCACCTCCGCTTTGCCAATTTCGAGCAATTTTGGTGCGGCTTTCGGTTGAGCGCCTGTGCCCGCGCCCCGCGGGTAACGCATCGCAATCGGACCGGAGGTGTAGTTGGCCATCGTCCAAAGCATGTCGACGAATTCGTCTTCATCCTTCGGCTGCATGTGTACCATGCCCGGAACGTGCCGGAGATATCCGATATCGAAGACACCGTGATGCGTTGGTCCATCGTCGCCGCTCAAGCCGGCGCGGTCCATGCACAGCGAAACGTTGAGACTCTGCAGTGCCATGTCATGAATGATCATGTCGTACGCGCGCTGCATGAACGTCGAGTAAATCGTCAGGAAAGGCTTCAATCCCTGCGTGGCGAGACCACACGCGAAAAGCGCCGCATGCTCTTCCGCGATGCCGACGTCGAAGTAGCGCTCGGGATGCGCCGCTTGGAAGATGCCCAGTCCGGTGCCACTTGGCATGGCAGCAGTGATCGCCACGATGGTCTGGTTCGATTCTGCAAACTTCGATAGTGTTTTGCCGAGCAGCTCAGAATACGTGGGAGTAGTGGCGGAGGCCGTCTCTCCGGTGTCGGCCGCGAATTTCCCAAGGCCGTGAAACTTGTCCGGTTTCGCGATAGCGGGTTCGTAGCCTTTGCCCTTCTTCGTGAGGATGTGCAGCAACACCGGATCGTCCTGATCCTTCAGGAATTCGAACGTCTTGATCAGCAGCGGAATGTCGTGGCCGTCGATCGGCCCGTAGTAGCGCAGCCCGAGTTCCTCAAAGATCACACTCGGCACGATCAGGTTTTTCACGCCTTCCTCGATCTTGTGCGCGAGTTGCACAGCTGATTTGCCGGCGATTGCTTCGACGAAGCGACGCGCCTTGTCGTGCAATCCCGCGTATGTCGGATTGGCGACAATGTTATTCAAATACGATGCGATCGCTCCGACATTCTTCGCGATCGACCACTCATTGTCGTTCAGCACGACGATAAAGCGCTTCGTCTGCGACTTCGCATTGTTCATCGCCTCGTAGCTAATGCCGCAGGTGAGAGCTGCGTCCCCGGCCACGACGATGACGTTTTCGTTCGTGCCGCGCAGATCACGTCCGACAGCCATGCCCAGCCCCGCTGACAACGCCGTACCAGCGTGCCCTGCGCCGTAGCAATCGTGTTCGCTTTCCGTCCGCAGAAGGAAGCCGTTCAGACCTTCGTATTGTCGCATCGTACCGATGCGAGCGAGCCGCCCGGTGAACATCTTATGGACGTAGCCCTGATGGCTTACGTCGAAGACGAACTTGTCTTTTGGCGTTTCGAAAACGCGGTGCAGGGCGATCGTCAGCTCTACGACACCGAGATTCGGTCCAAGATGGCCGCCGGTTTGCGACAGGACTCTGACGAGCTCATCGCGCACTTCCTGCGCGAGCTGTGGCAAGTCCTGTTCCTTGAGAGCTTTGACATCCGCGGGCGAATGGATCCCTTGCAGCAATAGCTGGCCGCTGGGCGTTTTAGAAGAGTCTGACTTCGTCATTTTCATTTCGTGCCGTTTCCGGCGGTGCGCTGCTGGCGTTCGTTTCTGCCTTCGGCTCAAACGGCTTCACGACCGGTTTGCCCGCATGGTTGCGGGTGATGATCTCTATTCGCTGCTCCGCGCTCGCGAGACGCTCCTGGCAGACCTTTACCAGCTTCATTCCTTCTTCGTAGCGCACGATCAAGTCCTCCAACGGCATTTTCCCGCCTTCCATTTCCTCGACGATCGCTTCGAGCCGGTCCATCGCCGCTTCGAAGTTCAATTCAGCGGCTGGTTTTTTCGCAGGAGCGGTCATCGGGAGATTCAATTAAGCACTGCGGCGCCGGATCAAAAGCGCGACTTCGCCGAAGCGAAGGCCGGTCCATTTCAATCAGAGAGGACTCGTGCCATTTCCGCGCCGGCGCTCGGGGAAATCTTTGCCATCTCGCCCCGGGCAATACGGAACGGTGGAGCACGCGTTGGCGTAAGCGTGGCACAACCGCTGCTGGTAAGGCCGCGGACGCACGGATGCTGCGATGACATTCCTCAAAAGAATACTGCTCATCCATTCCGCGCCGCGCGCGACGGCTGTCGTGCGAAAGGCGCTGGAAAACAGCGGTGATTATTTAATCAAGGAAGAGCATGACAGCCGTTGCGCCATCAACGCGGCGCGCTGGTTCCAGCCAAATCTAATTCTGTTCGATGCCATCGCATCCGGTGCGGAGGCAACTTCAACTGCACAGCAGTTCGAACAGGAAGCGCTGCTCAAAGACACGCCAGTCGTCTTCTTCAGCTCGCCAACGCCGGGCGAAGACCGCGTCCTTTCGAGCGGAGTGCTTAGCGGCTACAGCTTTCTGGCTAATCCTGTGGGAATAGAGGAATTCGTACGGTGCGTGGCGGAGTTGCTCAAGCCTGCCAGCCGATAACCGGCACGCCGTTGAGAATCGCGCAGGCGTGCGCGCGCGTTACCCGATCGCCTGCCGATAAGCTGCGGCGTTTCTCAGCTGCTTTACATCTTCCGGAGAGTTCATCTGTAGAACAAAAATCCAGCCTTCGCCAAATGGGTCAGTGTTCACGAGCGCCGGATTGCTCGACAAAGCTTCGTTGACTTCCACGATCTCGCCTTTGATTGGCGCATAAATGTCGCTCGCAGCTTTCACAGACTCCACAACCGCGATCTGCCCTCGAGCCTCCGCTTGTGCTCCGACCTTTGGCAGCTCGACGTAGACTACATCGGTGAGCTCCGCTTGCGCATGATCCGTAATGCCGACGCGTGCGCGATCGCCTTCCACGCGGACCCATTCGTGTGACTCGGTGTAGTAAAGATCGTCCGGAACGTTGCTCATGACTTTTTGTAGAGTGGTTTTTTCTCGATGACAGCAGGAAATTTTTGGCCGCGAATTTCAATCTGCAGCGCGGTGCCAACTTTCGCGTGCTCGGTCGGCAGGTACGCCATGCCAATTCCATATCCGAGGCTTGGCGACAACGTGCCGCTATTCACCTCGCCGAGCCGTTCGCCATTCCGATACACCGGATAATGTGGACGAGGCGGTGGACCTTTCCCTTCCATGCGAAATGGCGCGAGCCGCCGCTTCGTGCCGTGCTCCTTCGTCTGTGCGAGAACCTCGCTCCCGGTGAAGTTTGGTTTGCTCAGATCTACGAAGAACCCGAGCCCCGCCTCGAGCGGATTGTGCTCCGGTGTGAGATCGTTGCCGTTGAGCGGGTAGCACATTTCGAGACGCAGCGTGTCGCGCGCCCCCAGGCCACATGGTCGGATGCCGAGCGGTTTGCCATTCTCAAGGATCGTCGTCCAAAACGCCGACGCGTACTTGGACTCGAAGAACACCTCGACGCCGTCTTCCCCAGTGTAGCCCGTCCGCGCGACCGCGAGGCGCATCATGTTGAACTCGACTTCGCGGATGGTGTTGCGCGCCGGCAGTTCGAAGCTGTCGCCGAGTAGCGATTGAAACAGTTCCGCGACACGCGGGCCCTGAATGGCGAGGCCAGCGTAGTGATCGCTACGGTTCTCGAGTTTTACTCCAGGTAGAATATGAGCCTGTAGCCATGCGAGGTCCTCGGCCACGCGCGACGCGTTTACGACCAGCAGATACTGCTCAGTTCGTGTCCGATATACGATCAGGTCGTCAATGATTCCGCCCCTTTGATTCAACAAAAAGGTGTACTGGCCTGCACCAACTTCGAGCTTCTCGATGTTGTTGGTCAGCATGCGGTTCAGCCATTCAGCCGCATTCGAACCGGTCGCGATCAGCTGTCCCATGTGCGAAATGTCGAACACGCCGACGTCCTTCCGCACCGCGTGATGTTCATCACTGATGCTCGTGTATTGCACCGGCATCAACCACCCACCGAATGGGATAATCTTGGCCCCGGCGCGCCGATGTTCCTCGTAAAGCGGCGTCGTTTTCGGGTCGGGGTCGCTCACGCGCCTGAAGCTAGTCGGCGGCCTGATGGCGTCAATCAGTCGCGAGCTGGGAGTCCACGCGGCGGTGCGCTTACGATCAATCTACGATGACTTTGCTGGACCGGCTGGAGCGACGCATTGGCTGGATAGCGATTCCGAGCCTCATACGCATCGTGGTGATGTTTACCGCGCTAGTGTGTGTGCTGGCGTATACCAACCCGGACTTCCTCACCGTACTCGACCTCAAACCCGAGCTCATCAAGCGTGGTCAGCTCTGGCGGTTGATCACCTACATCTTCATCCCGAAGTCGCCTGTCCAGCCCGGATCAATGATGTCGCCGCTGTGGGCGATTGTCGCCTTGTGGTTCCTGTGGTTTATCGGCGATGGCCTCGAGCGCGCGTGGGGAGCATTCAGGCTGACGCTCTATTTCACTGTGGGGATGATCGGCACGACAATCGCCGCGTTCGTGTTTCACGCGCAGTTTTCGAACGGTATGCTGGCCGCTTCGCTGTTCTTCGCATTCGCCTGGTTCTATCCGGACGAGGTGATCTACGTGATGTTCATCCTGCCGGTCAAGATCAAGTGGCTGGCGTGGATTTTCGCCGCATTCCTCGTGGCAGGTTTTGTCAGCGAGCCTTGGGGGCAGAAGGTGGGGCTGCTATTCGCGTTCTCTAACTACTTTCTCTTCTTCGGTCCGCAGATGTTGCACGGCGTCCGACATCGAAAAGATGTGGCGGCACGCCGACAGCGCTTTGAGGTGCAGGCACGCAGCGCCGAAGAACCGTTACATCGCTGTGCGACATGCGGTGCCACCGAGTTGAGCGATCCCAATCTCGAGTTTCGCGTGTCGCGCGACGGCGAGGAATACTGCCTTCCGCATCTCCCGAGCGCTGCGACAGCCGACGTGCATTAGTCATTGCACGAAGCGCTGCGGCTTGACCCATTTCCAAGCGCCGCTGACACTTGGGCGCCATGACGGGAAATAACAGCGCGGTCATCCCTGAGCAGGGCTGGCATTGCATCCATCTGTTCTACCGAATCGAGTTTGGGCAGTGGCAGCTGCTCACGGATGAAGAACAGCGCGCGGCAAAGACGCGTCTCGCTTCGCTTGTGCAGGAGGTGCGTGCGTTGGAGTCCACCCAACTACTAACACTCAGTGTCGTGTCACCGAAAGCTGATCTCGGCTTTATGTTCGTCACGCCGGATCTGCACGCAGCGAACCGAATCGAGAAACAGCTGGGGCTTGCGTTGGGCCCGGACGTACTCGTGCCAGTCTATAGCTACCTGTCGCTGACCGAGGAGAGCGAGTATCGGACCTCTGCGGAAGATTACGCGGCAACACTGCAGCAGGAGCAGAAGCTGGAGCCTGGCTCACGCGAGTTCGCGCAGGCCATGGGTGCTTTTGAAGAGCGGATGAAACATTACCGCGATGAGCGTGTGTATCCGACGCTGCCGGACTGGCCGGTAGTTTGTTTTTACAACATGAGCAAACGACGCGGCGAACGGCGGAACTGGTATTCGCTGCCTTTCGAGGAGCGACGAAAGCTGATGCTAGGCCATGGTGCCGTCGGCCGGCAGTATGCCGGCAAGGTGAAGCAGCTCATCACCGGCTCTAGCGGCCTCGACGACGCTGAATGGGGCGTGACGCTGTTCGCGTCCGATACGTTTCAGATCAAATCCATCGTATACCAGATGCGTTTCGATCCGGTCAGCGCCGAGTACGGCGAGTTCGGCGAATTCTACATTGGATTGCAACTGCCGCTCGACGAGCTGTTCCGCAGACTACAGCTTTGATTTCCGTGCCGAGGGATGGGTGGCAGAGTGGTCTAATGCGCACGCCTGGAAAGCGTGTTTGCCGCAAGGCAACCAGGGTTCGAATCCCTGCCCATCCGCGTGGCGCTTAGGGGACTTGACCGGCGTCTCGCCGCGTGAGGACCTGAACGCTTTGGCGCACCTTCACGATGCTCGAGGCGGGCAGGACGCCGCGGAAATTTGTGCCCGGGTAGACGATGCAATCGCGCCCGAGCACCGATCCAGGATTGATCACCGCGTTGCAGCCGATCTCTGTTCGATCGCCCACGATGGCACCGAACTTAGTAAGGCCAGTCGCGATATTCCCATCGGTCGCGTTCACCTGAATCTCACGGTGATCCAACTTCACGTTCGAAAGAATGACTCCGGCACCGAGATGAGACTTGTACCCGAGGACCGAATCGCCAACGTAGTTAAAGTGCGGCACCTGCGCCTCATCAAACAGGATGCAGTTTTTGAACTCGCACGAATTGCCCATTACCACGCCGTCGCCGGCGATCACGTTTTCCCGGATATAGCAGCCGCTGCGAATGTGACAGTTTTCGCCAATCCAGGCGGGCCCTTTTAGCACTGCGCCCTGCTCGATTACCGTTCCAGCCCCTACAAAGACCGAGTCGCTGATAAACGGCTTGCCGACGAGGTCACCGAGCACTGCCGGCTTCAAACGGAACTGCAGGTAACTTGCGATCTGCTTGAGTGCGTCCCAGACGTATTTCTGGCTCTCAAAGAGTTTCGCATGCGCCGTGTGCTCCAGCGTGAGGAATTCATCGGGCGAGAACATCCGTTTTCGATCAAGCTCCGGCGCGGCGTGTGAGTTTCTGTCCCTCTTTGCTGTCGCGCACGCCCCAGCCGAGCGCTGCAAGTTGATCGCGCAATTCATCACTTTTTCGCCACTCCTTGGCAAGCCTTGCCTGTGCGCGTGCTTCGACCAGCGTCGCAATGTCCGCAGGAATTCCAGCGGCATCGGATGTAACGGCGAGCACGCTGTCGATTTTCTCCCACCACTCCAGCCAACTGCGCGCGCCAGCCGGAGCAAGGATCCCATCATCGAGTGCACGATTGGTCTCGCGAATGTTTTCGAATACAACGGCAAGGGCAGCGGAAATATTCAGATCATCGTCGAACGCGCGACTGAATTGATCGTTGTCAGCTTGCTCTCGAGTGCTCGAAGCTGAGCGTTCGCCGTTTTCTCCGTCCGCGTCCGCGGAGCGTGCGCGCAATCTCTCGATCCAATCGTCGATGCGCGTGAGTGACTGCCGCGCCTCCTGCATGCCTTCAAACGTGAAATTCAGCGGAGCACGGTAATGGACGCGCAGGAGCGCATATCGCACCTCGCGTCCGCTGTAACCCTTCGCGAGCACGTCACGGAGCGTATGGAAATTGCCTAACGACTTCGACATCTTCTGGCCATCGACCATCAAGTGTGCGCAATGCAGCCAGTAGCGAACGAACTGCTTGCCCGTGCAGCCTTCGGTTTGAGCGATCTCAGCTTCGTGGTGCGGGAAGATGTTGTCGACACCGCCGCAATGGATGTCGAGCTGATCACCCAGAAGCTGCGTAGCCATCGCGCTGCATTCGATGTGCCATCCTGGTCGGCCTCGTCCCCACGGGCTTTCCCAATGCACCGCGCCATCAGCTTCATCCCACGCCTTCCAAAGCGCGAAGTCACCAATGCTCTCCTTCTCATACTCGTCGTTCTTAACCCGGCCGGTCGATTGCAGCTCGTCGAGATTGAAGTGGGCGAGATGCCCATATGCCGGGAAGTTCTTAATGCGAAAATAAACAGAATTGTCGTCAGCCTGGTAAGCGAGACCTCGAGAGACCAGGGTTCGGATCATCTCAATCATCGCAGCGATCTGGCGCGGATCTGTTGCTTCTGGAAATGCCTGCGCACGTTTAATCCTTAACGTTCCCAGGTCTTCGAAGAACCCCTGCTTGAAGGGCTCTGTGAAATCCCCGAGCGGCACACCCGCTGCCTGGCAGCCGCGAATGGTCTTATCATCGACATCGGTGATGTTCATCACACGCTCGACGCCGTATCCGCGTGCTTCGAGGTGACGCTGTAGCAGATCCTCGAAAAGGTACGCGCGGAAATTACCAATATGCGCGTAGCTATACACGGTGGGACCGCACGTGTACATCTTCACAGTGCGGCCATCGTCCGCGATCGGGCGAAATTCCTCGATCTCGCGAGAGTAGGTGTTGAACAGTCGCAGCGACATTTCCCGCGTTGTCTAATCCTGCTCGACTGAGACGACTGCCATTGCCGCCATCCCTTCGCCGCGACCAATCGTTCCGAGACCTTCGTTCGTGGTCGCTTTGATGCTGATGCGCCCTCGCTCGAGGTGCAACACCCGCGCGATGTTCTCGCGCATCGCGTCGATGTATGGCGCGATCTTAGGCGCTTCGGCGATGAGCGTCGCGTCGACGTTCACCGGTCGCGCCTTCGTTTTTCGCAACACGTGAGTCACGCGCTCGAGAATGGCGATGCTACTGATGCCGCGAATCGTCTCATCCGTGTTTGGAAAGTGATGGCCAATGTCGCTTTCGCCGATCGCGCCGAGCAGCGCGTCAGCGATCGCATGGGAGAGCACATCCGCGTCGGAATGTCCGTCTAGGCCGACCGAATGCGGGATTTCTACGCCACCGAGTATCAGTTTTCGGCCCGCCACGAGCCGATGAGCGTCGTATCCGATGCCGCACCTCGTCATGGCTCACAGCCCCAGGTCGATCACGCCGTTCGACGCAACGACGCTGTATTTGTCTTTGAGATCCGCGCGAGGTCGCATGTCAACACTGCCGCCCGCAGTTTCAATCAAGATCCAACCGGCCGCGACGTCCCAAAGACTAATGCCCTGCTCAATGTAAGCGTCGAATCGGCCGCAGGCTACATACGCCATGTCGAGAGCAGCACTGCCCATGAGCCGGCATTTGCGCGCGCGATGCACCATGTCTTGCAGGAGCGGGATGCCAGCGTCGATTGTTGCGCTCGTCTTCGACAGACCAACGGAGATCACGGCTTCGGCGAGAGCACCGCGGCTGCTTACGCGAAATGGCGCCCCATTCAACGTTGGCCGGCCGCCTTTTTGCACGGCCCAGAGTTCCTCGCGCATTGGATCGTAGATCACGCCTGCAACTACTTCGCCGCGGTATCGCAGTGCAATGGAGATGCAGAAGTGCGGGATGCCGTAAAAATAGTTTACCGTGCCATCGAGCGGATCCACGACCCACTGATGTTCGGCCGATTGATCACCGACGATTCCTTCCTCGCCGTACAGCGCGTGTTGCGGAAATTTCTCCAGCAGGAGATTGGTGATCAGCGCTTGTGCCTGAACATCAATCTCCAGCTTGATGTCATGCGCTTCACTGGAGTTCACGCGCAACGGCTGGTGAAAATTTTGCCGGAGCAGTTCGCCCGCAGCGCGCGCGGCATCGATCGCCGCGTCGAGGTACTTGGTCATGCGAGAGACTAGAACGCCTTCACATCTTTATTCACGCAATGATTTATCCGGAAAACGCCCGCATTAACAAACCGATCGATCTTCAGGCCACTGCCGGAACTCGAGCGGTGAGCTCTGGCCACGCTCCACACCTGTTGCAGTAAAAACGCAGGCGAGAGGAAGCCTGCCGCCTCTGCCAAACCAATGAAGATAACAGATAAACCGCAGTTCTGACAGCTAGGTTGCTTCGCGTTCGGTGCCGGGGATGCTTAGCACGTGGCTGCGCACTCCAAAGCTCTTCAGATCACCACCAACGGCAAGGGAACGTACCCGATCACACAGGCTGTCGCAGCAGTCGTGCGGGATAGCGGGATATCCTTCGGAACAGTGACTGTGTTCGTGCAACACACGAGCTGCAGCCTGATCATCATGGAAAATGCGGATTCGACCGCGCGCCACGACCTCGAGAGATACTTCGACCGGCTGGTCCCGGAAGACGTGCCGTACTTCCAGCACACCAGCGAAGGCTCCGACGACATGCCCTCACACATCCGAATGGTGCTCACGCGCACGAGTGAGGTGATTCCGATTAACGATCGGAGCATGCAGCTGGGCACATGGCAGGGGATCTTCTTGTTCGAGCACCGGCGTGCTGCACACCGTCGGCGCGTGATCGTTACAGTCGTCGGCGAGCCGGTCTAGTCAGCTGGCATATCAGCACCTCGTAATAATGTTCGCTCCTGTTACCGGTTGCGTGCAGCGCGTCTCGAAGCGCTCGTCGCACCAATTCAGCCGTAGAGCGCCTCGACTAGCTGCAGCGACTTGTCGTTAGGCAACAGTGATTGCTCCATTTGGTTCATTACGTATGCGAAACCAATTCCGTTCTCCAGGTCGGCGAACGCATGGCTGCCGCCCGCTCCCGGATGCCCGAAAGCGCTCGGCGAGTCACCAAACACGCGAGTCGAGGCGTTCCGCGAATCCATCATGAAGCCTGCTGAAAACACGGTTGGAATCTGAAAGACGCGATCGATTCCGGATGAGAGCGGCGTCCTCATCTTCGCGATTGTCGCTGGCGCGAAGAAGCGGCGCCCGTCGAGCTCACCACCGTTTGCCAGGACGGCATAGAACTTCGCGAGAGACGTGGCGCTTCCGATACCGCCAAACGATACATTCGAGACTCTGCGGATTGAGGGCGCGTTCATTCCGGTGACGGCGTGAAGACCGGCCGGCGAGGTGAACGTCCTGCGCACCAGTGTTCCCGGTGTCGCGAGGTCAGTGTAGAACTGCGCGGGGGTCGGCGTTCGTCCGGCTTTCGCTGCGTAGATGGTGGCGGTACGCGCATTCTCGGCTTCGGGCAGCCCGATCCAGATATCCAGCCCGAGCGGTTCGGCGAACGTTCCCTGCCAATACGTGCCCAGCGTTTTCCCCGTCAGCCGCCTAACGAGTTCATCGAGCAGATAACCGAAGGTCCGCGCATGGTAACCATGAGCCGTTCCGGGTTGCCAGAGAGGAGTCTGCGCCGCCAGCGCAGCGATGACGCTTTCATAGTCGAGCACATCCACCCGCTCGTCGAGAGCCACCAGGCCCGCCTGGTGCGATAACAACTGCGCAAGTGTGATTCCGTTTTTGCCTCCATTAGCGAACTCCGGCCAGAACTCTGCGACCTTTCGGTCGAGTCCTATGTTCTGCTCCTGGAGAACATGCAACACACAGGCGCTGCCGATGCCTTTTGTGGCCGACCACAACAGCACGAGCGTGTCCGCTGTCCAGGGTACCTCGCGGTGTGCATCACGGAATCCGCCGTACAGGTCAAGAACGAGCCTGCCGTGTTGCCACACCGAAACAGCCGCTCCGAGTTCGCCCCGTTCTTGGAAATTCTCCTTGAACAGCGGCTCGAGTCGCTCCGTCAACTCTGCGGCGTCGAGCTCCATCGGGAAACGACGCTAGCAGCGTCATACCGAATGTCAGGTCAGCAGCGCCTCAGATGATGAAATGCAGCGCCTTGAGATCGGGATCTCTTTTGGCGAGCTCACGAAAGCTCGCGTCCATCTTGAAGCTGATCAGCAGATTTTCCTTCGCGCCGTTCACGTCGCCGAGCAGCGCTTCGTAGCACCCCATGTTGTAGTAATAGATCGGTTCTTTCAGCAGCGCGATTGGCCCCCTGATCAGAAGCATCTTCGCTTCCGCAGTCTTCCCCAGTTGGTGCAAACAAAAGCCGGCATGGAGGAAACCGGTGCCAGAGTCGGGCGCCACTTTGCAGAGCATCTGGCTTACGCGAAGGGCACTGCCCCAGCGTTTCTGGCGCATCAGGTGGTGGAGCCGCATCTGAAGGACCTCAGGACGGTTCTGAAACCGGGGCGCGATGGCATTCAACTCCGCGATCGACTCGCGGTGCATACCCAGTTCCGCGTAACCGCAAGCCGCCTGCACATGCCAGTCCCACTCCACGTGCTCCTTGTGAGCACAACGCTTGCCAACTCAGCACCGCATTAAAGAAGGCTGGCGAGCGGTTATCCCAGTAGCTCTTCGAGTTCGGCAAGCCGCTGCTCGAACAACTCGATGGTCGCTAGGACCGGAGCTGAAGTTGTCATATCGACACCTGCGCGCCGCAGCGTAGGGAGCGGGAACTCGGACCCACCCGATTTCAGAAAGCCGAGATATGCCTCGACGGCGCCTGGTTCCTTCGCGAGCACACGCTGCGATAGTGACACCGCCGCAGAAACGCCCGTTGCATACTTGTAGACATAAAATGCGCTGTAAAAATGCGGGATCCGTAGACATTCCAGCTCGAGCTGCGGATCGACCACAACAGCGTCGCCGAAATATGCGTCGAGTAGCTTCCGATATTCCGCCTTGAAAACGTCGAGCGTGAGCGCTTCTCCGCTCTCCTCGATCGCATGGATCGCCTTCTCAAATTCCGCGAACATTGTTTGCCGGAACAGAGTGCCGCGTATGTCGTCGATTTGGCGGTTGATGATGTAGGCGCGCATCTTGGGATCGCTCGTCTGCTCGAGTAGAAAATGCGTGAGCAGCTCCTCATTGAACGTGCTGGCGACTTCCGCCAGGAAGATCGGATAATCGTAGTCCTGGAACTGCTGCGCCTGCTGGGCGAACCACGTGTGCATCGAGTGTCCCGCCTCGTGCGCGAGTGTGTAGACATCGGCGAACACGTCGTCCTTGTAATTCATCAGGATGAATGGCGGCGCGCCGTAGCTCCCGCTCGAAAAGGCGCCGCTCCGTTTGCCTTTTGTTTCATACCGGTCGCACCAGCGGCAACGCAATCCATTGCCGAGCACGCGGACATATTCGTCGCCGAGCGGCGCAAGCGACGACGTTACCTTCTCGATGGCCTCGTCAAAACTGACGTGTGTGTCGATCTCCGGCACGAGCGGAACGTAGGTGTCGCAGGCGTGCAGCTCTCCGAGGGAGAGAACGCGACGCCGCAGCTTGTAATAACGCAGCAGAGGCGGGATGCCGCTTCGTACAGCCGCGATTAAACCGTCATAAACCGCGAGGGGAACATCATCCCGGAACACCGATGCTTCGAGAGCGCTCGGGTGATTACGCGCGCGTGCGCGAAACACATCGGCTTTGACCGAATACGCGAGCGATGCAGCGAGCGTGTATTGGTGATCCTGGAACTCGGCATAAAACTGCGTGAAGGCGCTCTTCCGCAAGGCGGCATCGCGTTTCAGCAGAAACGAGCTGAAGGTGCTCTGCGTGAGCGTCCGCTCTTCGCCGTGTTCGTCGCGGAGCACGCCGAACTTCATGTCGACGTTCGTCAGCTGCGAAAAGGTGTCGTCGTACCCGTCAAGCGCAGCGCTGCCCATGGCAAGCAGGCGTTCTTCGCGTTCGCTGAGAACATGCGGGCGCATGCGTCGGATTTTGTGCAGCCCAATCCGCCACTCGTTGAGGACCGCATCATCGAGAAACTCCGACCAACGCGCGTCATCGATCGCCTGAATTTCAGGCACCACGAACGCGGACGCCTCGCCAATCTGCGTCATCAGATTCTGGAGCTGGCCGACGCGCGAGAGGTATTCGTTGTTCGCGCTGTCCTCCGCCAGCTGCAGCGAGGCGTAGTGGTAAACGCGCTCAATCTTCAGATCGAGTTGCTTCTCGAACCCGAGCAACTCGGCGAGCGTCGCCGCCGATTCTCCGACGCGCCCCTTCCATTCTTTGATGCGCGGATACATCGATGTGATCCACGCGACGTCTTCCTGCCACTTACCGACGGCTGCGAACAACTGCGTCAAATCCCATTTGTCGGAATCGGGAATCTCACCGCGCGTGGGCGTCTTCGTCTCGCTCATCAGTTCGCTGCTATACGATGGCGCTCTGGCCGCCGCAACGCGTGCGCGGCAGGGCAATCAGCTTTGGAAGTTCGATGCGAACACGCTTCCTGCTTCCCGTAATGGCCTGTCGCAGCCGCGACGAGAACGGGATCAATGCACTTTCGAAGCGGGCTTTTGCGGGAAAATCAGGATCAACGCGATGATCACCACCAGGAGCGCCAGAGATGCGGTATATCGGCTCAGAGCCAGCCCTCCACTGGCGAGAGGCTTGTCCAGAAAGTCGCCGACGACAGCTCCGAGCGGGCGAGTCAGGATGAAGGCCACCCAAAACAATACCGCGCGCGAAATGCTCGTGAAGTAGTAGAGAAGCGCGGTCACCAGGAGTAAACCGCTGAAGACCGCGGCAGCCCCGAGGTAGCCCATCTCATTGGTATCCGCTAGCCAGTCCCCGAGCGCCGTCCCCAGCGTCTGCGAGAACATGATTGTGACCCAATAAAAGATCTCCACCTTCGGCGTGTTCACGGTCTCGACTGAGATGCTCCCGGTCGACCGACGCCAGGTTAAAAGTGACGTAATCACAAGCATCAGCAATATGGTCGAACCGCCGGTGTAGCCGATGCGCAGCGATCTGGTGCAATAATCGGCCAGCGTAGTCCCGACCGTCGTCGTGGTCACAATCGTGAACCAGTAGAGGAACGGGTGGAACTTTTTCGCCTTGATCTGGACCAGGACCGCGGCAGCGAAAATTACGCCGAATATTGCCGTTCCGATCAGATAGCCGGTGCCTTTGGCCGCGGCGCTAGTTTCACCAAGCCACGACATGGTGACGGCGTCGCCGCCGGTCTCGCCCAGCGTGGTCGCCAGGATCTTAATGATCCAGAATACAAGCGTTACCTGGGGTACTTTAGCAACGAGCTCCCGTGTTCTTTGGTCCATTTTGATCCTCCGAAAATCATTGTTGGCGCTTTGTTTTTCATCGGAAACCAGCTTCTCCCTTCTTGTGCATGTGCGGACCTTTTACTTCGAGCGGCTCCGCCGCCTTGCTTGCAGGAATTTGCGGACAACTGTCGATCCACTTGTCCGCAGCGGATGCGATCCAAAGGACCGCGTTGCGCAAGACCCGCCTAACAAGTGGATGATGGTAGATAGGATAAACTTCGTGGCCGGGTCCAAAGTAGAAGATTTTGCCGTTGCCGCGATTCCAGGTGCAGCCGGACCGGAACACTTCGCCACCTTCGAACCAGGAGATGAAGACGGTTTCGTCGGGCGCGGGAATCGCGAACGGCTCGCCATACATTTCGGTGCTGGAGATTTCGAAATACCGATCAATGCCGCGCGCGATCGGATGCGCCGGATTACAAACCCAGAGGCGTTCCTTCTCGCCGGCTTCCCGCCACGTGAGTGAGCAACTCGTCCCCATGAGGCGCTTGAACGGCTCTGAGTAATGCGCCGAGTGCAGTGCGATGAACCCCATTCCTTCCCATACCCGAGCGAGGACACGGTCGACGACCTTGTCGTTCACCTGTCCGTGAGCGGCGTGTCCCCACCAGACCAGCACGTCCGTTTCATCGAGCGCACGTTTCGTTAGGCCATGTTGCGCTTGCTGGAGAGTCGCGGTGTTGACATCGAACGAGCGATTCTCCGCGATGGCGTCAGCGATCGTGGTGTGCATCCCTTCGGGGTAAATACTGCGCACCACGGCGTTTTTGCGTTCGTGGATGTTTTCACCCCAGACGGTGACTCGGATCTTACGCGGCATCGGCTTAAGGAAGACGGATTAGGCAGGCGCGAAAGCAGCCTTTCGTTTCAGCGAAAGGAAAGCGGGGTGACGGTGGATCTGTTCCATCGCCTGGCCGAGGAGCGCCTTTCCCGGCGGAATGCGATGCCACGGCGAAGCACCGGACGGATGAGGGAGAGGGATGAGGTCGAACGCGCGGCCGCCGCGGCGCAGTCGAAAAGCACGGCCAATCACCCCGTCGAGTTTGCTCACGACGATGAACTGCGAAATTGCGAGCTTGCCTACCGCGATAACGAGTTGCGGTCGCAGGATGTGGAACTCGTCGTTCATCCAGCCAGCGCAATTCCGAATCTCATCTGGCGCGGGCACGCGGTCGCCACCGCTCGTGTTCTTCCCCGGGAAACACCGGCAAACGGCTGCGAAGTAAATTCGCGCACGCACTTCAGCTTCGTCCAAGCCGCAGAATTGGTTGAACCAGCCGAAGAGCGTGCGGCCAGCCGTCCACGCGAACGGCCGCGCAAGTACAGGTTCTTTCACACCTGGAGCCTGCCCAATCAGCATCACCCGGCTCAGGACCGCGCCACCAGACACGGGCGGCGGAAGCATGCGCGGGCAGCGGCGGCATTGGCGCAATGCGGCGACATGAGCGGCGAGGCGGGACTGGTGTTCGACGCGTGTAGCCATTCCGCCGCGCTATCGGCGAAAAAAAGAGATGATCACCGTCAGCACGATGCTGATGATAATGCAGGTAACCACCGGGAAGTAGAACGCGGAGTTGCCGCGCTCGATGCGGATATCGCCCGGCAGACGCCCGAGCCAATCGGCACCGAAGCCGCTCCAAAGCACCGCGCCGGCTACGGCAAGGAGCAGGCCGACGAGCATCAACAGCTTTCCGAATTCCGGCACGTCGGAATATCTCCGAAAGGCAAGGGCAGATCAAACATTGCAGAGTCTCTGGACGGCTAGCCGATGCTAACAAACAGCACACACGCGATGTGCCGCGCAGTTGCGCAACGAGATGAAGAACGGAAATTCCCCAAGCGATGGCTGTTCAGTTCCGAGATTATTATGAGACCCTTGGCGTCTCGAAGAGTGCGACCGCAGACGAGATCAAAAGCGCTTTCCGCAAGCTCGCCCGCAAGCACCATCCCGACGTCGCGAAGGACAAGAAGGCCGCGGAGGAGAAGTTCAAGCAGATCAATGAAGCTTACGAGGTCCTCAGCGATCCAATCAAGCGGCAAAAATATGATCAGCTTGGAGCCGACTGGAATCAGCCAGGCGGCGGGTTTCAACCACCTCCAGGGTGGGGACGGCAGCAGGCGGGCGGCGGCACTCCGTTCGGTGGTGGCAATGGTGGTGTCGAGTTCGAGTTCGGCGGCACTGGGTTCAGCGATTTCTTCGAGGCATTCTTCGGCGGCGGCCGCGCTCAATCGGGGTTTGGCCGCGGCGGGTTCGCGGGCCGGGAAGCAACGGCAGAGCGAGGGAGCGACGTCGAAGCTGATATTATGGTGACGCTCGAAGAAGCGCTGCACGGCTCGAAGCGAACAGTGTCGCTACGGCGAAGCTCTTCGAGCAAGGTCGAGAGTTATACAGTCAGGATTCCGCGCGGCGTGCACGAAGGTCAGCGGATCCGATTGGCTGGACAAGGCGAAGCTGGCGCCCGCGGCGGGAAGAGTGGTGACTTGTTCCTGCGCGTGCGCATGGCTCGCCACCCTGACTTTACAGTGGAAGGAAGCGATCTCGTGCATGAACTGGAGCTCGACCTTTGGCAGGCAGTGCTCGGCACCGAGCTCGAGGTGCCGACGCTCGAAGGCAAGGCGCGCATGAAGATCCCTCCAGGAACCCCACAAGGACAGCGCTTCCGCCTGCGGGCGAGGGGGCTGCCCAATTCCTCTGGCAGCCGCGGGGATCTTTACGTTGTGATCGAACTCTGCGTCCCGAAGAAGCTGACCGATCGCGAGCGCGAGCTCTGGACGCATCTCGCGGAGTTCCACGGCAGCTGATGGCCTTTGCCTCGACAGCAGATGCGTTGCTCCGCTAACAACGCGGGATGAAGATCGCCCTTGGGACGGATCACGCGGGCTTTCGCCTGAAGGAAAAGGTGAAGCAACTCCTTCAATCGCTTGATCACGAGGTGCGCGATTTCGGAACCTTCAGCGAAGAGCCGGTGGATTATCCTATGTTCATCCGGCCGGCGGCGGAATCTGTTTCCGCCGGGGAATGTGATCGCGCGATCGTCTTCGGCGGGTCGGGCAACGGTGAGGCGATGGCAGCGAACAAAGTGCGTGGCGTGCGTTGTGCGCTCTGTTGGAACGAAGAGGTCGCGCGGCTTTCGCGGCAGCACAACGATGCGAACGTCCTCTCGTTAGGGGAACGCGTGATCCCCGAAGAGACAGCACTCGCCGTTGTCCGGGTGTGGCTTACCACTGACTTCCAAGGCGGTCGCCACGCCAGGCGGATCGCTCAACTGGACGGCTAGACGTGCCGCACCCGCAGTAGCAGATCGGTCCAGGTTGCGACGAGAAAAAGGGCGCTGACGAAGGCGTTGCTGTGGAAAAATGCGCGGTTGATCGCTGCCAGATCAAGACGGGCAGCGGAGCGGTGTTCATACCAGAGCGCCCCCGCGACGAGCGGCATCGCGGCGAAGTACACGAACTGGAGCCTTGCCACCAATCCGAAGCCGATCAGCGCTGCGAACATCGCGAGGTGCAGCCATTGTGCCACACGAAGGCTACGGATAATTCCAAGCCTCACGACCAGTGACCTGAGGTGCTCGCGACGGTCGAATTCGTAGTCCTGCGTCGCGTAAATCAAGTCGAATCCGGCGACCCAGCAGATCACCCCAAACCCAAGCAGAAGCGGCGGCAGAGCGAGGCTGCCTGTCGCGGCAATCCACGCTCCGGCTGGCGCGATCGCCAAAGCAAGGCCGAGGAAGAAATGTGTCGCATCGGTGAAGCGTTTGGTGAGTGAGTAGAAGAAGATAATCGCGAGAGCCAGCGGCGAAAGGAGCGCTGTCAACGGGTTGATAGCGCTGGCGGTGAACAAAAAAGCGCTGGCAAAGGCAACCAGCAGGAAAATGACCGCTGTCTGCGGGATGAGACGATGGCGCGTTGCTGTGCGGGGGTTTCGCTGGTCGAGCGACCAATCCGCGAGACGGTTGAAGAGCATCGCTGCCGTGCGCGCCAGAACCATGCATGCAAGCACGAGCAGAAACGTGCGTGCGGATGGTCGACCGCCGGATGCGACGAGCAGCGCCCCAAGCGCGAACGGCAGTGCAAAAATCGTGTGTGAGAACCGGATCAGCCGCAGGAAACGAGATAGCGAACTGCCGTCTTCGACCGCTCGCGCATCAGGCGCGCGGCAGATCGCCTCGTCAGGTTTCACCATCGAGCAGTTCCGCGAGGCGTGCCCGAGCATTCGACAGAATCGGTGCGCCGTGGGCAAAGAGCATCCGACCGAACTCTAGCTGCAGGAGCTTGTGCAGAGATTTGCGGAGACGTTTCTGATCCTCACAGTATTTCGCCGGCAGCAATCCGAACCCAGTCGACCCGAAATTGATAAGTGCATCGCCGATCACCAGCGTGCCTCCTTCCGTCCGGTCATGTAGCGCGATTTCGCCGCGAGCACCGCCGCTTAGCTCGATAACTTCCAAACCAGGTATGGCTGACGTGCCTTCGGTGATGGGTGTAACGCTGATGCCGGCCAGCGCGGGCTCCGCTCTAAAATGAGCGAAGACTGGCAGGCTCAGTTTCTCGGAGAACTCTGCGGTTGCTCGAGCGTGATTTTCGTTGGTCACTATGATGGCGGTGATGGCGGTTCCGACCAGCGCTTGAACTGCATTCGGCGGTAGAGACACTGGATCGATGATATATCTGCCGCGATCGGTGTTGACGGCAGTTGATGACAGGTCCGCTTTCACTGTCGGATCGTAGGTCTGCCAAATCACGTAGCGATGGTCGAGCTCGTGAATGTCTACGTGTAAGCTACGCATGATGTATTTGCGCAATGCTCTGTGGGGCGGCCATTATTGTCATTTTTCTGCTGCCGCACTACGCAGAACACTCTTTCGACGCATCTTCTGCGCTGAGCAGTGGCATCATAGCTGCTACTTTCTTTATAACCACAATAGAATGATCACCTTCTCCTACCAGGCTCGTGATGCGTCCGGAAAGATCGTCTCCGGAATCCAGGACGCACTCAATGAGGATAATGCTGTGACTAGCCTCATGAGCCGTGGGCTCATGGTGCTCTCCCTCCAACAAAAGGCAGGGGCAAACCGCGTCCGAAAAAAGGTTTGGAAGGTTAAAGAGACCGACCTTGTGCTCTGTACACGGCAGCTTTCCACGATGGTTGAGGCGGGTATTTCTCTCGTCCAGGCGCTCACGGCTTTGTATGACCAATCCGATCCTAAACGGCAGAAGGGTCTTCGTGAGGTAATCAACGACGTCACCACGCGCGTCCAAGGCGGCGAGACGTTCCACGAGTCCCTCGGCAAGCACCCCCGGGTGTTCGACCGCCTTTATGTCAGCATGGTCAAAGCTGGCGAACATGGCGGCTTGCTCTCGGAGATTCTGGATCGGCTGGCAGGGTTCCTTGAGGCGAGTGCGCGTCTGCGTAAAAAGATCAAGTCCGCGATGACTTATCCGACGATCGTGATCACCATTGCGTTCGCGATTACCACGTTCCTGATCGTGAAGGTAGTCCCGGTCTTCGGCGGCATCTTTGCTGATTTCGGTGCAAAGCTTCCCGCGCCGACGCAATTCCTGATCGACCTAAGCGACTTTATCCGGGGCCAGTGGTACTATCTGGTCGCGGTAATCGCGGGTGTGTTCTTCGGAATCCGCACCTTCCTGCGTTCAAAGCGCGGCCGGCAGATCTGGGATAAGTGGAAACTGAAAATGCCGGTGTTCGGACCGCTCGCGCACAAAATCTGCATGTCGCGGTTCGCTCGCACCTTCGCGCAGCTGATTCGCAGTGGTGTCCCCATTCTGGAAGTGCTCGACATTGTAGCTGCAGCTTCTGGCAATCATGTGATCGAGACCAGCGTCAAAGGGGTCGCCTCTGACGTGGAGAAAGGCGATAACCTCTCGGTCGCGATGTCTAAGAAGCCGATCTTTCCGCCAATGATGTTGCGCATGGTGTCGGCTGGCGAAGCTACGGGCAAGATCGATACGATGCTGGAGAAAATGGCGGACTTCTGGGACGAAGAGATCGAGGCGCTGCTGGACGCGCTCACATCATTGATCGAGCCAATGTTGATCGTTTTCCTTGGTGTAATCGTCGGCGGTATCGTGATCGCGATGTTCCTGCCGATCTTCAAACTTAACGAAATAGTTTCACAGAGCAAAAGCTAGGAGAAGGCTGATGCTAGGTAGCGGGAAGGGGTGGGTCGCAAGACCTGCCCCTTCTTGTTTTTCACCTCGGTCAGCCTGCCAGGCGGTTTTTTCTGCCGACGAGGAGACTTAGCGGCCAGCGCACAACGCGTGCGGCTGCCGCGAGTTGCCACACGTAGCAGAGTTCCGCGCCAAGCGTTCCGACCGGATCGAACCCGCGCGCCCTGATGAATTTCTGTGTCGCCGACCATGTGCGCAGATAACCGAGCAACTGTTCGAGGTTCCATCGGGCGCTCATCTCGAACAGCGGCGGTGTAATCTTCGCGAAGGGAAACTCGAGATCGCGATAGCCGGACTCCACGATCACGCGCTCCGGTGGCCAGAACGGTGCAGTCGTCTCGAAGTAAAATCTGCTCACCAGCGCATCGACTTCCGGCGTTATGCCGAGAAGATTATAGGCCCAGACGGCGATCACGCCTCCCAGCCTGAGCACCCGCCGCGCCTCAGCGAAGAACGCCGGAATATCGAACCAGTGGAGCGCTTGCGCGACTGTCACCAGATCGGCAGAATCAGCCGGTAATCCGCTGTTCTCCGCTGGAGCGACTCGATACTCGACGCGCGGATGCGGCTCTGCCCTTTCGATTTGTTGCGGGCTCGCGTCGGTGGCGACGACCCGCTCGAAGTGTGCTCCCAAACCAACGGCAGCCTGGCCATTGCCGGTGGCGCAATCGCACGCCAGTTCACGTGCCGGTGCGAGCAGAGCGAGATAGGAAAACAGCGATTCGGGATATCGCGGACGAAACTGCGCATACTGCTCCGCATGTCCTGAGAAATGATCTTTGAACTTCACGTCTCGGGATTGCTGCGGCTGAAAGCGACTTCCTCCACACGCGCATACATCTCGCGATAGATTCTCTCGATCGCGCTCGCCGGATCTTCGAGCATCATCGTTTCTTTGATCTTGCTTGCGTAGATCGGGAACGAAAACGGCGAGACAGCAGGTAACTCGAGCAAGATCCAGCGAAAGCTCTGCACGCGATCCAGAAACGCATACGCCTGCTCCGCATCGAGAAAGATGTGCATTGCCTGCCGATACGCTTCGCGCAGCAACGGGTGATTCGGCTCGTGTTGTTCGAGCACGCGGAACAACACCTCCGAGCTCCAGCTGAGTTGTTTCGGTTTCCGCTTCTGGCCCGGTAAATTGCGTGGGACCATCAGGCCTGTCTGCGAGACGCCCCGGAATTGCCACTTCACCAACTCGGAGCCGCGGAGCGCTGCATAAAGGTCCTCCTCTGCACCTTCGCGCTCAAAGCAGAGTCGCCAATCCTCCATGGGCATCTCCTGGAAGGGGCGCAGTGTCAGCAGGAAGCCGTAGTCGTCTATCGTCGCGAGCGCATTCCCGCCAATCCGGTTCTTCACGCGCCAGGCGACAATGCGCGAGAGCGCATCGTTCGCACTACGTCCGATCAGCGAGTGGAAGAAGTAATGCGAGTGTTCGCCTTCGCGATATAGCTCGATCAGCATCTTCTCGCCCACCGGCAGCTCCGAGATGCTGAGCTGCGCGCGGAACTGCTCCAGGATGGCTTCAGCGTTGGCGATCGAAATCGCGAAATTCTCGACCAGCCAATCCAGCGGCTCCGAAGCCGAAGGTTCCTGTGCGATTTTGTCTGCTAAATCGGATCGTAGCTCCCTCACCGCGCGAGCTAGCCCCGACGTAAGTGGCATCTTCGCCGCGTTCCAGCGCGGGATCGTCGGCAGGTGACCATCGGCACGCTCGACGTATGCTGCCTGCACCGCTGTCTCCAGCAGCCGCACCGTTCGCCCGCCGAGCACAAACAAATCCCCGATCTGCAGCTGTTTGATGAAATTTTCTTCGACTGAACCAAGCCGCCTGCGGCGCATGAAAACATCGACGAAGCTTTCCGAAACGATCGTGCCGATGTTCACAAGAAACTCGCGCGCAATCCGTGGATGAGTGAGCGAGACGATGCCATTCTCATCTACGGTAATCTTCCCGAAAAGGCCGCGATATTGAGCAGCAAGGGACGAGCCGCCTCCTTGCAGGTAGTTCAGAATCTCGTCGAACTCGGCGCGCGAGAGTTCCCGAAACGGAAACGCGCCCCGTATGATCTCGAACATCTCGGCCGCAGCAGTCGGCGCTTCGGCTGCCATCCCGACGACATGCTGCGCGATCACATCTACCGGCTGCTCCTGAATCCGGATCGGATCGAGAATTCGCTGCCTAACGAGTCGCGCCGTTACTGTCGCCTCGACGAGATCGTTGATGTTTGTGGCGACGAGAACGCCGTGGCTGTTCTTGTTCAACGAATGTCCGGACCGGCCTATACGCTGGATGGCGCGCGAGACACCTTTCGGCGTCGCGACCATCACCACGAGATCGACAGCACCGATGTCGATCCCGAGCTCCAGACTGGTCGAACACGCGACCGCGCGGAGTTCGCCGTTCTTCAGTCGATCTTCCACCTCCATCCGCACGCTGCGATCAAGTGACGCATGGTGCGTTTCGATCTGATTCGCGAGATCCGGCAGTAGCTCCTTCAGCTTCAATCCGAGCTGCTCCGCGGCTGAGCGGACATTCGTGAAAACGATTACCGATCGTCGCGAGCGGATCAGTTGCGCGAGCTCCTCGTAAAGGCGTGCTCCGGTGTAGCCTGCGGGCGGATACGGTTTCCGTCGGATCGGCGAAAAGACCTCCACAATTGACTCCTTCTGGAGCTTCGCTTCGGCAATGCGGCAGCTGCGGCCGACGCCGACAAGAAACTGCGCAAGCAACTCCACCGGCGCCGCCGTCGCCGAGAGACCCACCCGACAAAACTCACGTTCTCCGCAGTGCTGCTGGAGTCGCTCCAGCGACACGCTCAGATCAGCGCCTCGCTTGTTGCCGGCGAACGAATGCAGCTCGTCGACGATCACGAACTCCGTGCTCTGCAGATGCTCGCGATAAGCATCCTGCGCCAGCATGACTGCGAGGCTTTCCGGCGTCGTAACGAGCACGTGGGCGCCTCTTCGTTTGAACGACGCGCGCCGTGCAGCAGTCGTGTCGCCGGTGCGAGAATGGACGCGCAGTTCCTTCTCCAAGCCCATTCCACTGATTGGCGCGCTCAGGTTCTTCTCGATGTCATAGGCGAGCGCGCGAAGTGGAGAGACGTAGATGCATTGCACTCCGCCGGTAAGCTCACCCGCATCCAGCTTGCGCAGCAGCGAGTCGAAGATACCGAGAAATCCCGCGAACGTCTTTCCGCTCCCGGTCGGCGAGGTCATCAGGATCGAGTGGTGCTCCAGAATTGCCGGCACGCAGAGCAACTGCGCATCCGTGAAGTTGCCGTAGGTGCGGCGGAACCACTTTGCGAGTCGCGGATGCAGTCGCTTCTGCAACGCGACCGACTCAGGGTTCAGACGTGCGGCCACGCCCTACACTACGCGTCCTTACTGCACGCACGCCACCGAAGGCGAGGCGGAGTGGCCGTGAAAATTCACCGCCACGATCGACAATGGTGTGGCGCTCGCGATATCGCGGGAGCGCAGTGCTCCGATGCGAGGTCCCTCAAAATCTGCGCGGCATTCGGGATGACAGCCGGTCGCGCTCCGCGCTGTCTCCGTAGGGGCGCTACTTGTCGGGATTCACCGGGAAGCGCTTGTTTTTCAGCTTCTCGGGAACGCGCGCGGTTTGCTCCGACTCGATTTCTTCAGTCGCCGCCCCGAGTGCCTCGTAGGCTTCGCGGCTTTTTTTCGTCCGACACATGTAGGCGACGGCATGGGCGAGGGGGATGCGCGCTTCCGGCATGCCTACGAATTCGACCGCTTGTTGCGTAGCGACGGCGAGCGGCAGCGCTTCGGCGTCGGCCAGGCCGACGTCTTCGCTCGCGAAGATGACGATGCGGCGCGCAATGAAGCGAAAGTCTTCGCCCGCGTGCAGCATCTTCGCCAGCCAGTAGATCGCGCCTTTCTCATCCGATGCGCGCATGCTTTTGATGAACGCGCTGATTGTGTCGTAGTGGGCGTCGCCAGCGCGATCGTAGACGACGGCTTTTTGCTGAATGCTCTGCTCCGCGACCGCGAGAGTGAAGTGAATGGTGGAGCAAGTTTCCAACTTGCTCTCTGTGGGCGATCGCAAGTCGGAAGCTTGCGCCACGTCCGGTGCAGTCGTCAGCACACCGATCTCGAGCGCATTCAGACATTTTCTTGCATCGCCGTCGCTGATCTTCGCGAGATGCGTCCGCGCTTCGGGATCAATTTTGACATTGAGCTTTCCCAGCCCGCGTTCCTCATCCGTCAAGGCACGGTCGATCAGCTGCTCGAGTTGCTCCACACTCAGCGGCTCCAGCTGAAACACCTGCGAACGCGAGACGAGCGCGCTGTTGACGTAGAAGAACGGATTGTAAGTGGTTGCGCCGATCAGACGCAGGTTTCCGCTTTCCACGTCGGGCAGGAGAATGTCCTGCTGTGCTTTGTTGAAGTGGTGGATTTCATCGACGAAAAGGATCGTCTTCTGTCCTGACGTGCGGATGCGATTGGCAGCGGCAGCGACGACGCGGCGCATATCGGCGACGTTGCTTTCCACGCCGCTCAGCCGCTCGAATTTAGCCCCTGTCATGCCTGCGATGATCTGCGCGAGCGTCGTTTTCCCGGTGCCGGGTGGACCGGACAAGATGACCGAAGGCAGGCGGTCCGCCTCGATCGCGCGCCGCAGGAGTTTCCCGGGCGCGAGGATATGCTGCTGGCCGACGAATTCATCGAGCGACTGCGGACGCATGCGGGCGGCGAGCGGCGATTCAGCCGTTGGCTCTTTCACTGCCTTGGCCTCAGGCTCCGCGAACAGGTCGTCCACCACCGTGCGAAGCTACTGGCTGTGGGAGATTCCCGCACGTTCGATTTCGGCAGGCACGTTGCGTGCTTCGCGGTAAGCGGGATATTCGCCGCTCATGCCTAAATTTCTGCTCAGCCTGTCGCTCCTTATCGTGACGCTCAACGCGGCTTTGGCGGACTCAGGCCTGCCGTTTTCAACCGTCTTCAAAGGTCGCGATAAGTTCGACCGGCTTGTGAACGAGGCACGCGTGGGCAATTGGTCGTCGCTGCCGATTGGCGAACGGACCGCGACTGTTGGCCGCGCACTAGTCGGCACGCCTTACAAATCATTCACGCTCGAGATCGACAATCGCATCGAAGCCCCGTCGGTGAACTTCAACGGGCTCGATTGTTGGACGTTTTTCGAGGTTGCGCTCGGCTTTGCGCGGATGATCGCGGAGCCGCAGGAAAATTGGACGCCGGAGCGGTTGCTGCACTACGTCGAGATCGATCGCTACCGGGATGGTCGTTGCACGGGCGAATACCTGTCGCGGCTGCATTATCTCGAAGATTGGTACGCGGATAACGACCGCCGGGGATTGATTAACGATCTGACGCGCAGTCTTGGCGGGCAAAGAGTGCCGCATGCGGCGCAAGAAATGACCAAGGGCTGGAAGCACTATCGTTATCTGGCATCGAATCGATCGTTGCTTCGGCCGCTGGCGCAGATGGAATCGCGCGTCTCGAGCCGCCCGCTTTATCAAATCCCGAAAAGTCGCGTCGCGTCGATTGAGCCGAAGCTGCAAAACGGCGACATCATCGGGATCGTGGGGCACGATGGGCGGCTCTTCGGCACTACGCATGTGGGCATGGCGCTCCGCGGCGAAGATGGCGTGCTGCATTTCATGCACGCATCGTCGCCGCATAACTACGGCAAAACGGTCGTCGATACCGAGCTGTCGAAGTACCTGGCGCGCTACGGAAGCGACACCGGCATTCTGGTGGGGCGACCGAAACGGTAGAGAAAATTCCGGAAGGAGGTTTGCGTTCAGACACGGCGTCTAAAACACGGCTGGCTTCCCGAGCGGAGCGCAGCGCAGTCGAGGGACCCCGTGGAATCCACCGGCGACGTCACTCGTGATGCCACGGGGTCTCTCCACTGCGCTCGCAGACTCGCTCCGGTCGAGATGATGGGAATGTATCTGGGAACTCGTTTGACAACTGCTCTGGCGCCCGGCGGCTGCGGTTAATCGAGTTCGACCGGCGCGGCGCGGCGCTTCCGGAGTTCGCGCCGTAAACCGAAACGAGTCTGCATCCGTCCGAGCCGTTGCCGGAGCGGGTGAGGGGAATACGTCGCGCGAAAGTGGGGATCGATCGCGAGGTTTTGCTCTTTGCACATCGCGATCGCTTCAGGTGTCCAGAGACCGCGCACGATGGCCGACATCAAGTACGCGACCGGGGCGCGCTCGCGGGTGCTGTAAGAGAGGATTTTCATCTCCCGCGTGCGCGCGCTGCCGCGCGACTCCATCTCCCACGCCGTCTCGCCATCGCGCAACGCGGAGGTGAATGCGTCGCGTTTCCAGAGCGTCAGCTGGCATCGCGTCCGCCCATCAGACTCGCGCGGGACGACTCCGAAATCGGGGTTGATTGGCGCGAACGCCTGCTCCAATTCCGAGCGCGCGCGAAAGCAAAACGCGTCGACGTCGTGCTCGAACGCGTAGCTGAAGTCGCGCGCGAGTTGATCTTCGGCGACGGGCGCAGTCAGGAAATAATCCTCCTGTAAATACAACACGCGCTCGGCATCGATCTGGCTGAGCGCAGTCTTCATGTTCGACGCCCAATTCCGATCTTCACCGACCGCGATCGCGCGGATGAAACTGGAGCGCACCGGCAGTCGATTCACGATCAGGTAAACTGGGAACGGGCAATCGGGCCAGAACTTGCGGAAGAAGGAAGCGAACTGTTGCCAGCAATCGAAGAACGCATCGCAACTCGACACAACGATTGCGACTGAGGCCGCGAAGTCTGGCAGCTGTTTCATTGAGTTAGAAGTAATTTAAGTCGCTTCAAAGTGTTTTCCCTTACCCTAACCCTCTTCCAAAACGGGAGAGGGATCGCTTCTCCCACGGAGAGAAGGTTAGCGCTACCCGCGCGGATCGTGCTCGCCGGCGGATCCCTTCTCCCCTGGGGAGAAGGTTAGGATGAGGGGTTCACTCCTCTCTCGAATCTCCAAATACGCAGTTTTGCAACCCAGTTCTAGTTGTTGAAGAACATGCGCGCCCATTCATTCAACACCCACAGATTCCAAAGTCGCTGCGCATGATTTGCCCGGCCGGCTTGATGTTCATCCAATAACTGCGCGGCCGTTCGCTCGTCGAGGTACGGGGTTAAGGCTGAATGCAGCGGAAGCACGCCATCGCGAATCTGCTCTCGCGCTTCGTTTCGCCACCAGCGCGCGAGCGGCACAGAAAAGCCCCGCTTTGGCGCGCGCAGAACTTCTGCTGGAAGATCGGCGGCGACAATGTCGCGCAGCATCAATTTACCTTCGTGGCGGTTCCCTTTCCATTCGTTAGGTACTCGCGCGCACAGCGCGACCAACTCATGATCGAGAAACGGGGAACGTACCTCGAGGCTCCGCGCCATGCTCGCGATATCGAGCTTTGTCAGGAGCGAATTTGGCAGCGGCTCCGTGTTATCCCACTGCAGGATGCGTGCGAGCGGATCCATCGTGCCGGCCCAGAACTCCGAGACGACATCGCGCAGGACCGGATCGCTTTCGCGGCGCAAGGCGTCGGTCGTGATGCGCTGGAAGAAGCTGCCGGAAAAGAACTCGCCGGAGAACAGGCTGGGCGTTTCGGTGAGAAATCGGCGCTGTAGCTTTCCGGCAGCTTTGGTCCCACGCCAACCTTCGCCGACCATCGCGGCGAACGTCCAGTGCTCGCGAGTTTGTCGCGGAAACAGCAGGGACGAGTGATGCTGCCACCGCGCCAGACGGTGCTTCGGATATCCTGCGAATGCTTCATCTCCCCCGTCACCGCTGAGCGCGACTTTCACGAACTGCCGCGTCAGCCCGCAGACCAGCATCGTCGGCAGCGCCGACTTGTCGGCAGAAGGCTCGCCGTAATGTCGCACCACATCCGGCAGCAGCTTCAGGAGATCGGCGCCGCCACTGAGCAGATGATGTTCAACACCAAAATGCTTCGCCGACGCGCGCGCGATTACGGATTCATCGTAATCCTGCTCCGCGAAGCCGATGGTGAATGCCTGCACCTTCCGTCCGAGCCCCTTCACGAGCCGCGCGAGGATTGCGTTCGAATCGAGGCCGCCACTCAAGAGCAGCCCGATTGGCACGTCGCTCCGCAACCGGAGCCGAATGCTTTCATCCAGTTTCGCGCGCACGAGCTCGATCGCTTCATCGTAGCTGCACGTCAGTCTCGGCGACTGAGTGTAGGACCAGTAGCGCTCGACCTTCACCTCTCCGCTGCGCCAGAGAAGATAATGGGCGGGCGGCAGTTTCCTAATCTGCCGCACCATGCTTTGCGGCGCGGAGACGAAGCCGAATAACAGGTAGGCGGCGAGCGCGCTCGGCTCGATTTCCCACGGCGCGAGCTTCGCCTCGAGCAACGGCGCAAGCTCCGAGCTGAACAACAGCGAGCCATCCGCGAGGACGTAATTCAGAGGTTTCTTGCCGAGACGATCGCGCGCGAGCAAGAGCGTTTTGGTGCGCGAATCCCAAAGCGCGAAGGCGAACATGCCGCGCAGGTGACGCAACATATCGGCGCCATATTCCTCGTAAAGATGGACGAGCGTTTCGGTGTCGCCGTGCGTCTTGAATCTATGGCCGCGCTCCTGCAATCGGGCGCGAAGCTCGACGTAATTGTAGATCTCGCCGTTAAAGACCACGTGAATGGTGCCGTCTTCGTTCGCGATCGGTTGCTGGCTGCAATCGACATCGACAATGCTGAGTCGCCGCATCGCGAGACCCATGCCCGGTGCGAAGAAGTAGCCGTCATCATCGGGTCCGCGATGCCGCAGGCCCTCCGCCATGCGATGCAACATCATGGCGCGGTCACGCCCGTTTTCGGGGCCGACAAAACCGGCTATGCCGCACATCGTGAAAGCTAACGCGGAATAGCTGCTGATGCGCCGTAGCCGAAGCGCGCATCAAGTTCCGCGACAGCGCGGGTGGCGTAATCAACATCCGCGCCGTCCAGGTAATCAATGTAGCCGCCGACTTTTCCGCGGCGCACTTTATAAGACTCCGGGTCATGCACATCGCCCGGCTGCAGCAGCTGCGGATCATAGACACACGACGCCTCCATTTTTCGCATATTGCCGAAGCGCGAGAACTGAAGTGCGCCATCGAAGTGCGGTTGCACTGGGGCGGATTCGCCTGCTCCGGCGAGCACGCGCCGGAACTGCGTCCCCGGGTCGAAATGCAGATCTTCGTAGCGGACGAGCGTGCAATCTTTGCGGTGCCCGGACTCGGCGATCCATTCATTCATCGCGCGCACCATCAACCGGATGCCGTGGGTCGGATCGCGCAATATTTCGCTCATCGATCGGTCCTTCAACTCACCGGCAGTCTCGGCGGTGCGGCGCGTCAGCTCGTGATAGTGCGATACGAAAACATCGCGTGGATCGCGCGCGAGCAACAGAATGCGCGCCCGTCTGATCTCGCTTTGCGGCACCAGATATTTGCTGCGCACGCGGTCCCACCAGCGCGTCTTCGTGTAGTGCTCGTAAAGGTCGTGCGTGTAGATCACGCGCGGGATGCGGGGTTCGCCGTATTCCTCCGGATCGAGCGAAAACGGATGGCCGAATCGGCTGCAGAAATAGGCCGCGAGAAAGGTGCGGAGCCAGGTGCGGCCGCTGTTCGGCACCGAGATCACGATCGCGTCGCCGCCGCTCAAACGCGCTGCGCGACTGCTCACGTTAAACCGCAGCGGCATCGTCACACTGCGGCTTCGGATTCACAAGCGTCACGCAGCCATTCGTCCGACGCAGCTGGTGGCTCCGCAAGCCAATTTCGCGGCGGCGCAGTTGAAACAGGCGATAGCGTGAGCTATGATACGCACTCCGAAAGAGAAGGGGGCGCACTGGTTTCGACTCGTAGTTCGAAGCACAGGCGGCATGTCGAGGATGGTTCGTTGGCCTCGTTAAAATCCGGACCAAAAAAAATAAACGCAGATCACCAAGATCTCGCTCTCGCGGCTTAATTGACCGTGATGTTCCCGGTTGGACGCCTGCTACGACCGGGAACATGGACAGCAGGCTAATCGGACGGCGGAGTGACCGCGCCGCCCGGTGAAGGAAACCTCGTGGTGGCTCGGGAGACGGAGTGTGCCGGCGCAGCCTTCGGCTCCTTAAAAATAAATCACCGGCTAAACATGTAGAAGCTTGCGTAGACAGCTTCGAGGACAGGGGTTCGACTCCCCTCGCCTCCACTCTTCCAAAGTGGCCCCAAAGTCGCCCATTTCATTCCTGGCCGAGCACTTACCTCGAATGCTGGGTTTCTTCAGGTCTTCAAAGAAACAGTAGCTCTACTCGCTTGGATTTGTATATTCTTGTATAAAGAGGTCCTGTGGCTAAACACAAAAGCATCAAACCAGTTAGATTTCCAGTTAGATTTGAGAAGAACGGGCGCATTGGAACGGTTTACCGCCTCGGTAATGGCACGTTGAAAACGTACTTTTCGCTCCGGTGGTATGGCGAAGGCAAACACGCGCGCGAAATTTAGTGCAGCCGTCGAATACCTCGACCGTTCGTTTGACTAACTCGATTTAGACCGCGCCAACGCCGCTCCGCTGAATCCTCTCAACAGCGACCGGCGAACCTACTCCGAACTGGAGCATTTGCTGCGTGAACGGGGGGAGGGGCCACCTTGCGTGAGGCGGTGACGTTCTACCTCGCACACCACCGGACTAAACGGCTGATGCCGCAAACGGTTGCAGAATGCGCAGAGACTTTCGTCGCTCATCAACTCGCAAACAACCTGTCACAGAGTCACATTGCGACTCTTCAAAAGCACTTTCGCAGGTTAGCAAGGAATTTGGAACGCGCCAGATTCATCAGATTGAGACGCTTGAAACAGCGGATTGGCTCAGAAGAGCAAGGAAGGTAGGCTCTGGGGTGCGAAGACTCGGACAAGCAATCTCGCTTCCCTTGTAAGTTTGTCGCTCTTCGCGCGGGACACGCTCAGTGCAATTCCGGACATCGGAAAACCGAATTCCAAAAAGTTCGTAGGCCGAAGAAGGAATACAGAGACGAGGTTGAAATCTACACGCCAGTGGAGATGCAGACGCTGCTGCTCGCCGCGCTGGACACTGATATCGACATGATTCCCGCTCTTGTGGTCGGCGGATTCAGGGACTGCGACCCGCTGAATTTCACGCGGAAAATGCGAAGCGTCGTCCGCTGAAATGGCAAGCATTCATCTGGGATGATAAAATTCTTCATATCACCGGCCAGAAGGTGCGGTCGAAAGCGAATCGCGATGTTCCGCTGCACGCTATTACCGAAAAGTGGCTTAACCCGTTCAAAGGCTTGAAAGGGGAGATTTGGCGTCATCGCGAGTCACACAGCAAAAAATGATTTCCCTCCGAATGGCGGCAGGGGCGTGCAGCATTTACGACGGTTTCAGGCACAGCTATGCCAGTTATCGTATTCGCCAGTTGAAAGGCAACTTACCCGAACTGGCGGTCGAAATGGGCAATTCCCCTCGCGAGATTATCGATAGCTACAAGCGAAACGTCACCGATGAGCAGGCGAGAGTGTGGTTCACAGAGATTCTCCCGCCCCCAGATTATTCGGACCTGCCTCTCGGACCAGAAGAACGCACGAGGTAAACGTCGCTTCTTAAGCAGCGTCTCTATGCTATACACGTGAACCGTGCGGGGTGGTTGACGGCGGCAAGTACGAAGTATCCACATTTTTAAATGAGTACTGTTACGAAATTCTTCTTCCCTTTTCTGCGGCTCTAATGTTATAAAAACCATAGTTGAGAGCAAATTAGGCGAAAACTTGTGTGATTCCTCGGTGTTCAAATCGTTCAATGAACTTTCTAAATTTCCTTTTTTTTCGTGAGATGATATCGCCTCTGATTGTGGGCGCCGCCTGTTTCGTACTCGGAAGCCAGCACATCCCTACGGTCGCCGATCCTTCGCAGGACCTCGCGATGATCAATGGCTGCGTTGTCTCGGCTTGCAATTACATGGCGGTGGTGCAAGCGAAGCACACGCTCGATCGCGATTTTTGGGCGAAAATCCTCCTGGTTCGCTACTCCGACAATTCGGCTGGACACGCCTATTGCGTCTGGGAAACGGATGGAACTATCTACGGCTACGATCGAAATAGTGGCGGTTTCCCTATCCCGACATACACGCGCGATCCGAAGCAAATTGCTTCGGTGCTGGCCGTTGAGTTGTCACGGCACCTGAACCAGACGTTGACCGTTGCTTCCGCGGATTTTGTCGAGCCGACGAAGACGCAACTCACGCCGTTCTAAAGCTTTAAGCGGGTACGAGGCGCGTCCGGCGGCGCTCTCACTGCTGATCGGGTGCAGAGTCCGTCGGCTGTCCGTGCTGACATCGGATTTTATCGAGCAATCATTCGTCAAAGCTGGACTTCATCCGCGCCGCCACGGCTACGAAGTTGAAGGTAAGGTCTGCGACAGCATCGAAGCGGAGATCCCCGGGATCACCGGGGAAGTGTTCATCATTGAACGATGCTCTCGATTGTGACACCGCTACGTAGTGGCCGAGATTTCGAACGGGGGATCTCGCAGATCTGCTCGCAACACGAGCGGAATCTGAGACCGATTCTGACAGAAAGTATTCAAACGCGCGGCGCGCGCCGCGTTTC
>JACDHZ010000176.1 GCA_013820755.1 Chthoniobacterales bacterium
CCCTTGAACGGATTCGAACGGCGTTCCATAAAGCGCGCTGCTGTCACGCGCGACCCATGTGGCTTCTGACGCTCGCGGTTTTAGTCGCAGGATATTTTTTCGGGTCATTGCCGAATGGCTATCTCGCTGGGCGACTCGCTGGCGTCGACGTGCGCCAACACGGCAGCGGCAACATTGGAGCAACGAATATTCTGCGGGTCCTTGGGAAGTCTTGGGGCTTTTCGGTATTCTTTCTAGATGCACTTAAAGGCTTCCTATCGGTTCGTGCAGCGTTGTTCCTCGTTACGCGTGTGCCGGGTGCGTCCGAATACGCCGAATTCTACGCGATTCTTGCAGCCGCCTCCTGCGTCCTTGGTCATTCATTTCCCGTATGGCTCCTATTCCGAGGCGGAAAGGGAGTTGCGACGTCCGCCGGCGCGATCCTAGGTGTTATGCCGATCGCTGCGATTGCGATTTTCCTCGTTTGGCTGCTGGTGTTCCAAACGACGCGGTATGTGTCTGTCGCCTCGATCACAGCGGCAATCGCGCTGCCTCTAGTCGTTGCGATTCTCGTGCAGATGGGCCGAACGCAAGGGGTGGTCCTGTTATACTTTTCGATAGCGATGACGGCGATCGTAGTCTGGCGGCACCGCTCGAATTTCGCTCGCCTTCGAGCGGGCACAGAACAACGTTTCAACCGGAAGTGAGCATTAAGCGCACAGCGATTCTCGGTGCCGGGAGCTGGGGACTGGCCTTGGCCGGACTCTGGTCGAAGCGAGGGAACGAGATAGCATTATGGGGTCACAATCCAGAACACGTCGCGCTGCTAGAAAAGGCTCGCGAAAATCCTGATTACCTCCCGGGCGTGACGCTTCCACCTGCAGTCGCGGTAACAAACGATCCGAGCGTCTGTTCTGGCGCTGACCTGGTTGTGTTTGTCACGCCTTCAGTAGTTGTGCGTTCCGTTGCCGAACGAGTAAAACTGTTCGTCCCGAAGAACGCTGTTCTTCTGAGCTGCACAAAAGGGATAGAGCACGGGACTGGGATGCGCATGACGCAGATACTTTCCGAAGTATTCCCTGACCATACAGTCGCTGTGCTTTCCGGTCCGAACCTCGCGCTAGAGGTCGCTCGTGACTTACCGACTGCTACCGTGCTTGGATGCGAGGAAGCGGATTGTGCTGAAGAGTTACAACAATATCTTGGAAGTTCGCGTTTCCGAATTTATTCGAGTGACGAAACTACCGGGATCGAACTGGGTGGCGCGCTCAAGAACGTGTTCGCGATCCCGGCAGGAGTCAGTGATGGGTTGAGTCTGGGAGATAACTCAAAGGCTGCGCTTGTGACCCGTTCACTTGCCGAGTTAGTACGTCTCGGGACGGCAATGGGAGGCAGCACCCGCACGTTCTATGGACTCAGCGGTGCAGGTGATCTGATTGCCACCTGTTTCAGTCAGCACAGCCGAAATCGCCGTGTTGGAGAGCAGCTCGGTCGAGGACGTGAGCTCGCGGAGATAACGGTGTCCATGAGAATGGTCGCAGAGGGGATACCTACCGCGAAAAGTGCGTATCAGTGTGCGCGAAGATTCGGTATCGAGACACCGATTATCGACCAAGTACATGCCGTTTTGTATGAGGGTAAGCTTCCCGCACAGGGCTTACAGGACCTGCTCGCACGTGATCAGAAGGCCGAGCGTCTTTAGCTACTGGCTAGTCGCACAATTCAGCGATCACTGCCGGATAGAGCTGGCGTTCGGCGATCTGAATCCGCTCGTGCAAACTCTCTGGGGTATCCTGAGGTAAAATAGGAACCTCACGTTGCGCGATGATCTCACCCCTATCGACACCGGCATCGACGTAGTGAACAGTGCACCCAGTGACAGTCTCCCCTGCGACCAGCGCCTGCTTCCACGCTTCGAGGCCAGGGAACCTCGGTAGCAACGATGGGTGGATGTTAAGAATCCTGTGCGGGAATGCTTCTAGCGCGGGCCTTTTCAGAACCCGCATAAATCCAGCAAGCACAACCAACTCCACTGCTGAATCGCGCAGAATACGAACTAGCGCTAGTTCGGATTCGGTTGAGAGCCTGGTACGGAAGTTACCTGGCGGAAGGTAGACCTGAGAAACTCCGAACTCGCGTGCGATCTCCAATATGCCTGCATCGACTACATCGGAAACCACTACCCGAGCTTCAGCGCAAAGATCTCCTGCTCGTATTCGCTCGAGGATCGCGCGGCAATTGCTGCCTCTCCCAGAACCAAGGATTCCGAGACCTTTGGCAGCCATTCGTTAGTTACTCTTGATCCTGTCGACCATCAGCGTCGTGGAGTACCCCGCTTGGAAAGATATGATACGAATTTCGGCACCGATGCTCTCCAGTACGTGGCGCTCCTCCGGATCCAAAGTCTCTGGTTTGTAATCCCCTCCTTTGACGTAGGTGACTGGTGCCGCGCTTTGCAGAAACTTTGTTGCTCGCGATTCCGGAAAAACCGTCACAAAGTCGACGCACTCGAGAGCAGCAAGCAACTCAGCCCTATCCGCCTCCGAATTGATGGGTCGGCCCTTCCCCTTAATTATCTCCACTGACGCATCACTGTTCACTCCAACTGCCAACGCGTCACCGAACGCGCGAGCGCTCGTCAGGTATCGAACGTGTCCGACATGCAGAATGTCGAAGCAGCCGTTGGTCGCGACGAGCCTCTGACCGCGTGCGCGCAGTTCAGCCGAGCGCGACGCGAGCTGATCGAGGCTGAGCACTTTTGGCTTCACGTGTTGTTAGGAACAACGAACTGAAGCGCGCGGGGGATCACTTCGAACACTGCTGGATCATTGCCAACCAGTTCGCCGTCGACATTGAACCACATTCCCGGTGTGGAATGGATGGAAACCTTGGCGGCACGGCGAAAGACGATGGTCTCGCTCGCCAGATGTTTGCCCAGCATGATCTGAGCAACAACGACCGCGATGTTCCCGGCGGGAGCTTCAGGAACAAGCACGACATCGAGCAACCCGTCGTCGATCGCCGCCTCTGGTGCGACAGGGGTGCCACCTGCGACGTACCGACCGTTTGCTATAATGGCGTTATAAAGATCCAGCTCCAGGACAGAAGTGTCATCGAACACGATCTGAGTACGATAAGCCCGCAACTCTGGGAGTGCCTCCGCCGCGCAGCGGAGGTAAGCAAGCGGCCCCCAGCTTTTCTTTATCTCGGCAGTCAGCTTCTCACCAACTGTGCCGCTAAACCCTCCGGCGGACACATTCACGAAGTAACGGATCTGGTCACTCGTCACACGCACAAGGTCGATCTGTCGCACGCAACCTGCGTTCAGCACATCAATGCACCCGTCGATTGAATCAGGTAGCGCAAGCATTCGGGCGAAATCGTTGCCGGTGCCGAGTGGCACGAGCCCGACCTTGATCTTCTCCGTGTGTTCTGCGATGCCGTTGATGACTTCATTCAACGTGCCATCGCCTCCCGCCGCTACTACCATATCGTAGCCATCGTGAACCGCCTCATGCGCGAGCATTGTCGCCTCGCCGGGGGCGCTCGTTCGCTTCACTATAGCCGAATCGACGCGGCTGAGGCGATCGAGCAGCGCCGCAGCGTCATCGACGCTGCCAGCGTCGGGATTGCAGATGATGAGGGTATTCACAGGAGCGTTTGCAGGCCGCACTTTCGCAGCGGCTCCGAAAACGGCAATTCGAATGGTAAAGGATCGATAGGGCGAGGCGTGATCACTGTGTGCCGGCCAGGATGTAGATATTCGTTGCGTATCGCGGCCAGCCTGCTGCCTGAGCCGTCCACGACCGTTTCTGTTTGCCCGCAGTTACATCTACGAGATAGCTTTGTAGCTGCACGCGGACGGAAACATGGCATCTAATCTGAACTCCGAACTCAAAGGCTTAACTGGTGGCGACAGGGGCAATGCCGTTGATGGCTCTGATTATATCCTTTCACCGGAACCGGTAGTTAGCGCGTCGAAGAGCGACGAGGGGGGAACGCGAGCCGCAGTGTTGCCGCGCACGTACGGCACGCAATCACTTTGCCTGATGGCGCGCGACCCGTGCACGCTGTTCGCCTATTGGGATATCAACTGGACGATCGCGTTCGGTGACCCCGCGCCGCGTGAACGGAAGGTGCATCTCCGAATCTTAAATTCCGACCGGTCAGAGCACACGACCCGTGAAGTAGAGCCGATGAGCAGCAGCTGCCTCGTGGAGATTCCGCCAAACGGCGGTTCCTACGCTGCAGAACTCGGTTATCACAGCTTTGGCGAATGGAGATCGATCGCGACCTCACCTGAGGTGATGGCGCCCGCCGCTGTCCTTACCGGCAACGTTGCAAACGATTCTGCCACGATTCCATTTCATCTCAGTTTCCAGCGGATGCTCGATGTCTTGCGTGTGCCGAAACAGAAAAGCATATCGCTGACGACGATGCTGGCTGACTTGCGCGCGCGCTCGGCGTCGGACGCAGCAATAAACTTCAATGGAGACGAGCGCGGCTTGGTCGAAGCGATGGAGCGTGCTGCCGCACTGCAGGCGCCGCGTTCTTCAGAGACCGCAATTCCGATACCATTCTGGAACGACGAAAAAATCGAGCGCCTTCTCGGGTTTGCCCCGTCTGGTTGGAACAGCGGACTGGGCGGCAGCAGTCATCTATAGCAAGCGAAGCAGCGTGCGCGCAACCTCACGAGACTCCGGTGGAAAATTATTTTAACCGCCGAGGTACGCGCTCTTCACCCGCTCGTTTACGCGAAGCGCGCTCGATTGATCGTGCAGGATAATTCGCCCGGTCTCGAGGACGTAGCCGTAGTTCGAAACCTCAAGCGCGAGGTTCGCATTCTGCTCGACCAGCAGAATCGTGATGCCTAGCGACTTGTTAATCTCGACGATCTTTTGGAAAATCGTCTTCACGAGAAGTGGCGCAATGCCGAGCGACGGTTCGTCGAGCATAAGGCAGCGTGGTTTGCTCATCAGTGCGCGCCCGATTGCGAGCATCTGCTGCTCACCGCCAGAAAGCGTCCCAGCCACCTGTTTCGCGCGCTCCTTCAGTCTCGGGAAAGTGCCAAAGATGAAGTCGAATTGGTCGCTGAAGTTCCCGCGATCACGCCGCAGGTAGCCTCCCATCAGAAGGTTTTCCTGTACCGTCAGGTTCGCAAAAATCATGCGCCCTTCCGGGACGTGAGAAATTCCTCGCGCTACGACTCGATGGGGCGCTTCGTTGGTGATGTCCTCGCCTTCGTAGCGGATCGTGCCATTCTGCGCTTTCAGCAGTCCTGAAATCGCCCGCAGAGTGGTCGATTTGCCGGCGCCGTTTGCGCCTATCAACGTCACAATCGAACCGTTCTCAACCTTCAGAGAAACATCGTGTAGCGCGTTGATGGAGCCGTACGAGACGGCGAGGTCATTGAGCTCGAGCATGTGCGTCAGGCTGTTTTTGCCGCCTCGTCGCCGAGGTAAGCCTCGATAACCTTGGGATCGTTCCGCACCTCGGCTGGGCTTCCTTCCGCGATTTTTAGACCGTAGTCGAGGACGCATATCCGTTCGCAAATGCCCATGACAACGCGCATGTCGTGCTCGACGAGGAGCACCGCGATTTCGAACTTCTTCTTGATGAACTTGATCAGCTCCATCAGCTGCTCTTTCTCTCGCGGATTCATCCCCGCCGCCGGCTCGTCGAGCAAGAGCAGCTCCGGTTTCGTTGCGAGCGCGCGGACGATCTCGAGGCGGCGTTGATCGCCATACGACAGATTCCCGCAGCGCAC
>JACDHZ010000177.1 GCA_013820755.1 Chthoniobacterales bacterium
CAACTGCACGTTCACGACCACGCGGTCAGCAATGCGGCGGACGCTGCCTTCCAGGATAGTGCGCGCGCCAAGGTTTCTGCCGATCTCCCGCAGGTTGCGCCTCTCGGCGCCGCGATAGCTCCTCACGGACGTGCGGCTGATTACTTTCAGACGACTGATTCGTGCCAGGCTGGTGAGGATGTCGTCCTGAATTCCATCCGCGAAAAACGCGTTCCCTTTCTCGGCGCTCATGTCCTCGAATGGCAAGACCGCGATACTCTTGTCCGCGCTGACGTTCGGCCGCATGCGATCGAAAAGCAGCGCGCCCACAGCGAGCACTAGGACAGCGATGATGACGAAGTCGATCTTGCGGCCGGTCCAACGGCTTGCCTCCGTCTCCTCCGGCATTTCCTCGCTCCGGACGACACCCGCGCCGGTGAGCTCGAACATCCAGGCCCATGCCATCGCGAACGGGAAACCCGCCAGCAGCACAACGATGATCACCCGCACCATCCACGTTGGTGCCTCGAAGAACGGCAACGTCTGCGTCGCCACCTGGATGAGCAGCCATGCGACGGCCGCGTAGCCCACCGCGGCTCGGTACACGTTGCGCCGCTTCAGCTCCGCGAGGAATTTTCGCGTCTTCAAAGTCTGTTCGCCCGCTTTGGCGCTGGGAGCGGACGCACGTTCATACGTACCTGAAAGCACGCGCGCTGACAATTCGTTTGCACCCTCTCCAGTCTACCGCGCTGGCGGCGACTGACTCCCTGACCGGGCGAATATGCAGCCTGTTCCGCCCAATCGCCCGTGTTCTGAGCGTTGTGCCGCGAGTTGCGGTGGGACATATTCGATGATGCCGTTTGAGCTCGAATCGAACTACAAGCCGCGTGGGGACCAGGCTCAGGCAATTGCGAAGCTGCTCAAGTCGATCGGAGCGGGGAACCGACACCAGACGCTGCTCGGCGTTACGGGCTCCGGAAAGACGTTCACGATGGCGAACGTCATCAAGGAGCTCGACCGCCCCACGCTGATCATCTCGCATAACAAGACGCTCGCGGCGCAGCTCTACTCGGAGTTCAGGCAATTCTTCCCGCGCAACGCGGTCGAGTATTTCGTCAGCTACTTCGATTACTACCAACCGGAAGCATACATCCCGCGGTCGGACACCTATATCGAGAAGGACTCGTCGATTAACGAGGAGATCGAGCGGCTTCGCTTGTCCGCCACGAGCGCGCTGCTGTCGCGGCGAGACACGATCGTCGTGGCGAGTGTCTCGTGCATCTACGGCGTCACGTCTCCGGAAGATTATCTGCGGATGCTGCTGACGGTGAAACGCGGCCAGCAGATCACGCGCGAAGCGGTGCTCGGCCGGTTGATCGACATGCTTTACGAGCGCAATGACATGAGCTTCTCGCGCGGGAAGTTCCGGGTGCGCGGCGATGTTGTCGAAGTGTATCCGGCCACAGCTGACGAAGAGGCGATCCGGCTTGAGTTCTTCGGGGATGAGATCGACGCGATCACGCGTTTTGATCCGCTGACAGGACACGCCCACGAGCAGCTCAGCGTCATCACGTTTTATCCAGCAAAGCAGTTCGTCACGCCCGCAGATAAGTTGAACCGCGCGCTCAGCTCGATTCGGAACGAATTGGATCACCGCATCGTGGAGCTGGAATCACAGAGCCGGCTTCTGGAAGCGCAGCGCCTCAAAATGCGCACCGAGTACGACCTCGAAATGCTGCAGGAGATGGGATTCTGCAACGGCATCGAGAACTACTCGCGGCATCTCTCCGGACGCGAACCAGGTTCGAAGCCCTTCACGCTGCTCGATTTTTTTCCGAAGGATTACCTGCTCGTGATCGATGAATCGCACGCCACGATTCCGCAGATTGGCGGAATGTACGAAGGCGATAAATCACGCAAAACCGTGCTGGTGGAATACGGCTTTCGGTTGCCAAGCGCGCTCGATAACCGGCCACTGAACTTCAAGGAATTCATGGGCTCGACCAACCAGCTGGCATATGTGAGCGCCACGCCCGCGGAGTTCGAAATTCGCAATAGCATCGTGGGGAACGCCGCATACGTGCCACACAAACGTGACCGCGTCGGCGAAGACGAACTCGTGCCGTTTGTGTTGCCGGGTGAAGGCCGAAACAGCAAAGGTGTGATCATCAGCCGCACCGACCAGCCGCCTGCTGAGTTTGACGTTTCTACGCCTGGGGCACCACTGGTTGTCGAGCAGATCATCCGGCCCACCGGGTTACTCGATCCGAAGATCACACTTCATCCGCTGAAGAACCAAATCGACGACACGATCGAGCTTTGCCGCGCGCGAGTGGAGAAGCAGGAACGCGTGCTCGTCACGACCCTAACCAAGCGAACCGCCGAAGATCTTTCCGATTACCTGCGCGACGTTGGATTGAAGGTGCGTTACCTCCACAGCGATATCGATACCATTGAGCGAGTGGAGATCCTCCGATCTCTGCGCGCGGGCGATTTCGACATCCTCGTAGGCATCAACCTTCTCCGCGAAGGGCTTGATCTGCCTGAGGTTTCGCTAGTGTGCATCCTTGACGCCGACAAAGAGGGTTTCCTGCGAAGCCAGACGTCGCTTATCCAGACTGCCGGCCGCGCGGCGCGTCACATCAATGGTGAAGTGGTGCTCTTTGCCGACACGGTGACTCAGAGCATGGAGGCGCTGATCTCGATTTCCGATTATCGGCGGACGAAGCAGATGGAATACAACGAGAAGCACGGCATCACTCCCAAAACTGTGACGCGTGCGATCCAGGAAAGTTTGCACACGATCCTCCGCGGCCGGGAAATTGCAGCCTCAGTCGTGCAGGAGGCAGGAGGCGATTACAACCTGACCGAACTGTTGCGCGAGCTTGAGGACGATATGCAACGAGCCTCCGCGAATCTCGAGTTCGAACGCGCTGCGCTGCTACGCGACCAAATCCTGGAGGTGAAGAACGGCACCGGCCTTTCGAAGATCGAGCCGAAACGGAAACCGGTGAAGTATTCGCGCGGCGGCGGCACTCCAAGACGCCGCGGCTCGCGCGTGTAGGGATCGAGCGTTCGTAAACGATGAAGAAATCTGCACCCGCCACTGGGCAGATTCATGCAGTCGTCGGATCCGATGAAAGCGAGGTCAAACGCATCGCTGCTGAACTCGCTGCGAAACTGGCGCCGCCGGACGCGGGCGATTTCGGAATTGAAGTAATTGACGGCTGCGGAGACAACGCGGAGCAGACCGCTTTGCGGATCCGCGCAACCGTTGAGGGGCTGCGGACGCTGCCTTTCTTCGGTGGCAAGCTCGTCTGGCTTAAGAGCACAAACTGTCTCGGCGATTCGGTGATTGGCCGCTCTGCCGCGGTCCAAGCCGCGCTCGAAGAGCTCGGCGAGGTCATCGGCGATGATCTCCCGCAGGACGTCACGTTTTTGATCAGCGCGACGGAAGTCGACAAGCGCCGGTCGTTCTACAAAGCGTTGTCAAAGCGGGCTGAGTTGCAGGTGATCGACAAGCTCGATGCGAGCCGGAGCGGCTGGGAAGAAGAGGCGACCGAGGTCGTGCGGCGGCGCGCGAAATCAAGGCGGCTGCAGTTTCAAGAGCAAGCGCTCGATCTGTTCGTGCTGCTGACGGGCGGCGACACGCGGCAGATCGAAAACGAGCTGGAGAAGATCGATTTGTATCTCGGCTCCGAACGCAGCGTCACAGCGGAAGAAGTGCGGACATTGGTGCCGTTGTCGCGCGCCGGTGTGATCTTCGAACTCGGAAATGCGCTCGCGGCATGCGATCTGGAGCGGGCGCTCGTGCTCGTTCGCAGCCTGCTCGATCAAGGCGAGACGGCGATAGGAATTTTGCTCGTCGCGATTTTGCCGACTGTCCGGAATCTTCTGCTCGCGAAAGACCTGATGGAGCGCCAGCGGCTGTCGCGGCCATCAGCGCCGTTCTCATTTATCTCAGCGATCAATCGATTGCCGGCCGATGCCACCGCGCACTTACCGCGCAAAAAGGACGGAACACTCAATGCATACGCGCTCGGGATTGCAGCGATGTCAGCGTATCGCTTTGAAACGAGCCAGCTGATCGCCGGACTGGAAGCTTGTCTGGAAGGGAACATTCAGCTGGTCAGCAGCCAACTCGATCACGAGCTGATCCTGACGGAGATTGTCGTGAAGCTGCTCGCCTGCGGCTGAAGCCTCCAGAACCAGGCACTAGGCGATGGACGTTACACGCTGGTCGTGCCGTCGAGCTGGTTGCGTGCGATTGGCCCGATGTACGGGATATCCCACCGTACACCGCTGAACGCCTTGATCATGGCGATGATCCAGATGATCACCGCACCGATGCTCCAAACGGCCCAGATCAGCCACAAGACGAGCGCGAACACCCAGCCAATCGCCGGGATGTGCGCCAGAACGCCGAACAGCACATTCCAGATGATCGTGAACACAACCCAGACGCCGCCGAAGATGATCGATTGCATCGCGTAGAACCGCACGAATTGATCATGCTTCTCGAGCACGTAGAAGATGATGCCCCCGATCAGCGGTATGCAGGCCAGAGCCGCGGCCACGTTCGAAGGAAGGCCAGTGGACGTCGATTTCGCCCCGCTCACCGGATCCGGTGTCAGCGGAGGGTTAGGATCGGCGGGGTCGGGCATGCTCATGTTGCATTACATGAAACTAAGGCGCGGGTTGTCAAGGAACTCGCGGCGAATACGTCGATTTCCCTTTGCCATTCCGGCACTGCTTTTACGCTGGTGAGGATGCACACGAATCCGGCTGCCATGCCTGTGGAAAGTGTTCCGCTTCTCATCGGCATGAAAACGTACGAAGCAGTGATCGGTTCGAATCTGCTCGCGACTATAGGCGCGCGAGTATCCGCTCTCGTGCGCGGACCGCAGTGCGCGGTTGTCGCGGACAGCAACACAGCAGCTTTGTTCGCCGCAAGCGTGCGACAAAGCTTGGAGGCCGCAGGGTTCCAGCCATTGGCCATCACCATTCGACCGGGCGAAAAATCGAAGTCGCTGGAGCAAGTCGGCGCGCTCTGTGAACAAATGTCCGCTGCGGGATTTGATAGAACTTCGTTTGTCGTCGCGCTTGGTGGAGGGGTCGTGGGCGACCTGGCGGGATTCGCGGCTGCGATATATCACCGCGGAATTCCTTACGTGCAGGTTCCGACAACGCTGCTCGCTCAGGTAGACAGCTCGATAGGCGGCAAGACCGCCGTGAACACGCCGGCAGGCAAGAACTTGTTAGGCGCAGTGCACCAACCAGCGCTGGTTGTCGCGGATTTGGACACCTTGAGAACGCTGCCGCCTCGCGAGTTGAACCAGGGCTTTGCGGAGATCATAAAGCACGCCATCATTGCCGATCCATCGTTGCTTGATCTGCTGCGCGATTTCGACGGACGAAACTTCGCCGCGCTGGTGCGTCGTAACATCGAAATCAAAGCCGCGATCGTCGCGCGCGACGAACATGACAGCTCCGGCGAACGAGCGATCCTGAACTTCGGTCACACCGTCGGCCATGCGATCGAACGAGCATGCGGCTATGGCCGTTTTCTCCATGGCGAAGCGGTTAGTCTGGGCATGGTTGCGGCGTGCGAGATCTCGCGACGCACCGCCGGATTCGCGGATTGCGAGCGGCAACAGGTGCTCGAAGCATTGGAAAGCCGGGATCTGCCGGTCCGGCTTCCGGCTCATTTCCCGCGCGCTAAGATAA
>JACDHZ010000178.1 GCA_013820755.1 Chthoniobacterales bacterium
TATCCGGGATTCAGCCGCGATATCGTCTCTTTCGGACTCGTGAAGGAGATCCGCGTCAATGGGAGTTCGGTCACGGCGCAACTAACGCTCTCGACTAATGATCCAGCCATTCCGCGCACGATCAAATTCGAGGCGGAGGAAGCCCTGCAGAGCCTGCCCGGCGTGACCGAAGCGAAGGTATTGATCGACATTCATGCACCCCCTGCGAGCGGCGTAGCGGCGGGTGTAGGCGCTACCAACATCGAAGGGATCAAGCACGTCATCGCGATCGCCAGCGGGAAAGGGGGCGTGGGGAAGTCAACCGTCGCTGCGAATCTCGCCGTGGCGCTCGATCAGACCGACGCGCGCGTTGGTCTCTGCGATTGCGACATTTACGGGCCGAGCATCTCGCTGATGTTCGGCACGCGAGATCGGCCCACAGCTACCGAGGAGAACCGAATAATTCCGATCGAGCAATACAACCTCAAGCTGATGTCGATGGGCTTTCTGCTCGATGACGCCTCCCCCGCGGTATTACGCGGTCCGATGGTCACGCGATACACCCAGCAGTTTTTGCGACAGGTCGAATGGGGTGAACTCGACTATCTCGTGCTCGATTTGCCGCCCGGCACAGGCGATATCCAGCTGACCATCGTACAGACCGTTGCTCTCGCTGGCGCTGTTATCGTGACTACGCCACAGGAAGTGGCACTGATCGACGCTCGCAAAGCAGCAACAATGTTCGAAAAGGTCAACGTGCCGGTGCTAGGCTTGATCGAGAATATGAGCTACTTCATTTCGCCCGATACCGGCAAACGGTATGACATTTTCGGTTCGGGAGGCGGCGAGCGCGAAGCGAAGCGGCTCCGCGTTCCGCTGCTCGGTCAGATTCCGATCGATATCGCAACGCGCGAATCGGGTGATCGCGGGATGCCGATCACAGCGGAGGGCAGGAGTTCGTCAGTCGCCGCCGAGTTCTTGCGGATCGCGCAGCATCTGCGCGACACGATCGGGGGTAGCAACGGATACCGCGCGACGAGTTGAATAGGCACGGCCAATGTTCAGTCTATCCAAGAGACCGTTTGACCTGAAGGGTCTTGTATGGGTAAGAGTTACGACATGCCTGCCGCGCAGGATACACCATCTGAGTTCGTGAAGAACTCAGTCCTTTACAAAGAATTCCTCGCTGAGCGCGAAGAGATTTTGAAGCACAAATGGATCGAGAGCGAAAAAGCGGGCACGGACATCGGCTTTGAAAAGGCGCTCCTTGATTGGATCCTAAAACATCGCTCCAGCTGGCGCGACAAACGCATAAAGGAGACGAAAGCTCAAGCTGCCTGATTCTTTTGGGCCCTTCCTTTTAAGCGATCCGGCGAGATCGCAAAGGATACATGACGGAACCGCAAAATAGTTCTACTGCCCTCGCATCTCGTGGCTCGCTGGTCATGGATGCGGAAACCATTCGCCGGGCGCTCCGCCGGATGGCGCATGAGATCGTTGAGCGCAATTCCGATCTGAGCGCCATCGCGCTCGCAGGCATCCCTTCCCGCGGGGTGGAGATCGCGCGGCGGATCGCGGAGTTCATCGGATCGGTCGCGCGGACTCAAATTGCGACCGGCGTCATCGATGTCTCCTTGCACCGGGACGATGTCGGACAACGTGCCGATTTGCCGGTTGTGCATCCTTCTCATCTGCCGGTGCCCATCGAGCACCGGACGATCATCATTGTGGACGATGTTCTGTATACAGGCCGCACGATTCGCGCCGCGATCGACGCGATCGGTTCCTTTGGGCGGCCGGCGCGAATCCAGCTCGCCACGCTAATCGACCGCGGGCATCGTGAGCTGCCCATTCGCGCCGATTACGTCGGGAAAAATATACCGACCGCCAACGGAGAGCGAGTGCGAGTGCGCCTTCAGGATGTCGACAACGAGCCTGACGCCGTCTGGTTAATAAAGGACCAGACGTCATGATGGCGGCGCTAACCTCAGAATTGCGGTGGCACCGGAAAGATCTCCTCGGAATCCGGGAGCTATGCGCCGATGAGATCACCTTCGTGCTCGATAATGCTGATGCGTTCAAGCAGGTCGGCACACGCGACGTGAAAAAGGTCCCGGCCTTGCGCGGCAAAACGGTCGTGAACTTCTTCGTCGAGCCGAGCACTCGCACACGGACATCGTTCGAGCTCGCCGCCATCCGCCTTAGCGCAGATGTGATTAACATTTCAGCGAGCACGTCCAGCCTGACCAAAGGTGAAACGCTTAAGGACACCGCGAAGATTCTCGAGGCGAATCATGCCGACATCATCGTGCTCCGCCACAGCTCCGCCGGTGCCGCGCACTTCCTGGGCGAACGGTTGTCTGCGAGCGTGATAAATGCCGGCGACGGTGCACATGAACACCCGACGCAAGCGTTGCTCGATCTCTACACCATTCGCGAAAAGAAAGGGAGCATCGCCGGTCTGCACGTGGTCATAGTTGGAGATATTCTATTCAGCCGTGTCGCGCGCTCGAACATCTTCGGCCTTTTGAAGCTTGGCGCACGCGTGACGCTGGTGGGGCCAACGACGCTTGTGCCGCGCGCGTTCGAGCAACTTGGCGTCTCCATTTCTAACGACATTGACGCAGTTCTCCCGACCGCGGATGTCGTGAACCTGCTTCGCATTCAACACGAGCGTCAGGGAAAGGAATACTTCCCCGGACTCGGCGAATACATTCGCCTTTTCGGCCTGACGAAAGCTCGCGCGAAGTTGTTGAAGCCCGAGTGCCTGATCATGCACCCCGGTCCGATTAACCGCGGTGTGGAGATCGACAGCGAGCTGGCCGACGGCGTGCAGAGCGTCATCCTCGATCAGGTCACGAACGGGCTAGCGGTCCGGATGGCGGTGCTCTACCTCTGCGGCGGGATTGGAAAGCGATGAACGTCATTATTCAGAATGGCCGCGTCATTGATCCTGCTAATGGTCGGGATGAAGTCGCCGACGTTTTCATTACGGACGGCAAGATCGCCGCGACGGCCCCTCGCGATACGGAGGTGATCGACGGAAGCGGGCTCATTGTTGCGCCAGGACTGATTGATATACATGTGCATCTGCGCGAGCCAGGCTACGGCTGGAAAGAGACGCTCGCTTCGGGGGCGCGTGCGGCGGCGGCCGGTGGATTTACCACGGTCGTCTGCATGCCGAATACGTTGCCCGTTGCAGACAGTCCAAGCACCGTCACATGGATCAACGAACGAGCGGCGGAGACAGCGTGCGTTAACATTCTGCCGACGGGAGCGATCTCTAGAAACCTCGCCGGTGAAGAATTGGCGCCGATCGGTTCGTTGGCGCACGCAGGAGTGGTAGCGATCACCGATGATGGTCGGTGCATTCAGAATAACGAACTGATGCGTCGCGCCGTCGAATACGCCCGCATGGTCGGCGTGCCTGTGCTCGATCACTGTCAGGATTACAACCTCGTGGGCAAAGGTATCGTGCACGAAGGCTACTGGAGCACGTTGCTTGGATTGCCCGGGTGGCCGTCAGCGGGTGAGGAAGTGATCGTCGCGCGCAACATCCTCCTCGCCGAACTTTGCGATCACGACATCCACTGTCAGCACATCAGCTCTGCGGGAAGCGTGCGGTTGTTGCGTGAAGCGCGTGCGCGCGGAGTGAAAATCAGCGGTGAGGTCTGTCCGCACCACATCGCGCTGACCGATGAATCGATTCAGAACTTCGATACAAATTATAAGATGAACCCCCCTCTGCGCACAGAGGCCGACATCGAAGCCCTCCTGGAGGCGATCGCAGACGGGACGATCGGGATTCTAGCCAGCGATCATGCGCCGCACGCGAGATTTGAGAAGGAGGTGGAGTTTGATGCCGCGCCGTTTGGTATCGTAGGGCTCGAGACGGAACTCGGGTTATTTATCGACGTACTGGTGCACAAAACGGGCACGATCGACATGTTGCGTGTGATTGAAATGCTTACGATCGCTCCGGCGCGGCTGCTTAAGATTAAAAAAGGCACGTTGAGCGTCGGTGCGTCTGCGGACGTGACGCTAATTGATCCCGCGCTTGAATGGACGGTCGACGCAAAGTCATTCGAGACAGTTTCCTGCAATAGTCCGTTCGACGGCTGGAAGCTGAAGGGACGTGCCGTTCGCACCATCGTCGCTGGTCAAACGGCCTGGAAGCTGTAACGGGTATTGCGCCCTCTCGGCGTGCGATACACGGCGCGACGGCTTAATTCGTGTAGCCGCCCGAGATGTAACGCTCGAGCTGATCGAGCGTGGCGCTTTGAGCCGAGATCACGTGCTTGACCAGGTCTCCGATCGAAATGACGCCGCAAATGCTGCCCTCTTTCACCACGGGCAAGTGGCGCACACGCTTCTCGGTCATGTTTCTCAGGCAGCGGTCGACACTCTCTTTCGGATCGACCGTAGTCAGCTCGGTCGACATGATCTCGTGCACGAACGTCTCGCGTGAGCGCTTGCCGCGCAGCATCACTTTGCGCGTGTAATCCCGCTCTGAGATTATCCCGAGAAGCTTGTTATCTTGCACTACGAGCAACGCGCCGACGTTTTTGTCTGCCATTATCGCAATTGCGTCGTAGACGGTCGCATCGGGTGTGATGGACCAGACAGTTCCCTCCTTTTGATGCAGGATTGCTTCGACGGTGCCGCTGACGTCCATAAGTCAAACGGAGCAATGCAGTGACCCCGTAGAGGCAAGCTATTCACCCGGTTTCCGAGGCGCAAGACTTCTCTCCACTGGACAGAGAATGTCGTTCGGCGTCGATCGACACAACCAACGGCGTTTTCAAATCCCTTACCGCGCGATTTGTCGCCGGCCGGCAAATGCGAAATCGAATTCGCACTGCTCAGACCGGACGTTCAGGGCGTCTGCGCTGGCAAGGGAGAGCCGCAGGGCGCGGAGCATCCGTACGCCGCGCTCCAAACGATCTGGCCGCACTGAATAAGGAACCGGCAGCAAGTTTGGCCGGCGATGACAGGTCGAGTAGGTTTTCATTGCGCGAATTCTTGCAGGCGGTGTAGGACATCGACTGTCCTACGCTAAATTTATCGGATTGAATCTAGCCTTGCGGCTACGGGCCGACGTGGGTTCACGTGTGCAGTGCAGAAGAAACACCGCCGTTCAAGAGACGTGACGCCCCGCGCCTTTTCCCGCCCTCCTCTCGAGCGGATGATGTCGCTGCATGCGCGACTTAAGGCGGACGAATTCCCGAACTGCCGGAAGGTCGCGGAAGAGCTGGAAGTTTCCTCGAAGACCGTGCAGCGCGACATCGACTTCATGCGCGACCGGCTGGGACTGCCTATAGATTACGATCCGGTACGATGCGGCTTCTATTACACGGAGGCGGTGACGAGCTTCCCAAGCATCGCGGTATCAGAAGGGGAAATCGCGGCGTTGTTCGTCGCACAGAAAGCGCTGGCACAATATCGCGGCACGCCGTTCGAACGCCCGCTTCGTTCAGCCTTCCGGAAAATAACTGACAGTCTTAAGGATCGCGTGTCGTTCTCCTGGGGCGAGATGGAAGACGCGATCTCATTTCATAGCGTCGGTGCCAGCATATCTGATCTCGAAGTGTTCGATGTTGCGAGCCAGGCGGTCTTGCGATCGGTCGAGCTGACATTCGAATACCAAAAGCTAAACAGCAGCCGCTACGAGGCGCGGCACGTGCGGCCGTTCCA
>JACDHZ010000051.1 GCA_013820755.1 Chthoniobacterales bacterium
GCGCATGAAACATTACTACGCCACCGAATCTGTTGGCATCGCGGCTGGATTTCTCGTGGCGGCGATTCACCACGCCGGACTCGCTGCGCTGACACATACGCCGAGCCCGATGGCTTTTCTGAACCGCATTCTGAATCGGCCGGTGCACGAGAAACCGTTCCTCCTCCTGGTCGTCGGCCACCCAGCGGAAGGAGCGGGGGTTCCTGACATTCACCGTAAGCCGCTTTCAGATATTTCATCTTTCCTTGTGTAACCGGGAGCTGGCAAAAAGATCACCTCCGCGAAGAATAACCACGCGAGGTCAAGAGCTGCTATTGCTTTGGCGGCGAGGGGCCAAAGGCAGAGGGCTGCCGATTGTAATGGCTTTGTGAGATCGAGGCGTATTACCGCGACTGTACGATCATCATTAGCATGACGTAAATTCCGGTTTGAGGTCAAAAATAGGCTCTGATAGATGCACTCAGCGGAATGCTGTTCAACTCGCTGACGTTCGTTGTCTTTTTCGCGCTGGTGCTAAGCGCGTACTGGACGATGCGCCACTGGAACGCGCGCAAGAATCTCCTGCTCGTCGCGAGCTATCTCTTCTACGGTGCATGGAACCCGCCGTTCGCGGCGCTGCTCTTCGCGACCACGGCGCTCGATTTTTATCTCGGACGCAAGATGGGCAAAGTGGAGACGCCGGGCGAGCGCACCGTCTGGCTCGGATCAGCGTCGCGGTGAACCTGGCATGCTCGGCTTCTTTAAGTACGAAAATTTCCTGCTCGAAAATTTCACCTCGGTGCTCGCGCGCGGCGGCATCCAATACAAGCCGCCGCATCTCGATGTATTCCTGTTGATCGGCATCTCGTTTTATACCTTCCACTCGCTCTCCTACACGCTCGATATCTACCGCGGTGTCATGCGCCCGACGCGGTCGCTGCGCGACTTCGCGCTCGCCGTCTCGTTCTTCCCGCAGCTGGTCGCGGGACTGATCGTGCGCGCGGGCGATTCCTTCCGCAACTCGAAGCGCCGCCGAAACCGCAGGAAGGGCGCTTTCTCTGGGGCCTCGCATTGATGACGCTGGGACTATTCGAGAAAGTGGTGCTCGCGGACACGTTGCTCGCCGGTGCCGCTGATCGCGTTTTCGGCTACGGCGGGCCGCTGGTCGCGCTCGACTCGTGGACAGGCGTGATCGCCTTTGCCGGGCAAATCTTCTTCGATTTCGCCGGCTATTCCATCTGTGCGATCGGCGCCGCGCTCTGCCTCGGTTTCCACCTGCGCGACAACTTCCGCCTCCCCTACGCCGCCGTCGGATTCTCGGATTTCTGGCGGCGCTGGCACATCTCGCTCTCCACCTTCCTGCGCGATTACCTCTATCCCGCTCGGCGGGAATCGCAGCGGCGCGGCGCGCGCGATGGTCAACCTCATCATCGTCATGTTCATCGGCGGCCTCTGGCACGGCGCGGCCTGGACGTTTGTCGTCTGGGGTTTGCTGCACGGCTCCTATTTGGCGATGCGCCTTATCCGCGGCACAATCAAAGACGCGCCGTGGACGGAACATCCCGGGGTGAAACTGCTGCTCAGCGTCATCACCTACCTTGCCGTCCTGATCGCGTGGGTTTACTTCCGCGCCTCGGATTTCGAGACCGCCAGCCGCATGATCCGCGGAATGTTCGGCCGTCACGCGCATCCCGATGCCATCCTCAGCACGCGCGAAATCCTGCAGGTCGGCATCGTCACGTTCTTCCTCCTCCTCGCGCATTTGGGCGCTTCGCGACATCTCACTCGAAACCGCCGTCGCGCGCCTCCCTCGCTGGACCGTCACGACCGCGTGGTTCCTCATGGCCTGCGCCATCATCCTCACCCAGGGCAACAGCAATGCCTTCATCTACTTCCAGTTCTGATTTCCAACGCGTGATTCCGGCGTTGCCGTGGCGCGGCATCATCGTTGCCGTGGTCATCGGCGTCTGCATCGCCACGGGCCGCGTGGGAAGTGTACTGCCGCTCGTTAGGCTACGAACCGACGCTGAACGATACCGACGACCTCTGGGCCGAAGCGCGCCGTCACGTCGAGCCGGAATCGATCGTGATCATCGGCGACTCGCGCGCGTGGTTCGAGATGGATCTCGACGAACTCGAGCGCGGCCTCGGCAAACGCCCCTTGCAACTCGCGCTCGCCGGCAGCTGCGGTTATCCCGTGCTTGAGGACCTCGCAAACGACGAGCATTTCCACGGCACCGTCATCGCCAGCGTTGTGCCGGGAATGTGGTTTGTGCCCGCCGGCCCGCCGCTCGCGCGCTCCAGCGACGCCGTCCGCCGCTACCACGGCCAAACCTGGGCGCAGCGCGTGAGCCACGAAATCTCCGTCCCACTCGAGAAGAGTTTCGCCTTCCTGAAACAGGAAGACCTCACGATGGCCGCGCTCTTAAAAGAGCTGCCGATCCCCAACCGCCCCTACGCGCAAGTCCCGCCGCGCACACCGCCCTACTTCTGCTCCATCGACCGCGAACGCCGCGCCCGCATGGTCGCGCAAGCCGCCGAGCCCGGCCGCTTGCAGGAGAAAGTGAAAAGCCGCTGGCTCCGTCTCTTCACGCCACCACCGCCGCCCAGCTACATCCCGCTCGACGCCTTCGGCGCGAAAATGACCGCCGCGGTCGAACAGCGTTACCGCGACACCAAAACCGCCGTCGACAAGCTCCGCGTCCGCGGCGGCAAAATCGTCTTCGTCCGTTTTCCAGTCACCGGCGCGCTCAAAGACCACGAAGACAGATTCACCCCGCGCGCCAAAACGTGGGACCCGCTCCTGCAGCAAACGTCAGTGCCGGGAATTTACTTCGAAGACTTCCCCGAGCTGGCCAACTTCACCTGCCCCGAATGGTCGCACTTGTCCGCCGGCGACGCGTCGAGTTCACAAAGCGCCTTGTCCCGCATCTGCGCACGGCGCTGGAGTGGAAAACCCTCGCGATACGATAGCCGCACCGCACGCGTAAAGCGTTGAGCGGAAACAGAGCTGCCGCGCCGGCCGCGCCAGCTACTTGGAAGGCAAATTGCGCACCTGCGCTTCGAGCCAGGTCAGCCATTCGAGACGCGCCCGCAGTTCGAAGAGCACGCCCTCGCTGGCGAGATGCTGCACCGCGTCGCCTTCGTCGGCAGCCATGCGATCCGCGCGTGCTTGCTCAGCTGCTGCGATCGCCGCGCGCGTGCTTTCGGTGGCTCGGCGAATGATCGCCGATCGCTTCGCGGGAGCCACGATGCCTACGAAATACATTCGCGTCCGAATTGGATTGGGTGTCGGCCCCGCGACGCCGGCCGTGATGTGTAGCAGCCATGCATCGACCGCGCCGCGGCCAGACGCAGTCACGCGCAACGCCTTGCGGGCTCGGGCGCCTTTCGCCGTCGTCGCCGCCACATGGCGGGCCTTCTGCAGCCGTCGAATCGACGGGTAGATCGAGCCCGTGCTGGAGCTCCACGTCGAGGTCAAGGAGCGAGCAAACACCTTCCGCACATCGTACGCGGACATCGGACCATCGCGCGCGATGATTGCCAGGATCGTCAGATCGAGTTCGGTCATTCAGTTCGCGATCTGAGGTGTCAGCTCCAAGTGCGCATCATCCGCTCGACCGCCGGCATCGCATCTATCGCGCCATGGACGAGGACGACGAGCAGGAAACTGCGCGTCCGCTGCCACAGTATGCCCATCATCAACGCGATCGGCCCGATCGCGCCAATGGCGAGCGCAGTGATTTGCGCGAGTCCCTGTGCCTGTCGGGCCACGTTCTCCCCTCCCCGAAGATAGAATCCCGGGACGTGCACGAGCGCAAAGACTATGCACATCGCGACGATCGCCCAGGGCGCGGAGCCGAACCACAAGGTGAGGCGGCTTTGCAGCAGCCCACGAAATAGAAACTCTTCGCAGAACCCTGCTTCGACCGACATCCAGGCCCAGGCGAGCACGATCCAGCCCACAATCTGAAGATGCGAGAGACCGGTCGCAGCTAACGTCTCAAAGATAGAATTCAGAGCCGCCACCAGTCCGATCATCACGACGCTGAAGAGCACGATAACGGCAACTACTCCGCGGCGGGCCAGGCCCGCGTCGAAGATCCCGCGCAAGCGGCCGCCGAGCGCCAGAATCAAGATCGCTGGCAGAACGAAGTGGACGACGAGCTTATAGCCCACCACCAAGACCTCCCGCGTCGGCCCCGGACCGAACGCATCTTTCACCGCAGTGGCGACTGGGCCGAACACAACAAAGGTGTAGAACGCGAGATATGCCAGCAGCGCGACACTCTCCCGCCTCGGATGCACAACCGGAACGGCTGGTGCGTTTGTCTTCCGGGTAAGCAGGATCCCGACAGCCGACATCACGCCGCCGAAAAGCACCATCGACACAATCGGGAACAGGAAATTGCCTCGGGTCGCGGCGAGAAAGCCTACACAAGCGATCCAGACGGAGAAGAATACGGCGACCGCGGGAAGCGTCCTGCCCCTCCAGCTGCCGACCGCTCCCGAAGAATCTGCAGTAGTATAGTGCGTCACGCACTATTGTAAGCGCTCGCATGGCGGAGCGCAATGCGAAATTCGTCTTGCAGTCAGCGAGCTACAAACACGCGGGAGATTTCCGCATTCAAGCGTAACAAACACGCCCTGCTCCGCCTTCGTCTGCACGATCAGGAGCGCTGGAATTCGGCTTCGCGCGCATCTGCGCCATGTGCTCCGCGCCTTCGGCAAGCCCGCGACTTCCGCCGTGACCGACACCTGCTCGATCCGTTCAGCCAACCGCCTTCACCGCCTCATCATACCGCTTCGCGACTTCGGCTTTGATGTCGGCGAGGTCGTTCTCGGCTGGGTAGGAACTCGGAGGCGCAGGGAGAATGGTGAGCGCGGCGAGCGCGGTCGCGATTTGGCAGGAGCGCTTCATTATACATGTGTTCGCCCTTTGCTGTGACTGTCGCAATTTCGTGTGGTCGCAGTCCATCTTCACCACCGCTGTCGCCGAAAAGCAGAAAACTCGGCACCCGCAGCTACACAGCTCTACAATCGCGCTTGTATCGCATGCTCTACGTGCCACGATCTGCATTCGATGTGCAGCGATGATGACGCAGCTTAAAATCCGCGATTGTACCGCTACGTTTCAGGCGTCCTACGTTTCTGCGAGGCCGCTTGAACTCTTCGATCCCGCGTCTATCGCCGTCAGTATCGTCGAGCAACTTTCAGCGTATAATCTCCGCGCCAGTGATGTCACTTTGGACGCTGGCGACGGGCTGTTCGGGTACAATTTGCGCGCGAAATTGTTCAGCGATCTAATGAACATCAACGTCAGCGCTACGCGCCTTGAATGCGTGTTTACGAGGCTAACGCGCCGTGCAGATCGAGAGATCGCTCACCAGTGCGTCCACAGAGCTCTGACAGCGTGTGGCGAAGGCTTGTCTCAGAACTGCTTCATCGATGTCGGGGTGCATGCCGCGTTTTCAAGCGAGGCGGAACGGAATGAGTTTTTCTCACGCGCAAAGCCAGACAGCTTCTTGTGGGGAGGCATGCTGGGATATCAACAGATTGGCGAGGCCGGAGAGTTGCTACGGATCGAAGTCGATCAATCGTGGATGTACACGGAATCAGCCTATATCCATTGGCAGACCTTCGGACTACGTCTGGAGGAATTCAGGAAGGCGCAGGAAGTGTGGAATAGTCTTTTCGACACGGTCGCGGTGTGGGACCTTGAGCTAATCGATGAACCGAGTGTTTGAGACAGAGCGTAATACCGTGACCGGTACGCGAGCGTCGCTAACAGCATCGCCGCGTCGCCTCTCTCTCTCCGAAGTGACGCATTGGCGACCCTGTGCGCGCCGCTGGTCAATCGACACCGGGGACAACCTTCAACTCGTGTGTGCACGTCACAATTGGGTGAGCCGTCCGCTGGAATACGTCGCCGTCGGCAATACAGGCCTGGCGGTCCTTGGACCTGAGGGCATGCGGCACGGACACCTGACTCTATCCAAGCTTCTTGACCGCTTGCAAAGAGCGCCGGAACAGCTGCGTAGACTGCCGACGGCAGACGTGGTTCGCCAGACGGCCGAAGCTTTGACGCCAGCTGCGGCAGCCGATCCTGTTCTCGCGCGTTACAAGGATCTCACAGCGTTGCACTATTCAGGGGAGCTCACACCTGAGCAGTCACAGGAGCTTGCGGCAGTAGAGCGGGAGTTGGACGCCACTGATGCGAAGGATCCACATCTGCAGGAGTTCGTCAGCGCACTTCATACTGACTACGACGAACTCGAAACTGGCTTGCAGCGGGTCCGGAGCATTCTCGACGAACTAATTCGCTCCTGAAAGAACCGTTTTTTCGCCGGCGCCATCACCCTCGCCAGCTCGCAAACTACCGGTCATACAAGCCGCTGGTGCGCGACGACTTTCGGCGAATGTGCGCCTACTGTCTGCTTCAGGAAGGTGCGCCGATCACCGGCGGGTATCAGAGTTTTCAGATCGATCACTTTAGACCCGTAGCGAAGTTTCCAAGGCTCATTCGTGACTACTGGAACCTGTACTACTGCTGTCATTGGTGTAACAATGCGAAATCGGACACGTGGCCGAACAATGATCAAGCAAAACGCGGATATCGGTTCGTCGACCCGTGCGTTGACGACTTTTACGGCAAACACGCTCGGTTAGACGTGTCTGGCAGATTAGAGGCGTTAACAACGGCAGGTGACTTCACTATCAGAGAGATCCTCCTGAATCGTAAGATCTTCAGGGATCTCAGAAGTCGTCGCGCCGCCGCTCAGATGACGATTGAACGCATCAAGTTGCGCCTGCGCCAGCTTGCCGCAGAAAAGGAACCGCGGGCGGAGTTGATTGCAGCGCTCGAGGATCAGCTCAACACGCTGAGTAGTTCGATAAACCCAAAAGTGCCGTATGAGCCTGACGATCTGCTTGTATAGGTGACTCGGTGTCCGCGGCGGTTCTATAACGCCAGACTCTCCTGCTGCGGCGCTTTTGCGTTGCTCTTCGCGAGGCCACCGAACTTCTTCACCAACTCGTCCAGCTTCGCGACGTAGTAGTCGGTGTTTTCGTCGCGGTTTTGGGGATCGAAGTCGCTGGCTAGCTTCGCGGCTTCGTAGGCGGCTACCTTCCTGGGCGTGGCTTTGATGTAGTAGCTGATTTGGTCGCCGGGTTTGTAGGCTCGGCCGCTGGCCAACGCGAGCTCGTAGGCGGCGGCGCGGTTGCGGCCGCCTCCCGCGATTTTTTGGCGATATTTTTCCAGGCTGTCCTGGAGGGTGTCGGTTTTCACCATCATCTCGATCGGCATTTCGCCGGTGCGCATGCGGCGCTCGAAGTCCTCGCGGAGCTGCGGGATGGCTTCGGGTTTGCCCTGCATCTGGAGCTTGATAATCTCCTCGAGAAAGACGCGTTGGAATTTTTCGAGGCCGCGCGATTTCAAGGCGCCGCCTTTCATCACGACTTCGCCGTCCTTCGTGAGGAGCGCGTAGTTCTTCGCCTTGTAGCTGAACATGGCGTCGAATTGCTCGTCGAGCTCGACCTCGATGCCGGGTGGGAGGATTTTCGCGAGTTCGCTGCGGAGTTTCTCGGCTTCTGTAGCGGCAGCGGTGTCGGCTGCATCGCCCCGGTCGTTTGCAGGCGACACGCCTGCCTCTACAGGATCGGCGTTCGCGAGACGTTCCAGGATATCCTTCGGCGGGACGAAGTAGATGCCGTCGGTGTCGACTTCGATGACCTGTGCACCTCTGGAGTTGAGCCAATCGATCATCTTCTGCAGGAGCTCGCGGCCGATCTGCGTGACGCGCGCGGCGGCGTCGAAATCGGCGAAGTGGCCCTGCGCGAAGCCGAGGTAGCCGTAGAAGCTGTTGATCAGGATTTTAAAGGTGTTCTGGAGCGCGTGGAAATATTGCTGCGAGGGGCGATCGGGGGCGGCGCGCATGCTCGCCTTGGCCTCGAGGCGGAAGGTGCGCAGATCGGTGAGCAGGCTGCGGAAGATCTGGCGTTGATCGGTCGCGGGGAAGACGTCGAACTGCAGCATGACGGACGGGTAGAGCGAGGCGATGTCGCAATGCCAGACGTCATGCGCGACGCCGGTGAAATACATCGCGGTGTAGCCGCCCTCGAAGCCGCGCACCATCGGTAACTCGGGGATGCTGTGGCGCTGGCGGAAGTATTCGCGGAGGAAGAGGGCGTTGATGCGGGTGGCGTTGCCGCGCACGATCACGTCCTGGTAGTTGTAGGGGAAAATGCGCGCCTGGATGAAGTAGCTCGGACTGAGGAGATCGGAGACGGCGCGGGTCTCGCGGACGGCGCAGAGGGCGCGTTTTGCGAAACGCTCGTCACTGGCGAGATAGGCGCGCTGAAGTTCTTTGCCGGCGAGCGCGGAGAAGTCCGAGCTTTGGCACAAGCCGAAGTGTTGCGCGACATCGATGCGTTCGAACCCGGACAAGCTGCGCATGCCGACGTCGTAGAAGTGCGCGAGCAGGAAGGTGTCGACGAAGTGCCGGCCATCGACGGTGAACTTCGGGTAGTCGATCGTCTTCTCGGCAATCTGGAGCCGCGACGGACGCGAACGGAGGAAGCCGCCGCTGCGGCCCCAGTCGAGTTTGGTTTTCGCTTTGCGCGCGCGCGCCACGAGATAGGGCAAGTCGAAGCGGAAGAGATCGTGCCCCTCGATCACATCCGGATTACGCTCTTTGATCAGACTCGTCAGGCGCTTGATCGCGTCGCGCTCGGATTCCTCGGACTGCTCCGGATCGACGACGATCAATTCCTCCCAGCCGGTGTTGTCCGAAAGCGCGATGCTGGCGATGTGGTTCTGAGATGCTTCCGCGAGATCGCCTTCGCCGGAAAGAGGGAGGATTTCGAGCTGAAGTCGCTTCAGTTCGTCGAGCGCCATCCCTTTAAAGAGGGTCCGGCCGGTGGCCGTGAGGTAGTGCTGCACGGGATCGCTCAAGGCGAAGAACGTGCGACCGGCTTTCTTCAAACCGTTTCGCAAGGCTATCAGCTCCTTCCAGCTGTCGACCTTGATCAGCCAGTTGTATTTGAGATCGCCCGCGAGCTTCTCCGCGTTCTCCATCCCGAGGTCCGCCACATCGCCGTCGCACCAGACGAAGGCTTGGAACGGCTCGACCTTCACCGTCGTGCTCCCGTCCTTGCCCCGCAGATAGACGCGCACCGTGCCCGTGTCGCCCATCTCAATCGCAACGATCCGCTTCGTGGGATCCGCGCCGAAGAGCAACGTGTTTTCCTCAAAACGCATCGCGGCAACTAGAGGGTGAAGGGCACCCGAATCAAGCTCTTGCCGAGACGCTCAGTGGCTCCCCTGTGAAGATCGCAGCGTGAAGCTCAGCGCATCCCGCTGTCGCCTGTCCAATTCACTTTCTGGACCGCACCGGGAGCGACATCCACTTCGAACTGCCAATGACCAATCGCAGCGCCCGGGTCTTCCCTCAGAACCGTGTAATGGCCAGGCGGCAACGAGACGCGAAAGCGGCCCTCCGCATCCGTGATGAATGACGTCACCCGCGTCTCTGCTCGCTTCACGACGAATTCAATGCCGCCCGCCGGTGCTGTGCTCGGACCATCTTTCCGGATGGGACCCGGACGACTCGGCGAAACCGAGATAACGCCTTCGATGCCGGAGGCTATCGGGGCCGGTGTCTCTGCCATCATCACCAAAGGAAGAAGCGCGACGAGGACAAAGGCGCGACAGAAGCAGTAAGTGTTGGCCATTTAACTTACTGTAGACGCGCCGCAGCCCGCGCGCGACCTGTTAGGCTTTTCGCACCGAAGACTCAGTCCGGATCTGCCCGGTCGAATTCGATCGGCCGCCATTCGTTGACCATTCGCTTGTAGATGATCCGGACGGGGTAAATCTGTTCTCCTGCTGGCGGATGGCCACGTAAGTATTCCGTTTTTTGCTCCGGCGAAATCCAACCGGTGAGCCCGCCACCGATGGCTTCACCCGCGCCGGGGTTGAAGATAGCGCGGATGGTGACAATGACTTCGCACGCAGCCGAAGTGCAGGAGATTCGATCCGTTTTCACCTGCTGAATGCGGAGCACTTCTGTGCCATCCAACGGACAGCCGGGGCAATCGCTGCTGGCGCTCGCTGCCGGAGTGGCTTTCGTGGCGCGCACGAAGGCAACGCAGTCTTCCGCGATTTCCTCGTCGTGCGGCTGCAAATCGGTGCTGCCTTCGACCTCGGCGGATTCTCTCTCCGGCTCGCGCGAACTGCGGCTTTCGTTTGCATCTCTGTCCTGCGCTTTGGCTGAGGGAGCCTTCGCGTCGGCTTCTAACGGCTCGGCGCGCGAATCGTTGTTTTGATCGCCGCCGGGTTTGTCGGAGCAAGACGCCGTAATAATTCCAACGGCAAAGGTGACGGCAAAGCGACAGATGTTCATACCTTACAGTGACGTGCTCACGCGTGTTTTATCGCCGGAGCACAACTGCGTTGCACATTTTAGATAGCCGACGTGCCGGCGTGAAATGACCACGCCGGCACGGCCGGAAGCGAGACAGTGAGCCGGACAGAGCCGGATCCATTAGCACCTTACTTGGATTTTAGCGTCGCAGTTGCTGTATGTGTGACCACCGGGCTGCCGCCGGTAGCTGTAACCGTTAACGGGTAGGTGCCCCTATTCACCGAGTTAGAGACTACCACCGTCAGTGTCGCTGAGGACCCGTTCGCGGGATTTGGTGTGAAGCTTCCCGTCGCTCCGGCAGGCAAGCCACTTACCGACATAGTGAGCGGGGCACTGAAACCGCCCGTTCGCGTAATCGAAACCGTATAAGTGACAGTTCCGCCTTTAGCTGAAACGGTCGCCACCGATGGGCTGATCGACAGCGCGAAGTCCGGAGCCGGTGTTGGAGTCGCGGTGGGTGTCGGCGTCGGGGTTGGTGTTGCGGTTGGCGTTGGTGTCGGCGTCACCGTAGGAGTTGGAGTGGGCGTCGCTATTGGAGTAGGCGTCGGGGTTGCCGTTGGTGTAGGCGTCGGTGTTGGCGCTGCCGTTGGCGTCGGAGTCGGGTTGCCCGAGCAGGCACCGGGTCCGGCGACGTTATCAACGAAGCCGGAGACCGTGCCGCTGAATTGCGACGACGTGGTCGCGCCAGTCGTGTTCACGACGACGACGAAGTTGTGCTGCGCCGGAACCGTGAATGAGTAGGTCGCGCTGCCAACCGTCGTGCCCAGTCCGCTGATGCCGCTGTCCCCGAGGTAATTCAGACTCAGGTTGGTCGGATCGTAGGCCTGGTCATAGGCGGCGCTTTCGATATCCCCCGCCCCACCAAGCCCTGCATTGATCGCGACCGTGAAGCAACGCGGTGCGCCACTGCTGTTCGTGAAGGTCCACTTTTTGTAGTACTTCGTTCCCGCAAAGCCGCCGCCGGGGCTCGTCTTGCCCGAGCATGTGCTCGGGACGCCATCGCGGCCGAGTCGGTCGCCTTGTGTGAGGTCACTCGTGGTGAGCGAGCTGGTCGGGATGCTCTGATTCGCACCACCGGCACAGCTCGGCACGGTGAGGGCGACCGTCTTCGTCCCGCTGGCGTACGTGAGGTTGAGCGAAAGCGCAATGTCTGTCCCGCAGACGAACGTATCGGAGGTAGAAATCCGGAACGGTGTTGCGTTGGTGCCACTGCCGTCGATGGGAAGGTTCGGATAGCTCGCAGTCGCGTCCAGAACGGTCACCCCAGGCGTGCTAGTGGAGAGGGTGGCTGAGATTGTGGTTTCGGCCGCGCAGCCGTTGTTCTTCACGCCAACGTTTAACTTCACGCACTCGGACTTGTTAACTATGCCGTTGTTGTTGCCTAACGAGTCGTCGATCGAGACGCCGTTCCCTTCGAGCTTCGAACCACCAGCCATGCTGAAGTTCTGTGTCACGGTGCCACCGCCCTGCGGCGCAACACTCGCGGAGGCGGGGCTGGCGGTGGCGCAATTGCGGTCTGCGTCCGCCGCACTGGCTGTGTAGCTGCCCGCTGGAACGGTAATCTTATAGACGCCGTTCGCGTCACTCGACCCCGCGTAGCCATTGCTCAGCGTGACGGTCACACCCTGGATCGGAGCGCCCGATGAGGTAATCGTGCCGGTGACGGTGCCGTAAGCCGAAGCCGCGGAGACGCAAGACGGGAATTTATAGGTCGCGATGCGGGTCGACCAATTGAAGGCGCCGTTCGTCTTCAGATACTCGTTTGTGTAATAGAAGGTGCACTGGTCGATGGGGTCGAGAGTCATAGAGCTGTAGTCGCCCCAGCGATTGCCCGCGCCGGATGTCTGCACGCCAAGACCGGCCTGCACTTGCGTCTCGGCTCCCATCGTGCCGGCTGCGTCAGTGCCGAGACGACCGGTCATGTAAATGCCGGGCTTCACCGACGTGCTCGATTTGCTGTAGCCGAGCGCGATGTTGAGATCCTTGTCCATGGCAATCGAAGGCATGAAGCGGTAACCGCTATCTGGATCAAACGTGCCGGATTGAAACAGGGTGGGCGTGGTGGTCGAACTGCCGGTGTTGCGGAATTCCCACCATTTCACTGCGCCGTGAGCAGGCGTGCTCGCGCTCCCCGGAACGGTCGCGCTGGCGAGGAGTGACTCCTGCGGCGCAGCCTGGGTGCCGTTGTTACGATAAGCAAGGCGATACATGAAGTGGCTGTCGAGATTGTCGAGGTAGTCTGCTCCGACGGCTGGGGAGGGCTGCGGAACGCAATCCCGATTGTTCTGCGCACTGGTGTTGTTAACACATGGCGCACTGCTGAGGCCGGTTGTGCTGATCACAGCCGTAGTAAGCGCGATTGTCGGCGTCGTGCCCCAGTTCACCTTCACTCGCGTCGAGTCCGTGCGGTTCGTGAACTGCGCGTTGGGTCCGAGGATGAACGCGGCCTCGCCCGCCGGCGGAGGAGTTATGCTATCGAGATCCGCGGGCAAAAAGCCGTACTGGACTCCCGCCCCGTCTTTCGCGAGGTCGGCTTGAAGCTGACGCGCCGGCTGACCGGCGATCATCTTGTCGCGTTCGAAGACGTAGACGCGACCCGCCAGATAGGAGGTGCCCGCGGCATTGAAGACGTGCGTGCTCATGTAGTACCCGTCTGGCCAGACAGCGGTGTGGGGGTAATCGACGAAATTAGTCCCGTCGGTCATGAAGTCATAAAGGTAATAGTCGCCCATGGCATCGGAAGTAGTCGAAACGGCGACGCACTGGTGTGATGCGCTCCCGCTCGGACCACCGACAACAAATTGCGAGAGCACCCATCGCCCGGCGAGAATATCGTACGAAACGACCGGATCACCGTCGTTATGCGACGCACAAACGCCACCGAGCGCCTGGAAGAGCGTGTTCCCAGCGGCGGGCCCGTATTGCAGCGCGCCGGTCACCTTGTCGAAAATCGCGAAGCTGGAGTTGTTCCACTGCACAAATTGCGTGGCGCCAACGCGGCCGTTCACGTCCGGCGGGTTGCTCGAGGGAACGTAGCCTGCCGTCCCATTCCCGACACCATCGAAGCCCGTGCCGACGGGGGAAGGCGCGGAATACTGCTGTCCAGCTGTGGTCTGGATCGGACCTGCGACTCCACCATTCTCCGTCGGCGGCTGAGGACGAATCGGCTCCGGGTGGTCGTGTTTGGGAGCCTTGGAAGGATGGATTGGCCGGGTGTGTCGCAACTCGCGACTCCGCAGCGCCTTCACAGGACGGAAATCCTGTTGCGGTCCCGCATAGGCAGCGGCCGCCTGACCTTGGGACGCGATTTGCGCTCGCTCTGCCGGTTCGCGATTCAGAGGGGCTGCACCACCCGCCCGGGGGTTGTTCGCAGCAACAGTTTGCGACGACGAATGCAAGCCAAGTGCAGAGGAGAGCGTGGCGAGCCAAGTGGGCCGACCAGCCGATTGCGCGTTCTTCTCACCGGCACCAGGAGCCGCAGCAAAAGCCGCTAGCACTACGCCGATGGCACAAAGGAGCAATGCCACGAGTGCACGCAAATTGATGAAGGCGGCGCGGCGGGGGGATTTTATTTTCATAAGTTTGGTCTGGTCTGGGAACGAACCCTCTCCACAGCGGAAATGCTGCGGCTAATAGTAGGGATACGGTTCTTAGGTTGTTGCTGGCATCGCGTCAACAACTATTTTCGTATATTACACAAATATAATGTTGGTGATCTCACGGGGGAATTGTGTCCTCATTGGAGCCTTCAACCCAGATAGGGAACTGGACGCGGTAATGAGCCTTTCTCTCGGATGAAGCACCTCGCGGCGACTCGCCCGCTGAAAAGGACAATGGTCTTCGCTACGCCACGACGAGCCGGCGCTCCTGCACATACGGCAACAACTCTGGCAACTCCCCTGCTCGCAGCTCCTCCTGCACCCCGCGCCAGAAGTCTGGTTGAAACAGGTCTTCGTGGCGCTTGAACAGCTCGGCGCGAGCCTGCTCCGGAAATGATAGAAAATTCGGAAACTCCGCAGGAAAGACGTCGTTCTCGCGCACGGAGAACCAAGGCTCGGCCGCCATCTCTTCCTCGTAGCTCGTCGATTGCGGCATGTTGCGGAAATTGCAGTCGGTAAGCCAGCAAAGCTCGTCGTAATCGTAGAACACGACGCGGCCATGGCGGGTCACGCCGAAATTTTTCGTCAACAAATCGCCCGCGAAGATATTCGATGCGGCAAGATCTTTGATCGCCTGCGCGTAGTCGCATGCCGCTGCTGCGGCAGCGCCGGGGTCGGATTCGCTGAAGAATAGATTTAGCGGTCGAACGCGGCGCTCGACGTACGCGTGGGCGATCACCACATCGTCGCGATCCAGCCGGACGGTCGTACCCGCGTCGCGCAGCAGCTCGTTTAGCAGCGCAGGATCGAAACGATGCCGCGCAATCCGCAGATGTTCAAACTCATGCGCTTCGACGAGTCGCCCTGCGCGATCGTGCTCGAAGACGAGACGATATTTGCCCATTACGTGCTTGCGATCACTCGTCTTCGGCGCGTCGAAGCGGTCGCGAATCAACTTGAAGACGACGTCATAGCTGGGCAGCGTAAAGACGAGCATTACCATGCCCCGCGTGCCCTCCGCGGCGACGAAGCAATCGGTCGAGTTTTGAAGGTGCCCTACGAAATCGCGGTAGAACTCCGTTTTCGAGTGGCGGTTGTATCCGATCGCGTTGTAGAGGTCGGCGAATCGCTTCCGCGGCATCAACTGCCGCAGCCAACGGACCAGTGCAAATGGGCATGCCGTATCAACCCGGAAATATGCGCGCGTGTAGGAGAAGAGAATGGCGAGGTCCGATTCCCCGATCAGCACCGCATCTAATACGATCCCGCCGTCGTCAGGATGTCGCATGCAGAATGCCACCGACACTTCAGCCTTGTCGTCGCCGGCCGCGAATGCGCGGCCAACCAGATAAGCGCCGCGGCCTCGATAAAATGTGGCAGCCACGATCTCCAGTCCGGCGGTATTGGTTCTAATTATCGAGCCGAGCCGCTCCGATGCGATCGCCAGACCAGCAGGCAAATCATTCCAGCAACTCTCCTGGAACCCTCCGCCATTCGGGTCAGAAAGTACCTGCTCGAGGAGATCCGCGAAGGGGGCGCCGGAATAGACGCGGGAGACTTCGGTCGCC
>JACDHZ010000179.1 GCA_013820755.1 Chthoniobacterales bacterium
CTTTCAGCAGCGCTTCGGCGGGCTGGGCCTGGGGCTAGCGATCTCTCGCGCCATCGTCGAGCTTCATGGCGGTGAGATTCGCGCGGAAAGCGATGGCGTCGGCCGCGGCGCGACTTTCACGGTCACGCTCGCGACGGTGGATACACCCCGCTTTTTGGACGCCGCGAAAAGCACGCCGCCCCCACTGCGGCGCGCACTGCGGCTCCTCCTGGTGGACGATCATGAAGCGACCCTTGCGGTGCTGGCGCGCCTGCTCCAGCGGAGTGGCCATCACCTCACGTGCGCGAAGAGCTTGCGCGAGGCTCTCGCCGCGGCCGCGGTGGAAAAGTTCGACGCGGTGATCAGCGACCTCGGCCTCCCCGATGGCACTGGCTTCGAATTAATGGAAAAACTACGCGCCAGGCACGGCCTGCGTGGAATCGCCCTGAGCGGTTACGGCATGGATGAAGATGTGCGCCGTTCGCAGGAAGCGGGCTTCGCCGCGCATTTGACCAAACCGATTGATTTCGCGCAACTCGAGCGCGCGCTGGGAGATTTGATGGCAGGGGCGGCCGCGCCGCTGGTCGAGAACGAGGGCGCCGAAGCGTATAAGAAAATGTAGATGAGTTACGCCTGGGAGCGTGGCATCACCGTCGGGCCCGCAACTTCGGTGGCGTGCCGTCTTAACTCGTTTCGCTGAGCGACCGCTCCAGACACTCTAACACGGGCGGCAGCGCTTCGGGATTGAGCCACTCGCGCGCCACCCAGAAGCCGGGGATTGCCCGGCTCGCAATCCGCTCCTCATCGTGCGCGAACTCGACCAGCAACTCACCCTCCCGCGCATAGAAGCGATGGGCCAACTCGTGGGGATCGAGAATCCAATATTCCTCCACCTCGTGGTGCTCGTAGGCCGCGAATTTTGGGCCCACATCGCGATCGCCCGTGGTCCGGGAGAGGACTTCCACCACCATTCTGGGCGCAAAACGCGCATGTGTTGGGGTCAGCGCGGCGACCTGCCCGGTCGTGAAATAGCAGATGTCCGGCATGAAAACCGTGCGCGCATCCAGACGCACCGCCCAGACTTCGCTCAGGATTTCGCCCAGCCCGCGGCGCTCGACGTAATGCTTCAGGAGTGTGCGCATGAAATCGACCAGACGCGCGTGTTTCAAATGAACCGGTGAATGCATGAATTTTTCTCCGTCGATTAAATCGGCAAAGACGCCGGGTTGCAGCCAGTCGAGAAATTCATCGGCGGTGAGAAGTTGCCATTCCACATTCTTGCCCGTAGCGACGGTGGTCGGCATAACAGAAAGAGCTTAAGAAGCCTGATCGGTTGGGCAAGCGGCGCGACCGCCTGTGCGACTGCATCCGGCTCGAGAAGAGGGTGCGGCACAGGATTGCACGCGGCAGTTTCGAATGACGTAAACGATTTGCCGTTCTAACCTCCCGCGTGGTATCCCCGGAGCAAATTAAAGCGCGCGCGGAAACAGCCGTGCCGGGCGCAAAGATTGAGATAATCGCGAATGGCAGCCCGGCGAATCAGCCCTCGCTGTTGATCGATCGCGAGCACGCGAGGACCGTCGTGCAGTTCCTGCGCGATGATCCCGCGCTTCAGCTCGACTTCTGCTCGAATGTGACCGGCGTCGACTGGCTCGATCGCACCGCAACGACGAAGGTGAAGGTGAAGACGCTGGTCGACGGCGAAGAGAAGGAGATCGAGCAGGCGCAGGTCGAAACGCTTCCCGGTTATCTCGAGGCCGTTTATCACCTCTACTCGATGGCGCTGAAACACGGCCCGGTGATCGTCCGAATACGCACCGCGGATCGTGCGAATGCCGTTCATCTGCCATCGCTGACGCCGCTGTATCGCAGCGCGGAATTTCAGGAGCGCGAGATCTATGATCTCTACGGCATCCGCTTTGATGGCCATCCGGATCTGCGCCGGATTTTGATGTGGGACGAATTTGTCGACCACCCGATGCGCAAAGATTACGTGCCGCCCGACGACTTCGAATACGAACCGACACCGCATGACGAAGTGCTCGCGCGGGCAAAGGAGCATTACACGGTGCGCCCGTCGTCCGACGGCGCGGAGACGCTGACGGCACAGGCATGACCGCCACCCTGCACGAACTCCACGAAGCACCGCCGCGCGCGATGACGTCGCGGCTTGAAGGCGAACTGCTTGAGGTCTCGTTAGGCCCGCAACATCCCTCCACCCACGGTGTGTTCCGCATGAACGTGGCGCTCGATGGCGAGATCGTGCGCAAGTTGAAGCCGGTCTTCGGGTATCTGCATCGCAATCACGAGCAGATCGCCGAAAGCACGAGCTACCTGGGCAGCATGCCGTACACAGACCGGCTCGATTATTTCTGCTCGATGACCAATAACTGGGCGTACGCGCTGTCGGTGGAGAAGCTGGCAGGCATCGAAGTTCCCGAGCGTGCCGAATACCTGCGCGTCATACTCGCGGAACTCACGCGGCTGCAAAACCACGTCTCTCTCCTCGGCTTCCTCCTGAGCGATATGGGCGCGTGGGGCACGCCGCTGATGTATGCGTTCCGCGAACGCGAGAAGATCCTCGGCCTGCTCGAGTCGCTCTCGGGCTCGCGCATGATGTGCGATTACATGCGCTTCGGCGGCTGCCGGGTGGATGCAGGTGACGACTGGATCTCGCATGCGAAGAAGGTTGTGGCCGACTTCCCGCGCTTTCTCGGTGAGTTCGAGAAGCTGATTCTCGAAAACGAGATCGTTATCAATCGAACGCAGGAGGTCGGGAAACTCAGCGCAGAGCTGGCGATTAACGCCGGTCTCACTGGACCAATTCTGCGTGCGAGCGGCGTGAACTACGACCTCCGAAAAATCGACGGCTACGGATTCTACCCGCGATTCAAGTTTCGCGTGCCGCTCGGCGATCACGGCGATTGCTACGATCGCCTGATGATGCGCGCGCTCGAGATGCGCGAGAGCCTCAACATTCTAAAGCAGGCATTCGATCAGCTGCCCGGCGGGCCGATTATGAACCCGAAGGTAAAGATCCGTGCGTTCAAACCGCCCGCGGGTGAGGCGTATGGACGGATCGAAGGACCGAAAGGCGAGCTCGGTTTCTATCTGATCAGCGACGGCGCAGCGACGCCTTATCGCTACCGCGTGCGGCCGCCGAGTTTCATTAATCTCACCGTGCTCGAAGACATGTGCCTCGGGCACACGGTGGCGGATGTAATGGTGATTCTCGGCAGCATCGATATCGTGATGGGGGAGGTGGATCGGTAATGCTCGGCGGTGGAATTCTCAAAGGGATGGCGGTGACGGCGCGCAATTTCGTCGGCAGCTATTTCATTCAGGAGCGGATGACGACCATCCAGTATCCGGAAGAGCGCGCTCCGCTACCCGAGAACTACCGCAATTTTCCGTTCCTGGTGTTCGACGGCGACGACGCGCACGCGGGGCTTCGCTGCGTGGCGTGTCAGATCTGCGAGAAGGAATGCCCGCCGCAGTGCATTTACATCGTCAAGAGCAAGGACAAGAAACCTGACTTCGTCGGCAAGCCGCAGCTTTATCCCGCGACTTTCGACATCGATATCTCGGTCTGCATGAGCTGCCAAATCTGTGTCGAGGTCTGCCCGTTCGACGCTATCAAAATGGACAAGGTATTTGAACTCAGCCGGCGCGAGCGCTTCGATGCTTTGCTGATGCAGAAGGCGGAGCTGGCAAAGTCTAACGAGTACTACCACCAGATTCACCCGACAGAAGCAACGGATGTAGATGCGGGACTCGCCGCTGCCGCCGCCGCTGCTGCCGCCAAGAAAAAGGCTGTGGCGTCGCCCGCTCCGCCGACACCACCGAGCAATCCGAATCCGGCTTAACGCGGGGGAGCGTGTCGCAGCTAGACCACGCCTTGATCCATCATCGCGTTCGCGACTTTGAGGAAACCGGCGATGTTCGCGCCGTTCACGTAATTCCCTGGCGTGCCGTATTTCTCGGACGTGCGATGGCATACCTCGTGGATTGTCTTCATGATGTTGAACAGACGATTGTCCACTTCCTCGCGCGTCCACGAGATTCGCATGCTGTTCTGCGCCATCTCGAGACCTGACGTCGCCACGCCTCCCGCGTTCGCAGCCTTGCCTGGACCAAAGAGGATCTTCGCGTCGAGGAACTGGTTTACGGCGCCGATGGTGCTCGGCATGTTCGCACCTTCGGAGACGACGTAGACGCCGTTGCGCAACAGGTTTGCCGCGTCGCGCTCGTTGATTTCGTTCTGCGTCGCACTCGGAAACGCGCATTCCGCTTTGTGATCCCAGAGCGGGTTGTGATCTGCCTTGCGGTCGAGCGGCGTGTAAACGCTGCCGGTAAATTTGTTCGCGTAATCCGAGATCCGTCCGCGCCGCACATTCTTCAGGTCCATGACGAACGCGAGTTTCTCGGATGTAATCCCCGCCGTATCGAAGATGTAGCCAGCAGAGTCCGACAACGTGACCGGCTTCGCACCCATCGAGATCAACTTCTGCACCGTGTATTGCGCGACGTTTCCGCTGCCGGAAACAAGGCAGGTCTTTCCTTTCAGCTCCTCCTTACGCGTCTTCAACATCTCGGACGCGAAATACACCGCACCGTAGCCTGTCGCCTCCGGCCGGATGACTGATCCGCCCCACGTCAGCCCCTTGCCGGTCATCACGCCGGTAAATTCATTCTTCAGCTTTTTATACATGCCGAAGAGGAAACCGATTTCCCGAGCACCGACGCCGATATCGCCGGCCGGAACGTCCGTATCCGGACCGATGTGGCGAGAGAGCTCGCACATAAATCCCTGACAAAACCGCATCACCTCCGAGTCGGTCCTGCCTTTTGGATCGAAATCGGCCCCGCCTTTCCCGCCGCCCATTGGCAGCGTCGTCAATGCGTTCTTAAAGACCTGCTCAAACGCGAGGAATTTCAGAATCCCGAGGTTCACCGATGGATGAAACCGCAGTCCCCCTTTGTACGGCCCGATCGCGCTATTCATCTGCACGCGAAAACCGCGGTTCACCTGCAAAGTGCCGGCGTCATCGCGCCACGGCACGCGGAACATGATCACGCGTTCGGGTTCAATCATGCGCTCCAGAATCTTCGCTTCACGAAACTCCGGGTGCTGATCCAGCACTGCCGTCAATGATTCGGCAACTTCCTGCACGGCCTGGTGAAATTCAGGCTCGGCCGGATTCTTGGCCTTCACTGCGGCCATCAACTCGGAAACGTATGGGCTCATAGATTGCGACTTGCGCCGTTGTCTGCCACCACTTCGGGGAACGGAACGCGCGCGAATGTTACGTGCCTTTCGGTAGCGCCGTCGATGACTTTTGAGAGCCGGTGGGTTGGGTGGGACTCGAACCCACAACCAACGCCTTAAAAGAGCGTTGCTCTACATAGTGGGAGCATATGGTCGTTGCTAGTTTGTTGCTATAAAGTTGGAATTCAGCGGCATTTTGGCGCATTCGCCGACGTACTGTCAGTGGAGCATCGCGGCCATGGTTTCGTACGCGAACGTTGCGGTGCTATCGGCGACCAATGCTGTAATGACTCCCCCACCCACCCTCAAAGGCAGGCGAGTGGCGAGCAGCATGCGTCGTCAGACTTTTTTCCGGGCGACCTTTTTGG
>JACDHZ010000052.1 GCA_013820755.1 Chthoniobacterales bacterium
AGAGATGGATCTTCTTCGCCCCGCTCTCCAGCGTCACGTCTGCCGCGCGGAGCGGAGTCGTCAGGCCGAAAGCGCCGATCATGATTGTGAAAAGAAATGTGTTCCGCAGCATACGAATAGGAGCGAGGCGCGGGATGAATATTTCAGAGAAGAAAGAGCAGGTGCGTTTCTCCCCACTGATCTGGATTTAGGTCGGTTAACCGCCGAATACTACATGTCAATTCGGTGGCGGATCGTTGCGAACAGATCCGCCGACGAACGTGCTAATCGCATGAAGCGACTTGCGGTTGATGTCGGGCACCTTCGCATCCAGCGCTGGATGACCGACAACGAGGAGCAGGAAGGGCTTTTCGTGCGCAGGGCGGCTGAGAATCCGATTCAGAAATGCCATCGGACTCGGCGTGTGAGTGAGCGCCATAAGTCCGGCATGATGAATCGCTGCCAGGAGCAAACCTGTCGCGATCCCGACCGACTCGGTTGCGTAGTAATGCTTCATCCGGCTGCCGTCGGGCAGTGTGCTGTAGGGCTGCGCGAAAATCGCGATCAGCCACGGCGCGATTTCCAGAAAGGGCTTGCGCGAATCCGTCCCGAGTGGGGCTAACGCTTCCAGCCATGCTGCTGGCGCGCGATGTTCGTAAAACTCACGTTCCTCTTCCTCAGCCGCGACTCGGATTTCGCGCTGCACAGACCCATCGGCGATCGCGACGAAGTGCCATGGCTGCAAGTTCGCTCCACTGGGGCTGCTCCCGGCAGCGCGCAGACAATCTTCAATCACTTCGCGGGGAACTGCGCGGGGTGAGAACTCGCGAACTGTGCGGCGCTGCTGCATCTCATTCGCGAAAGCGCATGCACGCTGTCGTAGTTGATCGTCGGCAAAGGTTTCCCGACTCGCAAGAGGAACGAATTTCGGCTCGCTGCTCACGAAGCGATTATAAACCCGAGGCTGTGCAAGCGCGCTTTTTCAGTGCACTTCCGACAGTTCTGCGAGAGGAACCGTTCTCTCCCGACAAATCACCGTCTCGGCAAAACGCTCCATCTCTTCGAACTGCGGGCTGCATTGCAGGAGCAACAAATCGGCGCCGGCGTCTTCGAATTCAGCGACTTGTTCCTGCACCTGCGCAGGAGTTCCGACGAGGCCCGAGGCGAGTCCGCGATTCGTCACGGAGTAATCTTCGAGGGAGACTTTGCGGTCGAGGTTGGTGCCGGCAATCCACTGCTGGTAATTATCGTACCCGGCCGCGGATTGTTTCACGTCCATGATGCGGTTCAGCTCGCGCTTCGCTTCGGGCTCGGTGTCGCGCACGATCGAAAACGCAGCCACGCCAAACTGCATCCGCGGCAAACCTTTCCGTTCCCGGCGCTCCGACATGTCGGCGATCTTCTCACGAATGCGCGATGGCGGATCGCCGTGCATCACGTAGGCGTCGCAGCGTTCCGAGATTAATTCTTTGGCAGCTTCGGATTCGCCGCCGGCGTAAATCACCGGCCGCGGCTTGGTGATTGGCTTCGGCTGCATCAAAGAGTCTTCGATGCGGTAATAGTTACCAGCGAAGGAAAAGTGATCCTGCTTCCAGATGCCGTCGACGACCTGCAACCATTCGGCAGTGCGGGCATAACGATCATCGTGTGTGTCAAAATGCAGACCGCATTTCTTCGCTTCATCCGCCCACCACGAGGAGACGACGTTCAGCGAAAGCCGGCCCGGACCTGCGATCTCATCGATGTTCGCCGCCTGCTTCGCGAGCAACGCGGGATTGTGGAATGTCGGTCGCACGGCGACCATCAGCTCCAACCTTTTCGTGACCGCGGCGAGGGCTGCCGCGGTCGACCAGGCCTCCAGCGTGGGCGCGCCGGCGCCTTTGATATCGTTGAGGCTCAGCTCGGCGATGAGCGTGAGATCGAAGCCGATCTCTTCGCTGCGCTGCGCTAATCGGCGCGAGTAATCCCAGCTCGCCTCCATCTGCTCGTTGTCCACATTCCGCAGCCATCCGCCGAAGACCGGCAGCCAATAACCGTATCGCATTACGCTTTGTCCCTTTCCTGTTCGAGGTAATCCACCAGTCGCGCATGCGGATCGAATCCAAGGATTCGCGGGGCATCGGCGACAAAATTTGAAAGCGCATTGATATCGTAAAAGAGGAGCCGGCCGTCGCGGTCGTCGATGATGTACTCGACTCCTCCGACATCGATGCGCGCGGCCGCCACGATCCGCTCTACCGTGCTGATGACGTCCGGATGTGGCTGGTATGGCTCGATCTTCAATCCCGCCTTCGGACCATCCGCGAGACACATCGCCCCTTCGACGGCCGCATTCTCGATCTGGCAAATTTCGGCCGGGCAGAGATTAAAATTTTCGCCGGTCGTGAACACCTTCATCGCATAGAGAAACTTCCCGCCAAGTGTCTCCACCCGGTGGATATGTCCGCCGCGCGCGGGAATGAATTCCTGCACGAGTGCAGTGCTGTCGATGCCGAGATCGATCATCCCCCGCGTGAGCGCTTTCTCGAATTCCGCCGCGGAATTCAGCCGCACGATTCCTGCCCCGCGACCGCCAATGTTTGGTTTGATGATGAGAAGAAAACCAAGCTCCTCGGCAGCCGAGCGAGCTTCTTCCGGACGATTGATGACTCGCGAGCGCGGGAATGGCACGCCTAACGAGCGGAGTAACGAGAGTTGCCGCGCTTTCGAGATCTCAATCGCGAACGCCTGGTGTCCATTGATGACGCGAATTCTGGACCACTCCAGGTGCGCGAGGTAATCGCGGGTGGAAAAAATCGCCGGGCCGTTCCCACGCAGGTAGGCCGACGCGCTCATTCGGTTGAAGAACAATGCGAATCGATCCTTTTCGCCCGCGTTGAGGTCATACGCATAAGAGCTCGCATCGAGACGCGCGTAGGGCGTAGCGCGACGATCAAGTTCAGCAAAAAGCGGCCGGAACCAATCCGGGTGCTCATAGTAGATCGCTATCGGTAAATCTTTGTTTGCCACAGGCGGGTTATCGCGTTGCTGGAATCGTTGTGAGCGAAGTGCGGAGCCTGTTATTCCGAACTTATCGCGGGCCGTGCCGCATCATCGAAAGTAACTCGATCCGAAGTGGGATCAGGCCTGCGTATCTGCAGATGGAAGATGTCCGGCCGGCTGTAATGACCGGAGACGTCGAGTGTCATTCTCTCACGATCGACGGCGTTCAGATCGAGTTCGGCGGTCACGATCGTTTCCTCATCGTAGACGGGCTCGACGATATATTGTCCGTCAGGGCCGATGATTGCACTGCCGCCGCGGAGCAGGAAGCCGTCGGGATTCACGGCAGCTTCCGACGCGGCGGACAGACCCACCGGCAAGTCTTTCACGCGCATCACGAGACCTGAGGCGAGCACGAAACATCTCGCCTCGAATGCATAGTGCCGGCTCGCGATCTGGTGCATCTCGTGCACCATCGGCCAGACCGCGACGTGAATGTGCTCCCCCGCATTGTGCATCGCCTGGCGCGCCAGCGGCATCCAGTGTTCCCAGCAAATCAAACCGCCCACGCGACCGAACGGCGTCTCGATCGATTCGAGTCCGCCGCCGTCGCCCTGACCCCAGATGAGCCGCTCGGTATACGTCGGCACGAGTTTGCGGTGATGATTCGCGAGCTTGCCGTCGGGGCTGAACGTTAAGAGGCTGTTGTAGAGCGTGCCATTGCCGGGACCGGTCTCCACGCGCTCGTTCACGCCGATCCCAAGCGTCAACTGATGGTCGCCCGCGAGTTGCGCGAGCCGCTTCGTTTCCTTGCCGGGGACGACGACGCTATTCTGGCGAAGGCGGGCGAACACTTCCTTGCTCGGCGCATGGTCCCAGAGCGCGACATCGGAACAATAATCGAGCCAGGCTGGATAACCCGGCAGCCAGGTCTCGCCAAATGTCACCAGCCGCGCGCCGTTCCGCGCAGCCTCTTCGGTGAGCGCAATCGCCTTCGCCATGCTCGCCTCCAGATCGAGCAACACAGGACTGCTCTGGATAATGGCGACAGAAATCGGATCCGACATGGTAAGTTTACTCGAAGAACTTTTCGCGGTGCGGACGCAGATCCAGTTCCAGTGTCCACGCGGAACGATCCTGCTCCGCGAGCTGGAAATAAGCGTCAGCCATTCGGTCGGGATGCAACATCGGCTCCGCCGAATCTTTCTGCGCTCCGATCAGTCCATCGACGATGACATGGGCAACGTGGATCCCCTGCGGCCAAAGTTCGCGCGCGAGCGATTGCGCCAGACCACGCAGCGCGAATTTTGCGCTGCTGAACGCGAGCCATCCGCCGCCGCGCACGCTCGAGGTGGCGCCGGTGAAAATCATCGTCCCTGTTCCAGATGCGATCATGTCCGGCGCAGTTTCGCGCGCGCAGAGAAAAGCGCCCAGGGCGGCGATGCGCCATGCTTCTTCAAATTGTTCGGCGCTCGTCCCAAGCAAACCATCGCCGGAGGACGAACTCGCATTGTGCACGAGCACGCTGATGGGTCCGAGCTCGGCCCGCACTGTCGCGATCATTTCGATGACTTGTTTTGGCTGACTAACATCCGCCACGAACGCGCCGGCCCGCTCCCCGGCTGAAGAAAGTTCACGCGCGAGCTGGCCGATAAATTCCGGCGTGCGCGCGACGAGCGCGACCTGGAAACCCTCGCGCGCGAAACGGCGCGCGATCGCCTTGCCGAGACCCGGCCCCACTCCGACGACAAGCGCGACGCGTTTCATTGAGGTCGAGCGTAGTTTGGGTCGGGCTGAATTCCAAGAGCGCGCAATTTCACGTCGCCTCAGGAATGCCGCCAGTTTTCGGGATCGTCGGACTCGTTGGGCGAAAGACCGAGCACATCGCCTTGCGTGGTCACGCCTAATCCCAGCACGGTCCGATTCGCATAGGCAAAGTAGCTTGCCACCTGGTTGACCTCCAGAATCTCGCCATCGTCCAGGCCGGCGGCGCGCAAACGCCCGATCTCAGACTCCTCGATTTCCGCCGGCGATTGCGTGAGCCGTCGGGCGTAGGCGAGCATCGCGCCGAGTCGCGCATCGCTCGCGGCGATCCCGGCCAAAGCATCGCGTTCCAGCGCGCGGCGCAGTTCGGTAGCCCGGGCGTCGTCTCCGAGCAATTTTTGCAACCCGGCGAAGTGGTGCTCCACGCAATACGCGCAACCGTTCAGAAGGCTGACGTAAACACCGATCGTTTCCAGAATCCATTTCGGCAGCCGGTTATCGGAATGATGAAGCACGTTTTTGTAGAGCGCCATGTGCCCTTCGAGAGTGTGCGGACGCAGACTGTGCGACTGCAAAATCTGGTCAACCGGATCGTTAGGCGCCTTCAATCGATCATAAAGCGCCCGCAATCGGCCGGAAGATTTCTCGTAGGGGATGGTCTCGATCCAACTCATTGTTTCGCCCTATCTCACAAGCCAACGGACGCGGACTTATCCGCATCCCCATTCTGGCCAGGCCAGGTCCACTGCGTGTCGAGATCGCGCAGATAATAGAGCGCAAAACACGCCGCCAGCATCGGCCACGCGGCGAAGAATAGAATGTTCCCTTTCTCGAAGGGGTGCAGGTATTGCGCGTAGGAAAAGAACGTGGTTAGCCCATGGAGCAGGAACACGAGACCGTAGGTCACACGCCGGGCAAAGCCGACGAGGAACGCGAGCAGCAAAAGCAACTCCACGGCCGCCAGCGTGTAGACAACAGCCGCGCCCACACCTTTGACGAAATAGAAGTCTTCGAAAATGGAAATGGCGTGCGCCGGCCGCACGAATTTATCCAGCGTCCAGACCAGCATGACCACGAACACGCTGATACGCAGCACGAGAAGCACAGGGAGAGGCGGTTCGGCTTAGTCATAAGAGGTTTGTTTGAGGCTAGTTATTCTTCTTCTTCGCGCCCGTCGCGTTCGAATGTGAGCAGACACAAGTCGCCAGGCCGACGGTCGGGAGCGGAGAAAAGTCGGCTCGCGCTATCCAGTAGGAGTTTCGCGCGTGTCGGTTATTTCAAACGAGGAATAAACGTGCCGCATTCTTCTCCTAGTCATATACGGGGGATTTCGTTGGCCGCGGGCTCGGTCCGAGACTAATCATGCGGTCGTGGCTGGTCTGGATTTCGCGCAGTTGGTCGAGGAATATTACATGCCACTTTATCGCTTCGGCCTTTCCTTGAGCCGCAAAGAATCCGATGCCTTCGATCTGACCCAACACACTTTTCTTACCTGGGCGACAAAAGGCCACCAATTGCGTGACCCAGCGAAGGTCAAGACGTGGCTTTTCACCACCCTCTATCGCGAATTTCTGGCGAACAAACGCCGCGCGGAGCACTTCACCGAGGCCCAGGAGGATGCACAATTCGTCAAGCCACCGCACGTCTCGCCATCGGTCGTCGATGCGATCGACGCCGGTATCGTGCAGCAGGCGCTTCATGCGCTTGACGATCGTTACCGTGCGCCCGTCACCTTATTTTACATGCAGCAACATTCGTATCGCGAGATCGCGGAGATCCTCGAGATCCCGATTGGCACAGTCATGTCCCGGATCTCGCGGGGCAAAGCGGAAATGCGCACGAAGCTGACCGATCTCGCGGCAGTGGATGTGCGAAAGGTGATCTCGATGCCGAAGGAGCAGCGCCCATGAACGAGGCGGAAGCTCGCGCCATCCTGAGCGTTTATCGCGCCGGTGAATCCGAAATCGAGGATGCGCGTTTCGAAGAAGCGAAGCGCTACGCGGAAGCGCATCCGGAAATCGCGCGATGGTGGGCCGAGCAAAAGGAACTCGATGATCTCATTGCGTTGAAGCTGGTGAGCACGCCGGTCCCGTCGGATCTCAAAACTCGGCTGACGGCGTGGGAGCAGCGAAGCTCCCGTCGCACCACCTGGAGCGGGGCCGCTCTGCTCCTCGCCGCCTCGATTGTGGCGGCTGCCATTATGTTCAGCTCATCGCGAGGTCCGTTTCAGCCGGCAGTTTCCATGGCCGACTATCGCGACGAGATGGTCAGTTTCGTCAAGGTCACTCCGAAGCTGGAGTTGGAATCGAGCGACCTTTCGCGCCTGCAAGACTTCCTCGCAAAAGCGGACGCGCCGGCGCGATTCAACATCCCGAAGAAGCTCAAAGAGCTGGGACCGATCGGTTGCCGAGTTCTGCGGTTCCGCGGGCATGATGTGTCGTTAATCTGCTTCGAGCGCGCGGAGGGCAAGCTGGTCCACCTGCTCGTCATCGACGCTGCGGCAGTGGCGAAGGCAGGCGGGGCTAACAATCCTCAGTACGCGGCGGAGGGCGAATGGGCCACGGCGACATGGACCGACGGGGGACATACATACCTGATGACGACCCAGAGTGATCGCGCGCTCCTCGAGAAATACGTGAGCAGTTCCTGAGGTTTCCTTATGACCATCCGAAAAACCGGTCCGCGCAAACCATCACTTGTTGATAATTCGGTGGCCGAAGAGGCGGAAAGCCTGCTGGCCGGCTACTCGGAACAGAAGAAGCCGCTCGGCGGCTACATGGCCCTGGTGGGTTTGCTAACACTGGCGTTGGGGAGCGGCCTGGCCTCTACCGCGAGCTCAGAGGAAGACCTGCCCGAGCTCGGCTGGGGCGATCTCCTGCTGCTCGGCATTGCCACGCACAAGCTTAGTCGCATCGCAACCAAGGACCTCGTCACGAGTCCTTTTCGCGCGCCATTCGTGAAGTTCAAGAAATCGGCCGGGGCCGGCGAAGTGGAAGAAGAAGCGCGCGGCGAAGGAATTCAGGAAGCCGTGGGCGATCTCATCACGTGCCCATATTGCATCGCGCCGTGGATCGCTTCAGCGCTGGTCTTCGGCTACCAGCGCGCTCCGCGTACGACGCGTGTGCTCAGCGTGATTTTTTGCATTACGGCCGCGTCCGATTTTCTGAATCATCTCTACGCCAAAGCCAAGGAGTAGCTGGCCGACGCTGACGCCGAACTATTCGTCACCTGTCTCCGAAGTGCGTCGCTCCAACGGCGTTCGCCTCACCGCTCAATGCGTTTCGCCCCAAGTCCCTTTCAAGTAGCTGCCGCGACCCGAACCGAAGCGATACATCCCGTATGCTTGCGGGTTCTTGATGTAGTACTTCTGGTGGTATTCTTCCGCGGGCCAGAACTTCCCCGCTGGCAGGATTGCTGTTGCGATCGGCTTCTTGAATTTTCCCGAGCTGCCAAGTTGTTGTTTCGATAGTTCAGCGGCGGTTTTCTGCTCGTCCGTCGTGTAGAAAATCGCCGTCGTATATTGATCTCCAATGTCGTGGAACTGCCCGTCTGTTTGGATGGGATTAATGTTGTGCCAGAAAATTTCGAGCAGCTTTTCATAGGAGATCTTCGGGGGATCGTAAGTGACCTCGATCGATTCCCGATGACTGGTTTCCCCGGCTGAGACTTGTTTGTAGGTGGGATTTTCCTGAGTGCCGCCGGCATAGCCTACAAGCGTAGAGATTACCCCTGCGGCATGATCAAACGGCGGCTGCATGCACCAGAAACAGCCGCCAGCAAAAATGGCGCGCTGTGGACTGGTTGGCGGCGTTTGCGCTTGCGTGCTTGGTGCAATCCCCAAAAGCGTGAAACAGGCGAGGAGCAGCAGGATTCGTTTCATCGGAATTGAGAGCAGAGATGCCTGCGGTTATTCCCGCGTTCCGGGCCTGCTACGCCGCGTCCAGTGTCCGCGGGCGTTTTCAGCAGTCACCCGCTGCTCAGGAGCCTTGCAGAATTCTTTCTTTGACCGATGAAACCACCGGGACCGAGCGAAATGTCTCCACCATGACAGCGTCGAACTCTTGTTCTGCGCGGAACCACGCGGCCAGTTCCGGATCGCTCGCGAGACGTGCCAGTGCCTCACTGAAAACCGGATCGTTCGTATCTTCCGTTCCTTCTCGAAACGATTGCAGGAGCCTTTTGATCTCGGCCTTATCCACTGCCTTCAGCGCTGTGTTCCGGACCCACGCTGTGAAGTGAAGCATCCCCGCGCGAGCGTTCCAGCGTTTGACGTAACAAAACTTTGGCCTGCGCGAGGCGAGAAAACACGGTCTCGGGCCGCAGCTCCAGGATGCGCGCGATCTCCTCATGGCTGAGCTGCTCAAAATAAAACAAGCTGAGAACGAGGCGATGCGCGGGACTCATGCGGTGAAGGATTTTTAGAACGCGGTCGCAATCCATGTGCGCTACGTCTTCGATTCGGATGGAACGCTCTCCCGCGACGGCGTAATCTTCGCTCCCATTCGTATCATATTTTGCGGGATGACACGCGCGCCATTTCCGATGCAGCGCTTCCAGCACCCAAACCTTGTCCACCTTTGCTTCGCTTTCCTGCAACGCTTTCGCCTCACCAAAGGTGGCTTCTACGATCCGAGTCGCGCGGTCGTGCGCCAAAGCCAAACAGAACGCAAAGCGGTAGGCGCTAGCGAAATTCTGTTCCACGAAATCGTCGAACCCGTTGGGGCAACTACGCTCGCCGATCTGCTTGGAAACCGAAAAACCCATCTGATTCTCCTACCATCCGCTTTAGCAGCCAGGACGGTGATTGTTGGCTACCAATCTGCCCCTGCCAGAGCAATGCCGCAACTGATGAATTGGTTCACGGGAACAGTCGTTGCACGAACCAGAAAGACCCTGCGAACACGACCCCGAACGAACTGGCTGCTACCACTCGACCGGCCAGCGGCGCGCTTCGGCGGTAGAGCACAGCGAGCAACGGCGCGACCGCCAGCACGATGCAGGCCTGGCCGATTTCCACGCCGACGTTGAAAGAAAACAACGACCAGCCGAGCGCCGCGCGAGGCAGCTCCATTTCGCGAAGGACGTTGGCAAATCCGAAGCCGTGCACGAACCCGAAACAGAAGGCGAAGAGCAACCGCCAGTCGCGCTTTTCCCGGCCCAGAATGAGAGCGTGCGCGCCCACGAAAATGATGCTCAACGCGATCGCAGGTTCGATCACGCGTGGGGGCGGGCTTAGAATGTTTAGCGTCGCGAGCACGAGCGTAACGCTATGGGCAATCGTAAACGCGGTCACGATCTTGAGGAGTTGGCCGAGCGTGCCGCCGAGGAGGAGCAGGCCGACGATAAACAGAATGTGATCCGGTCCAATGAAAATGTGATGGATGCCTTCCCAGACGAACTGACGAACGATCGCGAAAGCTCCTTGATGACTTCCGAACGTGAAATCGATTCGCGTTGTGTCCTTATCGAAGATTCCCTGATACCGCAGCTTCTCGCTCTGATAAATATTCAGAAATGTCCGGTGCCGGCCATCGGACGAGAATAGGTCGCAGCTTACCTGCACAGCAGCGGCAGGTTGCTTGCCGACGAGTTGAAGCCGCAACCTCACGTCTCGCCGCGCCGCGAGTGGCTCGGTTGCTAGTAGCTGCAAGCGAAGTGGCTCACCATCTGCGGTGACTAGGAGATGGTCGGTGAGCAGCGTTAGTAGCTTGTTGCTGTCGCGCGCCAGAGTTGACCCATCGAGTAAGTTCTCTTCCGTAACGTTAGGAAGCTCGCGAGCGAAGTTCCTGGCAGAAGCCTCTACTGTCGCTTGCACTCCGTTGCGATTGATTTGCAGATCGACATAGCACAAAGGCAAGTCGTGCCCAGCCGCAGCGCAGGCGAGAAACATCGAGGCAAAGCCCGCGAGAGTGATGCAGCGTAGAGGGCGTCTAACAAATCGTACGCTGCGTGGGAAGATACGCGCGCGCCAAGTCGCCCTGACGTTGAAGCTTGCGCTACCTTTCAGGCGCTCTCTAGGGCGTTTCATCGCGTTAAGTCCTCTAATACTTTGCGCGCAATTTTACTTTGGAGCGGATCGAAGTGCGGGTTCTGCGCGAGCGTGCGTTTTAGATAACCAATTGCCTCAGGTTTTTCTCCCGCGGCGCGCGCGATCATTCCGGCGTGGTAAAAGAGTCGCGCGTCGAGCGTACCCAGCCGAAGCGCTTCTTTCATAACTGTCTGAGCCTCCGCGATTCGCCCGGATTTGAGCGCAGTCCATGCAAGCGCGTCTGCACCATAAACATCGTGTCTCCCAGCCGAGTACTCGCCCTGCGCCAGCGTGTAGGCCTCTTCTGGTTTCAAGTCGTGGTCCGCATAGAAGATGGCGAGATTGCGATTGAACGTTGAGTTATGAACTTTGCGCGAATGTTCCCCGAGCTGCTCGACTAACTCGTAACGAACCGCAGCATCCGCGGTCCGTCCCGCCAAGGAGTAGAGATCGCCAAGCGCAGCCATGAAATCAGTGGCGGGGGCGATCCGCACTGCTTGTTCGTAGAAGGTGATCGCGCCGGCCAGATCACCACGCGCGGCGCTGATCCGGCCGAGCCCCGCCAAAGCGCGAAAGTAATCGGGAGCGGCGGTTAACGCGTCGCGATAAAAGCGTTCCGCGGTCGGATAATCTCCGGTCGAAAAAGCTGTCTCACCTAGCTGCCACCGGCACCAGGCCAGAGCTTGAGCCGGCGGCTCGGGCTGGCTCGAGAGGAGCGAGAGCGCACCGGAAAGATGCGCAGTCGCTTCCTCTGTTTTGCCATGCAAGAATGCGGCGCGCGCCAGCCGTGTTTCCGTTCCGGAATTTTCTGGACTCAGGCGCTGCATCTCCGCGAACGCTTGCGCCGCCGCGTTGTAATCACCTAGCTCGAGCTGCGCATCGCCGAGGATCGCATACGGCTCGCTTTTGCCCGGATTGATCGCGATCAAATCGATGGCGTGATCCCGCGCCGCAGCAAAGTCATGATTGGAAAACTCGCAATGCGCGAGAGCCGTAAGACCACCGACGTTTCTTTCCGGGCCAACCGCGGCCAGCGAGGCACGGGCTGCTCCAAACGCGAGCGGGAGATAATCTTCGTTTCCACTCTCCCGCACCTCCTGCAGGTAAAGTTCAGCTAAGGCGTTCTGAGAGCGCGTGTCCTCGGGATCGCGCTGCACCCGCGCGAGGTAAAAGCGGATAGCGGATTGCGTGGCACCTTCATCCGAAAGTCGGGCTGCGGGCGCGGTAACGGCGGCAGCGGAAGATCGCGCGTCGCCCGATACCGGAGTCGTGATCGTCCCCGATCGCGTGGCGACCGAAAGCAAGCTACCGAGCACCATCGCGCTCAGCGCGAGCGCCACTCTGAGTTTCGGGATCGGCTTCGCGACTGGAGCGCGCGTCTCAGCCGCTGCGACGGGATTCACAAAATAGAATCGGCTCTGGCAGCGTCAGCAAACGCATGCAGCAACGCCTCGGGAAAGCACTCCGCGCCAATGGCATCAGCCATCGACGCGGAGGCCCCATCCAATTATTGCCGCGTGTGGTCGTCCTTCTCGCCGGACTGGAACGGCTGCGTCGCGTTGGCTACGAAGGGAAACTGGTCCTGAAATGGCTTTTCGTTCGCGTCCACTTTATCGCTCAGCGTTTTGCCGTTAGCGATCATCGTGAACACCATGTCCACCACGTCGTCCTGCAAACGCCGCCCGCCCATTTTGCCGAAGCCACCATCTTTGTTGCTCCCGCCGCCGGAACCCTTGTTAGGTACGGTCAGGTCGAGACGTAGAATGTCGCCGTTATCGACCGCCATTTTTGCCAGCTTCGCCATGTGCTCCTCGTCGGTATTCATGGCTTTCAGCGACTTGACGATATCGTCTTTGAATACCCCAGCCGCGTCGTCTTCAGTAGAGGCTGCGTTATACTCGTCTTTCCGCGGCGGCGGGATAAGTCCGTTGTTCACCAGCGGACCTCCGTCGCGATCCACTGTCACCCAATCGCCTTCGCCGGTCAGCACACCTTTATCGCCGAGTGTTTGCGTGGCGTGGCGCTGTGTTACGGCGTTGACGCCGATCACGTCCGAAGCGCCCTTGAGCAATTCGGCGGGGACACTGACTGCCGTGATAAGCGTGTTGAACCCCGCGTAAGTGTCGCGACCGCCGCGTTCACCTAAGTAGGAGGTTTCGGGATGTCCCGGATTTTTGATAGCTGAGCCGATCAAGCGATTCGCACCTGTATCGTCGAGGAAGAATGGATCATCGGCTACGCCGGCGAAGAACTTCGCGCCGGTGTCCTTGTCTGTGCTTATTACCATCTCCGGCGCCTTGTACTCTTGCGTAGCCATGGTGGTAGCCGCGGTGAAGCTCTTGCCGCCGGGCAAAGTGATTGTTGCGGTTTGCGTTTTTTCCCGACCCAGCCCCTTCGAATACACCACATCGACGAAGGCGTCCGGCTTTGCGTCACCAGTGTTCTCGATTTCAAAGCGGTAACGCAGGTTGTGATCGAAAATCGCCATCCCGAAATGCTCGCCCGAGACGACAAAGCCTTGTGTGCTCATGATGAGGACTACCTGAGAGTTGTCGTTCGGATCGAGGAACGCGTAGGTGTCTGTGAGATCGGACCCGCGATCCTGGGTGATGGAAGGCGAATCAATGTGATCGGAGGCATGCACGCGCCCGGCGAGCGGTGCGAGCAGGATCATGGAAGCGATCCAGCCCACGCGGAGCGCACCGCGGTCTGCTAAATGGGTAACTGCTGTCGGGTTGTTCATACCATTGAGAGCAACAGCCCGTTTATCTATTCCAGCCCGTGCGCAGATTCAGAAGAGGAGATCGCCGAAACGCTGGCGGACCGATGACCGTTGTAACAGGAGGCGGGGTGCGGTCCTCAAGGCGATCTCACACCTCGAAGGCGCGGAACCAACCTATAACTTTCCATCACACTACACGGTGGATGAACCAAAATGCTCCCGCCAGGACCACGCAGACGGAACTTGCGGTAACGATCCGGCGGCCGAGAAGCGCATTTCGCTGGTGAGCCAGGGCAGGTAGCGGCGCCATCGTTAAGACAATGCAGGCCTGGCCCACTTCAACACCCAGGTTGAAAGAAAAGAGCGACCAGCCGAGCGCCCGAACCCGTGGATAAAGCCGAAAGGAGAAAGCGAAGATAAGGCGCAGGTCGCGCTTTTGCCGCGAAGCAAACAGGCTATGCACGCCGACGAAAACAATGCCGAGCGCGATCGCCGGCTCGATGACGCGCGCGGGTGGATTGAGGACGTTCAGTGTCGCCAACACCGGGGTGATACTGTGCGCGATCGTAAACGCGGACACGATTTTCAGCAGCTGCGTGAGGGTGCCACCGAGAAGGAGCAGTCCGATGATGAAGAGGGCATGGTCAAGACCGATGAAGATGTGGTGCACACCTTAAAGGGGACCGCGAAGTCCCTGTGTTTATTGTGCGTCGCGTGCGTGAGATAAGTAAGAGCAGTTTGACGGCACGTTTGTACAAAAATCCGCGCCGGCAGGTATTGGCTGCCGACGCGGATTCCAACTACCCAATTATTGACGCGTGTGATCGTCCACCTCATCTCCCGGCGGGAATGGCTGGGTCGGATCGGCGACGAAGGGAAACTGGTCGCGGAAACGTTTTTCATTCGCGTCCACGAAGTCTGTCAACAGATTGCCGTTGTTGAAGAGCGTAAAGGTCGCGTCGACAACGTCGTCGACGAGGCGACGGCCGCCGAAGTTGCCAAAGCCACCTCCCGGATTGGTGCCGCCTTGTGGGCCGGAATTCGGAACAGTGAGGTCAAGGCGCAGAATGTCCCCATTTCGCTGAATCACATCAAGAATTGCATTGATGTGTGCCGCATCGGTGCCGAAGTTTTGGAGATCCTCCGTGAGATCAGCAGCGAATCGCCCTGCTGCGTCATCAGCGGTCTTGGCGCCGTTGTACTGGTTTTTTAGCGGCGGAGGGATGAGGAAGTTGGTCACGCCGGGGTTGCCCTGCCGATCAACGTTCACATAGGCGCCCCGGCCGGTGACTGCGCCGTCTGCAATCACCTGGTTCATGCGCCGTTGCGTCACGAAATTGACTCCGATCATCTGCGAATCTCTGCCGCGCAGTAATGCCGCCGGGAGGCGCACTGCTGTGATCATGGTGTTGAACCCCGCGTAGGTATCGCGCCCCCGACGGAATCCGAGGAGCGACTTGTCCGGATTGCCCGGATGTGCAAATGACGAGGCCACTAACCGGTTCGCCCCTGTATCATCGAGGAAAAACGGGTCATCAGCGTTACCGCCGAAGAATCGCGCACCACTCACTGGATCAGTCGTTACCACCGGCTCCGGAGCCGGGGCAGGTTGCGGTCTCTGTGTGGAAAGCGTCGTGGGCGCGGTGAAGATCAACCGCCGGTTTCCTTGCGCGTCCTTAAGAGTGACTCTGGCTGTCTGTGTCGTCAGACGACCTAAGCCTGGCGAATAATCGACGTCGAGAAACAGATCGGCCATTGCGTCCCCTGTATTTTCGATTGCAAAGCGATAACGGATGTTGTGATCGAAAATGACCATCCCGAAGTGCTCGCCGGAAACGATGAACCCCTGGGTGCTCGCGATCAGAACAACCTGTGAGTTATCGTTCGGATCGACAAACGCGTAGAGGTCCGCGATATCAGAGCCGCGATCCTGCGCGGTGGTCGGCGAATCGATGTGATCAGATGCTTTGCTCGTCGAGGAAAGCAGGGGTAAGGCTGCCAGGGCAGCGGCAACTATCGGCACGAGGCGATTACCCCGAGCTGGCGTTTGTTTGATTTTCATTTTGGTGG
>JACDHZ010000180.1 GCA_013820755.1 Chthoniobacterales bacterium
CAGGATATTCAGCGTCGCGAGCACCAGCGTGATGCTGTGTGCAATCGTGAATGCCGTTACGATCTTGAGGAGCTGTCGGAGCGTGGTTCCGAGGAGGAGCAAACCGACCACGAACAAAATGTGATCGGGACCGATGAAGATGTGATGAATTCCCTCCCAGAGGAATTGTCGCGCGACTGTGATGATGCTCTGCCGGTCGCCCGCAACGTAATCAATGTCCGCCGTGTCTCTGTCCCTGATACTTCAAGGTGTCGCCTTGATAGATGTTAAGGAAAGTTTTATGACGCGGATCGGTCGCGAAGAGTTCACAGTGCACGTTGATCGTGTTGCCAACGCGGTTCAGGGGGAACCTGATTTGAACCCTGAGATCCCTTTTCCCGGGCAGCGGTTCGACGCCGCGAAGCTGCGGCTCCAATCTCTCGCCGTCGGACGCGATCATCAGAGCGGACGCGATGTGCACGAGGAGATGAGCCTTCTCAAGGTCAACTCCGGAGCGATCCAGGAGGGCGGTTTCCCCGACACTTGGCAGCTCACGCGCGAAGTTCTTTGCAGAAGCTTCAATCGTCGCCTCAATTCCATCGCTGTTTATCCGGAGATCTACGTAGCTAAGTGGCAGATCGTGCGCAGCCAGGCGCGTTGTTAAGAAAAGAAATGCGCCAAGCAGCGCCATGCTCGATCGGATGCTCATAAGACGCACGTCGCCTTGCTGCACGGCGGCGACGAGTTCCTTTCCTAACGAATCTAAGTCCGGCGGCTGCGGCGTCGCGGCCAAGAGAGAGATGCCACATAGCCAGACGACCGCCGCATAACGAATCCAACTCTCAATCTGCCAACGCCGAAGGTGCGCCATATTTCTCAAACCAGATCGGGACTTCGGTATCGGAAGCGCCGAAGCGCCACTCGAGCAGTTTCCAGCCTTTGCCTTGTCGCCGCAAAAGGGCTTCGCCCTCACCGTCGAAAGCGCCTTCGGCATTCGCTTCGCGATATTTCGTTTTCGAATAGTTGATCTCAGAGCCATCCGGTCGCAGCGGTACCACCCGCGCTCTGATAAGGCGCAAATGCTGAACGCGAAAGATCACCTTCTGCCCTACATCTCGTTCGCAGGCCGGGCGGACCACATCCATGATTGCTGTGCGTTCAGCACTGCCGGATTTTGGGGTATCGCCTCCCTGTGCGCAAGCGATGCAAACACCAGCGAAGAATATGGCGGCGGCTAGCGTGGCTCTCATCTTGGATGATGTGCGCCTGCAGCTAATGCCGATTGCGAACGTTGTGGCGAGCAAATCCTTCACCACTTGCTCAGCCTGTCGGTTATAGCTGCTTGATATCAATTTACAAAGATTGGCGCTGACCTAGAGGCTTTCGTCCGTGAGCCAATCGTTGTAAGAGCAAGCTGCCGCAATGAATAAATACGGAAAATTGCTCCGCCGCAGCTTAACCGGCCTACTTGTATGCCTGGCCGCGGTGTTGGTCTGTTACCTCTGGATTGATCGCCCCGTAGCCTTCTTTGCTTATCGTCATCATTTAAACGAAGTAAGAATATTTCGATGGCTCACTTACCCGCCGCCGCAAGTTCAGACTTGGTCGCCGCTCATCCTGACTGTGATCGCGATACGACGTGCGCGGGGACCGCTGGCACATTGGCGAAAAGTATTGCTCGTCGCGTGCGTCAGCCTAATCGTTACCGATCAATTTCGCGTCTGCTTGGGAGATATCTGTGGCCGCTACTGGCCAGAGACCTGGTTCCACGGTAACCCTTCACTGATCGGCAACGGGACCTACGGCTTCCATCCGTTTCAAGACGACGATGAGGTCGGCAGCTTCCCTTCCGGTCACGCAACCCGGATCTTGAGCTTCGTCACGGTTTGGTGGTTGACCACGCCCCGCAGCCGGCACATCGGCGCAGTCATTTCCATACCGATGCTCATGAGCCTTGTCTTGATGGATTACCACTTCGTCGGCGACGTGATTGCCGGCGCATTCGTGGGCGCCATTATTGCCGCTTACGCGGTGCATTTGGCGAAACTGCAAAACGCCCCGGCCGACGCCCGATAGAAAGATAGTCAGGACAACCCTTTTTCTGCTCAGCCGTCGTTCTGTGTCATCCTACCTACGCTTACTTGTCCTCGAGAAAAGTGACGGCGCCAGTCTCAAGACTGTAATTATCGGCGATTACGTGTACTTCGCCCGAATCCACTTTCGGCTTGAGAACGGGCGTGGATGAACGCAGCGCTTGCACGACATTTTTCACATTCGCTTCAATAGTCGCGTCAAGATCGCCATCGGTTGTCGCTTCGACCGCCGGCCGGATCGCCTTTACCAACGACTGAATATGCCCCCGGCGCTTCCGCTTTGGCGGCGAGCATTTCCTTCGCCGCTTTCACCGCGTCCCAGCTCTGGTGCCAGAGCGCGACGGTGAGACGCACCGCCAGATGATCGACTGCATATTCAATGCTGCCCAGGCTTTCGTCGTTGATCAACATTGCCGGCGACGCGCAGCACAAATAGATCGCCGATTCCCTGATCAAAGATTATTTCGGGCGGAACCTGCGAATCCGAGCAACTCACACCTTGTGGGAGACGCCCACCTCGCGAGCGAGCTTCATCGTGATCTCGCGCGGCGGCAGCGGGTAGCGCTCGGATCGAGGAAGTCGTCGGTGCCACAAAATCATTGCCACCGTCATCGGTCCGGTCGCGACGATGCCGGCGAGCAGGCCGATTACGGCAGCGAGCGAAGTTTTCTCAAGGCTTGTCTTCATTAGAATTGAGGAACCGCAGGCAGCGCGCTGGATTCGCAATTGCCGGGCGAATCAGCCGCGCCAAACCTGAGACTTCTGCGACGCTCAGCAGCTGTGGGCCGAAAGGTTGAGCAGTGCGAGGGACGGATCCGAGGCTAGTGTGAGCAACGTTCTTGCACTAGCCGCATGATTGATTCGTGCGCGCAGCAATTTCGCGCTACGATATTTGGAGATGAAAATTGCCATTGCAGGAAAGGGCGGAAGCGGAAAAACAACCATCGCGGGAATTCTGACGCGATTGCTGGCGGAGCGCGGTCAGGACGTTTGGGCGATCGATGCCGACAGCAATCCGAATTTCGGCGTCACGCTCGGGCTTCCGCCGGAAAGTGTGAAGCAGAGCAAGGCAATGCCCTCTTCTATTCTAAAGGAAGTCACCGGGGCCGATGGCAAGGCAACGATGCAGCTCGCGATGCCGCCGCGCCGAGTGGCGGAGGATTTCGGGACGCGTGTGTCAGATCGGGTGACGCTGCTCGGCATGCACACGATCGAGCACGCGGGAGCGGGATGCGCTTGCGGGGGTCATGCGCGCGTTCGGCATCTCCTGAGCGGAATTCTCAAAGAAGAAGGCGTCGTCACGATCGTCGATATGGAAGCAGGGTTGGAACACCTGAGCCGCGGCACCGACCGCCACGTCGATATGTTGCTGCTGGTGACGGAGCCGTACTTCAAAGCACTGGAAACGGCGCGCCGCGCAAGTGAGCTGGCGCGCGAACTGGGAATTCCGCGCGTCGTCGCGGTCGCGAACAAATATCGGAGCAGCGAAGACCTTGCCGCGATTCGCGATTACGCCGAGAAGCACGGGCTCGAATTAGTGGGCGAGATTCCTTACGACGAAGAAATTCAGCGCGCGGATTTGGCAGCGGAAGCGCCGGCGCTCAACCAGGAGCACGCGGCCGTGGGTGCAGTGCGGAGGATGGTCCAGCGGCTGAAGATCTGAGCGCGTCAACCTCAGCCTGTCCTTGACGCGCTGCGCCGCCGCAGCCTACCTTTTGGCCGGTTTCAAGAGTGACTTCTCTTATGAAAAAAATCTTCCCCTCGATCGTCGTCGCTCTCGTTTCACTTCCCATCGCCGGTTTTGCCTGTGGCGCCGGAGATTGCAGCATGGATTTGCCGCCGCCTGAAGTCCCAGGCCCGACCACAGTCGAGAATTTGCTAAACTCGTTATCCGATCATACCGGGCTTTTCGCGGCGGTGGCGCTGGCCGCGATTATTGGCCTTGCCATTGCCCGCCAAGGGAAGTTGCTCGCGACGAAATCGTCTGCGCCCTCTTTCGGTAGCGCATCGTAACGTCTCGTTAGGCGCCCGGCATATGTGTCTCGCCATTCCGGGCCAGATTCTCGAGATGCACCGTGAGCACGACATGCTCATGGCAAAGGTGCAGTTTGGCGGAATCACCAAACGGATTTGTCTCGAGTATGTCCCGGAAGCGCAGATTGGCGAATATGTGCTGGTGCACGTCGGGTTTGCGCTCGCGCGGATAGACGAAGAGGAAGCGAAACGCATCTACGAGATGCTGGAAACGATTGGCGGACTCGATGAGCTCAATGAGCCGGCGGCGCAGTCGACGCCACTGTGGCGGAAGGTCGAACCGAGCGAAGCGGGAAGTCCTGCCTGACTACTTCGTCTCCACCGCTTCGAAGTTTTTCACGAGCATGTAATTGTGCCCGCCGTACTGCGTGACGGTGCCGCGCGCCGTGATGGAGTAATTACCGCCCGCGCAAACGCCGGTTAATTGTTCCATCTCGGTTCGCTTCTCGTTGGGCAAGAGAAAGACGATCCCCGGCTCCTGCGACATTTGGAGAACGGTGTTGCACGTGCTGCCGCCTTCCCGCCAATAACAAAAGCCGCACATTGCGTCGCCCCTGAGTTCCATTTCGTCTGCCGCTAAGAGCAGAGCTCCCCGCTGCGGGAGCGGCGGCACTTTCTGTTTTGCCGCGCTCGCGAGACTGGCTCCTTGCCGCTCCTTCGCGCGTTGCCGATCGAACGCGATCCCGGCACCAATCAACGCGGTGACGACGATCAACGCGATGACGACACGCTTGCTCATGGTTCGTGCAGTATCGCAGGAGCGGGGGGGAAGTCGATGAATTCCTCCTCTAAACAGAAGGTACAACTTGGCGGCATACCCAGCACCTTGTGTCAGCAATTAAAGACGAAGCGTCGATTGATCCCGCATACCGGGGGAAGCGGCGTTTTATTCGCCGGTTGAACGAGGCGGCGGCGCCTCCCGTATAATCTCGTCTAAGGGAGGCGGGGGCGCGTTCTCCTGCGCCTTCTTTTCCTGTTCCACGTCCGCGTCGGATTTGTCCTGCGGCGCGTCGGTGTGTGGGGCTCCAGTTTCCTCTTCTGGGTCGGGCTGATCGTTATCGCTCATGACGGGATGGTGCATGGGCAGCAGACTTCGTCAATCCGCGGGCGAATACACCGAGAAGCTAAAACGACAAGTGGGACGTCTACTGACCAAAGGAACGAATCCCAAATGAACAAATTCATGATTGCGTGGTGAGGAGCGCCGAAGCACGATGTCGTCATGCACCACCGATCCGCTCGCAGGGAGTTCGTCCGGGGGAATCCGGATTCACTTATGAAAGCACAACCGTTGAAGAAGTTTGTTTCTTTGATGATCGCCCTGCTCGCGGGACCGCTCGCGCAGGGTCTCGAAGCAGGAGACGCGAAATCGATTCCAATCGAGCAGGCGCCGGCGCCGGATTGGCGGGAGTTCGCGATCTCACCGGTTTCGAATCCGATCTTTTTCGAAGATCCGCGCATTCGGACGGAAGTGCGTCTGGTCT
>JACDHZ010000053.1 GCA_013820755.1 Chthoniobacterales bacterium
ACGTTGCATCAGGATGACGAGTATCATCAGCAAACTCACGAGAATGTAAATGACCAAGAGGATGTTCAGCAGAATCGCCATCGGGATCGGCAATATGTCCGAATCGCCGGTTTTGTAAACGGCCGTTTGGGCGACTAACGGGTGATCGACAGGTCGGAACGTCGGGTCGGAAGATGAACGTCGCGGGCAAGCACTACCGCACCATCTGGCTCCATCCTGAAGATACAGGTGTTGTGCAGCTGATCGACCAACGCTTTCTGCCACATCAGTTCGCTGTTGAAGATGTAGCGACTGTCGAGCAGATCGCCACGACGATTACCGAGATGCACGTGCGCGGTGCGGGGTTGATCGGGGCAGCGGCCGGATTCGGAATGTATCTGGCTGCGCACGCAGCAGCGACGAGCGCCACATTCGACGAGGAAGTTGACCTATTGGCCGCCCGGCTAAAAGCGACACGCCCGACTGCCGTAAATCTTGCCTGGGCAGTCGATCGACAGCTCGCCTGCATGCGGATTGCGGCGAGTAACGAGGAGAAAATCGCGAAAGCGCTCGAGACCGCGCAGGCGATCGCCGATGAAGATGCGGAGCATTGCCGGTCCATCGGGCGGCATGGATTGGAGTTGATCCAGAAGATCGCCCGAAAAACGGGACGCGACTGCGTGAATGTGCTTACTCATTGCAACGCAGGGTGGCTGGCGTTTGTCGATTACGGGCTCGGCGACGTCGCCTATTTACGCCGCCCACGATAGCGGCGTTCCCATTCACGTATGGGTCGATGAGACACGCCCGCGTGGTCAGGGTTCGAAACTCACCGCATGGGAATTGAACGAGCACGGCGTGCCTCACACCGTTAACGCGGATAACACAGGCGGGCACTTGATGCAGCGCGGCGAAGTGGATCTGGTTATCGTCGGCAGCGATCGGACTACCTATACCGGCGACGTTGCAAACAAGATCGGAACGTACCTGAAGGCCCTCGCCGCGAAGGACAATGACGTGCCGTTCTATGTCGCCCTGCCGTCGTCTTCGTTCGATTGGCAGATGCGGGACGGCCTGCGTGAGATTCCGATCGAGGAGCGCGGCTCGGATGAAGTAAAGCATGCCGATGGATGGGCTGCTGGGCGACACGTGGGAGTACGCGTGGCGCCCGAGAGCAGCCCGGCTGCGAACTACGGATTCGATGTGACGCCGCGCCGGCTGGTTTCAGGGTTGATAACGGAGCGAGGAATCTGCGCTGCGAATGAACCGAGCATCCTCGCTCTCTTCCCTGAGCACGCGCCGTGAGTGAGAGCGGATCCATCAAGTTCCGCTGCGAGCACGCGGCGCGCCCGTTGGAGCCGTTCGCGCAGCTCGATGATCTGAACGCCTGCCGGCGCATGCTGTCGCAGCTGCGCATGTTGGGTGTGGACGAGAGCGGGATCGGGTTCGGCAATATCAGTGTGCGCGACGGGCAAACGCGGCAATTTTACATCAGTGGCTCGGGAAGCGGAGCTCTCGCCGAGCTTAGCCTGGACGATTGCGCCCATGTGACGGCGTACGACTTCACGCAAAATTGGGTCCGGTCAGAAGGGCTTGTCGTGGCCTCCGCCGAGTCGCTTACGCACGCCGCGCTCTATGAAGCAGACGCGGCCATCGGAGCGGTGATCCATGGTCATAGCGCCGCCTTCTGGAGACAGGCTAGCCGTACTGCGCCGACGACATCAGTAGATGCGGAATACGGAACACCGGCTATGGCGAAGGACGTGCAGCGTTTATTTCGAGAAACAGATGTGCCTGCTCGAAAGCTGTTCGTAATGGGAGGCCACGCGGAAGGATTTGTAACTTTCGGCAGCGATCTACACGAAGCGATAGCGGTGTTGATGAAAGAGTCCGCAATGGGCACGGCGGCGCCGGCTTGATCCCGTGTCTTTCAAGGGTCGCCCCTCAGCTGCGGCCACCCGGTTTCTGCGCATTCCAGATAGCATCGAGTTCCTCGAGCCCGACATCACCAAGCTGCTTGCCTTGCGCGCGCACTTCATCCTCGACCCCGGCGAAGCGCCGCACGAATTTATCTGTCGCCGATTGCAGCAGCGTTTCTGCATCGAGCTTGTGCTTCCGTGCGAGGTTGACGACGGCGAACAGCAGATCGCCGATCTCTTCCGCAACGTGATCTGCATCGCGAGCCTGCGTGGCGGCCTTTGTTTCGGCTAGCTCCTCATCCACCTTCGCCACAACATCCGCGATCTCGAGCCAGTCGAAATTCACCTGCGCAGCTTTTTCCTGGATTTTTTGTGCTCGCATCAGTGCCGGCAGCGCACTCGCTACGCCGCTGAGATAATGCGCGTTCTGATCGAATTTCTCGCGTCGTTTTACCTTCTCCCACAACTTTATGACCTCCGGCGCATCGTGTGCTGCACGACCGGCAAATACATGCGGGTGGCGGCGAATCAGCTTTTCCGTTATTTCGTTCGTCATCTCATCGATCTCGAAGGCGCCGCGCTCCGCTGCTATTTGCGCATGCATCACAACCAGAAGCAGAACGTCGCCAAGCTCCTCGCGCAGGTTGCCGTCATCCTTGGCGGTGGCCGCGGACGCGACTTCGTAAGCTTCTTCGAGCAACTTCGGCACGAGCGATTGGTTCGTCTGCTCGCGATCCCACGGGCAACCGCCGGGCGCGCGAAGCTGCGCTACGAGCTCCCGCAGCCGGTCGAACGCTTCGCTCACAGCCGCCAGAGCGATCGATGCGCCCCGAATTCCGAGATTTCGCCGGAAGTCTTCTGTCCGACGTAAATCGTGATGCCGATCACCAGCGCCATGGTCGCGCCGAAGATAAACGCTACCAGCCATGATGGAATGTGGCCGATGCTAAGCGCCCGATAGAAACCACCGATTCCCGCCACCGGAGCGGTAGCATGCAGGAAGATCTTGGTCACCCACGCGACCATGATAAGGACGAAGATAAAGGTATAATTCCGTTTCAGGCGACGGCCGACTGCCTCCAGCCGGCTGATTTTGAATCGCGGAAGAATTAGGTCTTCGCACACGAGCTTCTTCCATTCACCCTGCAGCATCTCTCGATTTTCAAGCACCATCGGAACGAGAAAGTGCGCTTCGAGCATCCGCACTCGGGCACGGAACGCATCGTAAAATCGATACCGCCGCGCCTCGATCCAGAGCATGCCCCAGACGATCGCGAGGTTGAAAAAGAAGATGATGTGCGGCACTTCGCGATTCGAGAACGCGATGGTGATAATCGCCGTGCTACTGGTGATCGCCCAGTTCGTGGTGATATCGAGGCGCTGCCGCCAGATCATGATCCGCCCGAGTTCACCCCGGTAAAAATGCGACATCGCATTGACGTAGCCGGGGTCGTAGACGCTGTGCTGCATCGAGATCGTAGTCTCGTTGCTCGTTCCCGCAGGAGTGTTTTGGTTTGCCACAGCTGAGTGGTTAAGTGGATAACGTCCTTCGCCGGGATAATCCACCAAATCCTCGGCGAATAACAGATGGCTATCGTCCTTGCTGACGTTCTCGATGCGCAACACGTCGTGCTGGAACTTGCAGCGGCAACGCGCGATGCGGCGTTTCGGGAGATCATTGACGCGATGCAGCTCGCGCAAGCCGAAGCCTTCCTCCGCGAAGTCATCGCTCGCGAAGAAGTGCAGACGACGATGATGTCGCAGGGAATCGCGTTTCCGCATGCGCGAACGAATCTGCTCGAGCGGATCGTGCTCGGCATTGGCCGCAGTCTTCAAGGTGTCAGCTTCGGACCTCCGGAGCGTGCGCAGCTTATTTTTGTGATCGGCGTGCCGCAGCGGATGGTAAGCGACTATCTTGTCTGCGTGGGAGCCTTGGCTCGCCTAACGAGAGAAGAAGAAATGCGCCAGGCACTACTGGGCGCGCCGACTCCCGACGAGTTAGTGGAACTGCTGCGCAAGGGATCGCTCGTGCTCGAGTAAAAGAGCGACTGCGGAGTGACTGCCTGGTTACAAGGACAGCTCCGGCTCGGTTCTCTCACGAGCGTTCTCTGGTACGCTGCGTTTCTGCTTGTAATACCATTGGTGCAGCGTCATCGGCGACACACCGCAATGATAGAGGAGGATGAACAAGCCATTCTGCACGCTCGTCTTCCACGCACCTTCGCGTTGGTGTCGCCGCGCCGAAGAGCGAATCGCTGGATCCAGCACAACCGTCTTGCCGGCTGCACGAAGCCGGCGAGAAAACTCCATGTCTTCCATTAACGGAATCTGCGCGAACCCGCGCAGGCGCAGGAAAGCTTCACGCCGGACGAAGATCGATTGGTCCCCGTAAAGCGTCCCACCATTCCGCGCCAGGGAACGGGCGGCCCGCTCAAGCCAGCGCAGGCGGGGATGTCGCTCGTCGAATTTGCGATGAAAGGCGCCGCCGATGACTTCCGGATCGCGCAATGCATGGGTGAGCGCGCGGAGGTGCGCATCGGTCAGTTCTGTGTCTGCATGCTGAAAAACGATCACATCGCCGCACGCAAGCGCGGCGCCGGCATTCATCTGTGCGCCGCGATTCGGAGCCGCCGATTTTACGAACATGGCGCGGCACTCCTGTGCGATCCGCTCCGATCTCGCGTCATCGGATGCATCGATCACAATCGTTTCGGTGACGCTCGCGAGCTTCGCGAGACCCGGAAGCAGAACCGATAAGTTGTTGGAGTCCCGCCAGGAGGGAACCACCACACTGATGCGCAGGGGCGGCTCGCCGGACTCGGCGCCGCCGGTCACTTGGACTTCTTCAGGAGCTGATTACGCGCGCGGTCGAGCGCACGACGCTCGCTCGGCGTCAGGCTGTTGATGCCGGATCTTGAGATTTTCTCCAGGAGCGGATCAATCGACAGGTGGACGTCTTCCGGCTCTACGACACGGTGCGGGGCCCCGCGCTGCACAACTTGAAACTTGGGCTTGGCCTCAAATCTTTCTCGAATATTTGTCCACCATCCGAGTTCAGGACCGATGCCGCGAACGCGGACGAACAAAAATGCAATCGCAACGCTAAGCACAAGAACGCCCAGCTGCGGCCAGGCATTAGCAGCCAGAAGCTGGAGAAAGGAAACGGCACCAAACGCGATCGCCATCCATTTGGCCTGAATTCGAAAGAGCAATTCGACACTGGGATAGATTGCGGCAAAAGCGACGAAGACACCGAAGTGCAAAGCATCGCAATCGCCATAGACGATCCGTCCAGAGACTCCCCAGAGCGTCAATACTAGCATCGGGAGAATCCACAGTGTGGCGTAGAGGAAGATGAAGCCGCGGTTCCCGATAAACCGTTCTACCTCACGCCCGAAGAAGAAGAGCATGACGAGATGCAGGACGAACCAAATTGATGGCGGGTGCACAAAAGCATACGTGAAGATCCGCCAAATCTGGCCTGCATGAAGCACTTGGGCGCTGTCAAAGAGGAGAGCCTGGACCAGCGCTCCCTGTTTTGTGGCAATCAGCAGGCTGCCGAGGATCATCGTGCACGCATGCGTCGCGACGAGCAGCGTCGTTATGTCGATCGGATATCGCCCGACGTATGCGACGGGTTTGTAGTCGTCGGTGCTGGTCGCTCCGAACATGGCGTAATAAACGGTGCGCACTTCGCGCGTGCAAGCGCAGTTCGTCGGCGACTCGCATCCGTAGCGCGCCTCTTCGACAGGCGCTCACGTACGCTGTTCTTGTCGAATTTTCGCTTGGAGAAGTCGCGCGCGCAGCCAAAACTATCCTTCGCTTCCGCGGCGCCGCATTCAGTCCGAACCTCAAACCATGGATCAACTCGCCCCTGCCATCACACCGCCAGCCGGGATTGGGACCAATAAACCGACGCACCAGGCGGTGCTCGACTGGGTCCAGGAAGTCGCCCGCCTAACGGAGCCGGAAAATATATTTTGGTGTGACGATTCCGCTGAAGAGAACACGTATCTGCTCGAGCAGGCGCAGCAGCAGGGCACGGTTAAGAAGCTGAACCAGGAGAAGCTCCCTGGATCATACCTGCATCGGTCGAACCCGAACGATGTCGCGCGTGTGGAGCAGTTCACGTTCATCTGCACACCCACGAAGGAAGACGCCGGGCCGACGAACAACTGGGCCGAGCCCCGCGAGACATACACCAAGCTTAACAGCATGCTGAAAGGCGCGATGCGCGGCCGCACGATGTTCGTCATTCCTTACATTATGGGACCGCCGGATTCACCGCTCGCGAAGGTCGGCTTTGAGATCACCGATTCGATCTACGTGGTGCTCAGCATGCGCATCATGACGCGCATGGGAGATGTCGCTGTGAAGCGTCTGGAATCGAGCGAGAGCGGCGAATGGAATCGCGGCGTGCACTCGCTCCTGGACGTCAATCCGGAGCGCCGTCTGATCTGCCACTTTCCGCAGGACAATGCCATCATCTCCGTGGGCTCCGGCTACGGCGGCAACGTGTTGCTAAGCAAGAAATGCCTCGCGCTTCGCATTGGGTCGTACCTCGCGCGGCAGCAGGGTTGGCTCGCCGAGCACATGCTGATTTTAGGTGTCGAATCACCGGAAGGCCGGAAGCATTACGTCGCCGCCGCGTTTCCCAGCGCGTGCGGTAAAACAAACTTCGCGATGCTCATCCCGCCGCCGCATTTTAGCGGGTGGAAGGTGACCACCATAGGCGATGACATCGCATGGATGCAGATCGGTGCCGATGGCCGGTTGTATGCGGTTAATCCGGAGAACGGTTACTTCGGCGTGGTGCCGGGGACGAGTCACAAATCAAATCCCAACGCGATGAAGTCGATCCAACGCGACACCCTCTACACGAACGTGGCAGAGACGGATGACGGCGATGTTTGGTGGGAGGGAAAGGACGGCGCACCGCCTGCGCATGCGATTGACTGGAAGGGGAACGACTGGACCGCAGAGTCAAAGGAAAAAGCGGCTCATCCGAATAGCCGCTTCGCTGTGCCGATGCGTAACAATCCCGTGCTGGACCCGAATGTCGAGAAAGGCGAGGGTGTGCCGATTAGCGCGATCATTTTCGGTGGTCGGCGGAGTGATACAATGCCGCTGGTCTTCCAGTCGTACGATTGGGACCACGGTGTTTACGCCGGGGCCACCATGGCGTCGGAAACAACGGCTGCCGCGACCGGAGCAGTAGGGCAGGTGCGGCGCGATCCGATGGCTATGCTGCCATTCTGCGGCTACAACATGGGCCAATACTTCAAGCATTGGTTGAAGACCGGTCCGCGCCTGAAGAACCCGCCGCTAATCTTCCACGTGAACTGGTTCCGAAAAGGGGCCGACGGGAATTACCTGTGGCCTGGCTTCGGCAATAACATGCGAGTGCTGAAGTGGATGATTGATCGGTGTGAAGGTCGCGGCGGCGCGGCGGAATCGCCGGTCGGCTACTTGCCACGACCGGAAGATCTCGACCTCGATGGGATGAAGAGTGTGACTCCGGAAATGCTCGATCAGCTCCTGTCTGTGAAGTCGGATGAATGGCAAAAAGAACTCGAAGGGCAGCAGAAGTTCTTCGGCACGCTGCAACCCGACATGCCGCAGGAGTTGCTAGCGCAGCATGACAAAGTGGCCGCACGTTTCCGCAGCTAGGTGCTTGGCCGTTCAGCGCCTGTTTGTTGCTTAACGCATTTGCATCCCGGATAATCTCCGGTGGTTTCGAACGAGCTCGCCGATGGCTGCGTTACTGCGCCCGCTAATCGCGGCTGCGTGGAGATTCGCGGCGCGCGGCAGAACAACCTGAAGGGGATCGATCTCGATCTCCCGCTTGGGCAATTGACCGTCATCACCGGCCCGAGCGGCAGTGGCAAATCGAGCCTCGCCTTCGAGACGATTTACGCCGAAGGCCAGCGGCGTTACGTCGAGACATTCAGCCCGTACATGCGGCAATTCCTCGATCGCATGGACAAGCCCCGAGTCGATGAGATTCGCGGCATCCCGCCTGCAATCGCGATCGAGCAGGCGAACCCGGTTAAGTCGTCGCGATCGACGGTCGGAACGATGACGGAGATAAACGACTACCTGAAGTTGCTCTGGCCTCGGATCGCCCAGGCGTTTTGCCCTGGTTGCGATCGAGAGATCCGGCCTGAAACTGCAAAGTCGATCGCTGAAGAGGTGCTGCGAGACTTCGCCGGTAAAACCGTTCTCATCACCTTCTGGGTAGCCGTTCCGCCGAAAACTCAAGGCCGCGATTTCTTCCAATTCCTGCAGCAACAAGGTTATTTGCGCGTCTGGCTCAACGGCGAAGTCGTTCGTTGCGACACCGACACGCCAGCGGTGCGATTAGGCGCTCGTGTGCAGGTCATCCAGGATCGCGTCAGCATTTCCGATGAGTCCCGCTCGCGCGTTGTCGAAGCGATTGAGACAGCGCTCAGTTTCGGTAAGGACCGCATCAACTTTGTAGAGGTCGAGACGAAGAAGGAGTCGCCGTTCTCCACCGGCTGGCATTGCGCGCATTGCGACATCGATATTCGCCCGCCGACTCCCGGTTTATTTAGTTTCAACAATCCGCTCGGCGCATGTCCTGAGTGCCGTGGTTTTGGCCGCACGATCGCCATCGATCTGAACCGCGCGATTCCCGATCGTTCTATTTCCATCGCGGGAGGCGCGGTGCGTGTCTTTCGTGGAGAAGAGATGGGCGAATCACAGAAGGACCTGCTGCGAGCCTGCGCGCGCGAGGAGATCGATGTCCGTGTGCCGTTCGAGGAACTTCCGCAGGCCGATCAGGACTTCGTTATCAACGGGGAGAAAAAGCACGGAGAGTACGAGGAGGACGAAGACAGTGGGCGTTGGTACGGCGTCCGCGGGTTTTTCAAGTGGCTCGAGAGTAAAACTTACAAAATGCACGTGCGGGTGCTGCTAAGCCGCTACCGCGCTTACACGACTTGCCCGAGCTGCAACGGGGGACGTTTCCAACCCGAGGCGTTGAACTACCGCCTCGTTACGCCACCTCCTTCGGAAGTGAGAGGGCAGTGGCTTGGAACTGCGCTGTCCCTGCCAGACCTCGCGCAACGTCCGATCTGCCGCACGCGCGATCTGCTCGCCAGCATTCCCGTTGCGCCTAACGACTCAACCGCCGACATGCTTCGCCGCGAAGTGCTGACGAGGCTCACTTACTTGTGCGATGTCGGGCTCGGTTACCTGACGCTAGACCGATCGACGCGGACGCTCAGCGGCGGCGAAGTGCAACGCGTGAACCTCACCACGTGCCTCGGCGCGTCGCTCGTGAACACCCTTTTCGTCATGGACGAGCCAAGTGTCGGTCTGCATCCGCGCGATGTCACTCGCCTCATTCGCGTGATTCACAATCTCCGCGATAAAGGCAATACGCTGCTGGTCGTTGAACATGAGGAGGCGATCATCCGCTCTGCGGATCATCTCATCGATATCGGCCCCGGTCGCGGCGAGCAGGGAGGCGAGCTTGTTTTCGACGGGACGCTCCAGGAGATGTTGGGGAGCACAGGCGGCCGGGCTGTTGAACTCGGCGGCCCGCCGAGTTCTGGAGAGGCTTCGCCGCGGGCAGCGGCGAAGAACAGCCGGTCCGTCCGTGCTCCCCAATCACTAACTCGCGATTACCTCATTGGGGCCAAATCGATCCCCACCCCAAAATCCCGCCGCAAACCCCGTGCGGTCCTGAAGATCGCCGGCGCGCGAGAACACAATCTGAGGAACGTCGACGTCGATGTTCCGCTCGGCGTGTTTACATGCGTCACCGGTGTTTCCGGTTCGGGCAAATCGACGCTGATTCACGACGTACTCTACCGAAATCTGCTGCGCGCCAGAGGTCAGCCAACGGAGCAGGAACCCGGCGCATGCAAAAGCGTCGGTGGCGCGTACCGCATCGGCGATGTCGTCATGGTCGATCAATCGCAGCTCGCTCGCACTCCGCGTTCGACTCCGATTCTCTACCTCGGCCTGTACGATCGTGTGCGCGAGCTTTTCGCCGCGTTACCTGAAGCAATGGCGCAAGGCCTCACCGCGAGCGCGTTCTCATTCAACTCCGGCAGCGGCCGTTGCGAGCGTTGTTGCGGTACGGGTTTCGAGAAGATTGAGATGCAATTCCTGAGCGACCTCTTCGTGCGTTGCGCAGAATGTGAGGGCAGGCGGTTTCAACAGCACGTGCTCCGCGTGAAGCTTTTCGGCCGATCGATTCACGACGTGCTCGACCTCACGGTAAGCCAAGCGATTCAGTTCTTTGCGCAGATCGGCGAGTCTGAAAAATTGGGCGACCACCTCGACGTGCTCGACGAAGTCGGGCTTGGATACATTCGGCTGGGTCAGCCGCTGAACACCTTATCTGGAGGCGAGTCGCAGCGGCTCAAGCTCGTCGCGCATCTCGGCGAGCATTCGCACGCGGAGAACGGCGACGCCGGACGAGGCAAGCTCTTCATTTTCGACGAGCCGACAACCGGCCTGCATTTCGATGACGTCGCGCTCCTCGTGAAAGTGTTTCAGCGACTCGTCGAAAGCGGGAATTCCATCGTGGTCATCGAGCACAACCTCGAGGTGATGAAGTGCGCGGATTGGATCATCGACCTCGGGCCTGAGGCAGGCGATGACGGAGGCAAACTAGTCGCCGCGGGCACGCCGGAGCAGGTCGCCGAAGTCGAAGCGAGTCACACCGGACGTTATCTTCGCGGCGTTCTGGATCTGGGGAGCACACGCGGCTCGCGCGTCGTTCGCCGCGGCTCGCCGCGAACGTGGGACGGCGTCGCCTACACAGATGACGGTGAGGAGCCTCTCTTGCGCGTGGCTGAAGAGCCGTTCGGCGAGCCGCCGAACGCAACGGGCGAGCGGCCTGTGTTCCCCGGGGATCGTGGATCTGATCATGCCATCCAGATCCATGGCGCGCGCGAGCATAACCTGAAAAACATTTCGCTCCAGATTCCGCGCGACAAGATGGTGATCATCACCGGCCTAAGCGGCTCGGGTAAGTCGACCGTTGCGTTCGACATCCTCTTCTCGGAAGGGCAGCGCCGCTTCCTCGACAGCATGTCGCCGTATGCGCGGCAATTCGTGGAGCAGCTAGAAAAGCCCGACGTCGATCTCGTGCAGGGTGTGCCGCCGAGTGTTGCGATTGAGCAACGGGTGACGCGTGGCGGCGGCAAATCGACCGTCGCTACAGTCACCGAAGTTTATCATTTTCTGAGACTGCTGTTCGCGAAAACGGGCATGCAGTTTTGTCCGGACTGCGATTTGCCTGTCGAAAAACAGAGCGTCGCCGCCATCGTAAAACAGGTGCAAACCGCGGCGAAACGCGGACCGCTCAAAGTGCTGGCACCGCTGGTGAAAGCACGCAAAGGCTTCCATACCGACGTTGCGCGATGGGCTGATCGACAGGGGTTCGACACGCTTTTCGTCGACGGCGAACTGATCCCGATCGGCCAGTTCCGAAAGCTCGAGCGCTTCAAAGAGCACACGATTGACGTGGTCGTCGGCGTCATCGATGCGAAGCGGATCCGCAAAGCGCGCAATCTTGTGCAGCGCTCGCTCGATATTGGCCGTGGCACGGCGCATCTGCTCGACGCCAAACATCGCCTCACGGTGATGAGTACAGAGATGAGCTGTCCCGGTTGCGGGCGCGCATTTGAGGAACTCGATCCGCGACTTTTCTCCTTCAATTCGCCGCACGGAGCGTGCGAGGAATGCGGCGGGTTCGGCGAGGTTTGGAAACGCGCCGCTCAAGACGATTCCGGCGATTCTGTTCTGGAAACCGAGGTCGCCGCTGAGCGGGAATTTGAGTCAGTCGACGAAGAGCAAGCGAGCGAATGTCCGGCGTGCCATGGCTCGCGGTTGAACTCGATCGCGCGGCACGTGCGGTTGCAGGGAAAGACAATCGACAACTTCACCGCACTCTCGGCCGGGGAAGGTTGCGCGCTCATCGGCAAGCTCCGTTTCCGCGGGAATCAAAAAACCATCGCCGCGGACCTCGTGCCCGAGATTCAACAGCGGCTGGAGTTCATGGAAAATGTTGGTCTTGGCTATCTCGCACTCGGTCGTTCGGCGAAGACGTTAAGCGGCGGTGAATCGCAGCGCATCCGCTTGGCGGCGCAGCTCGGGTCCAATCTTCGCGGCGTTCTCTATGTCCTGGATGAGCCGACAATAGGCCTGCACCCACGCGACAACGTTCGCCTGCTCGAAACGCTGGCGGCTTTGCGCGAGAAGGGGAATTCACTCGTGATCGTCGAGCACGACGAGGAGACTATGCGGCGGGCCGATCATATCATTGATCTTGGGCCGGGCGCTGGCCTGCACGGCGGCGAAGTCGTTGTGCAAGGCACACTCAGCGAAATCCAGGCGCACACCGCATCTGAAACCGGGCGCTGCTTACGCTCGCCAATGTGTCATCCGACCCGGAAGCAACGTCGCTCGTTAGGCGACGTTGAACAGTGGATCGAAATCCGCGGTGCTCATGCGAACAACCTGAAGAACGCCGATGCGCGCTTTCCGGTGAATCGGCTGTCGGTTATCACGGGAATTTCCGGGTCTGGCAAATCCACATTAATGCGTTCGGTTCTGCTGCCGGCTATTCGCGATCAACTCGCGAGAACAAAGAGCGGCACGCAGGATCTGTTCTCGTCGATCAATGGCGCTGATTCATTCGAGACAGTCTACGAAGTCGATCAGTCGCCGATCGGAAAAACGTCGCGCTCCACGCCGGCAACTTACATCAAAGTCTTCGACGAAATTCGGAACCTCTACGCGCAACTGCCGGTCTCCCGCGTGCGCGGTTACACGAACGCGCGGTTTTCATTCAACACCGAAGGCGGCCGCTGCGAGACGTGCAAAGGACGGGGTGTAATCAAGATGGAGATGAGCTTCCTGCCGAGCAGCTACGTGCCGTGTGAAGATTGCGGCGGGCGGCGCTACAGCGCGCAAACACTTGAGGTCCTCTATAACGACAAGAGCATCGGTGACGTCATGGACATGACGCTCGAGCAGGCGGCGGAGTTCTTCGCGGCGAATCAAAAGATCGCGCGGCCTTTGGTACTGCTGGTCGATACAGGCCTCGGTTATCTCAAACTCGGCCAACCGAGCCCGACACTGAGCGGCGGCGAAGCCCAACGGCTGAAACTCGTGACCGAGCTAACGCGCGGAATTGGCCGCGCGCAAAACGAGCGTATCCGCAAAATGCGAAAGCCAAAGTCAACGCTCTACTTGTTGGAAGAACCGACGATCGGCCTGCACATGGCAGACGTGGAGTTGCTGCTCAAGGTGCTGCACCGCCTGGTTGATGAGGGGAACACCGTGATCGTGATCGAGCACAACCTCAGCGTCATTGCCGAGGCCGATTACATTGTCGACATCGGACCCGAAGCCGGCGCCGAAGGGGGTGAGATCGTGGCCTCCGGCACTCCGGAAGAGGTCGCAAAAAATCGCATCAGCCGCACCGCGCCATTCCTGCGTGAGACGCTCGCGATCGGCCGCGAGAAACAGCGGTCGAACAAAGCTGGTATCCGGCACCCGGCGCTTGCGTGATCAACTTCGATCCCCCTCGACGCGCGCGGCACTTCGTGAAATAACCGCTTCGCGTGACCGCTCTCGCCTACTATTTGCACAGGCTCGACCCGTTCATCTTCCATGTGACGGAGACGTTCGGGCCGCGGTGGTACGGTCTTGCTTATGTCTGTGCTTTTGTCTGCGGCTACGTACTGCTGTTATGGCTTTCGCGACGCGGCTACGCCGATTTGCCGCGAAATCAGGTCGGTGACTTCATCACGTGGGCGGCGCTGTTCGGCGTGATGCTGGGAGGCCGGCTCGGGTACGTATTGTTCTACAAGCCCGCAATGCTGCGCGATCCGTTGTCGATTTTTCGCGTCTGGGAAGGCGGAATGTCTGCGCACGGCGGTATGCTCGGGCTTGTGCTTTTCACACTCTACTACGCGCGAAAACATCGAATCGCCTGGACCAATCTTGGGGACAATCTGTGCGTGACTGCACCGATCGGTCTCTTCTTCGGACGCTGCGCGAATTTCATCAACGGCGAGCTTTACGGCCGGGTCACCAATGTCCAGTGGGCCGTGCAATTCCCGAAGGAGCTGCTCGAGCTGAACAATGCCGCTGAGGCCGACCGTGCCGTCGCGGTATGTCAGCGCATCGATCCCGCGATCACAACGCCTGAAGCGATCCAGCAGGCTGTGCAGACGAATAATGGCGTCGTTGACGCGTTGCGCCCAATCCTGACTCCACGGCATCCATCGCAGCTCTACGAAGCCTTCCTTGAAGGTATTGTGTTATTCACGATCCTGTGGTTCGTCCGCACTCGCATGCGGCAGCCGAATGGCGTGATCACTGGCGCGTTCTTCGTGTGCTACGCGATCTTCCGGATTGTCGTCGAAAATTATCGTGAGCCCGACGCCCCGATGGTCGGAATGTTTACGCGTGGGCAGTTCTTTTCGTTTTTCCTACTGCTGCTCGGCATTGCGTTCATCGTCGCGGCGAAGCGACGGCCGGTTTATCCGAAGAAGCTTCCAACCTCGTAGCTTTCCCTTTGGCTGAAACTCCGGTATGGATCGGGTAAGTTGGCGCACATCTCTGTCCTGACTCTCCTCGCCGCCGGCGGTCTGTCGTTCGCGTTCGAGCACGCGACGATTGCCGGCAAGCTCGTACTCGCGCTGCTTCTCGTCGGTTCGATCTTTAGCTGGTCCATCATGATCACGAAGCTGCGCGTCGTGCGGTTCGCACGGCAGCAGAGTGCGCGGTTCCGTGGGGCGTTTCGCAAAGATCGGCAGCCGCTTCGTCTATTCGAAAGCAACGCCCGCTTTCCAGGATCGCCTCTTTTCAACGTGTATCGCGCCGGCTGCGAAGAGATGACATTTCACCTGCTTGGCTCGGCTGAAGTAGACGAGACATTTCGCGCGCGGCTCGGAAGCGCAGAGAAGATCACGCCAGCTCAGATGGGCGCGGTGAACGCAGCGATGGAAAGGGCCGTAGGGGAGACAGCACTGCAGTTGGAATCGCAGATGATCCTGCTCGCGACTGCAGTGAGCGGGTCGCCGTTCCTCGGCCTCCTCGGGACAGTTTGGGGAGTGATGGATACCTTTACCGATGTCGCCGTCGCGGGCTCACCAAATCTCGCCACGATGGCGCCAGGTGTTTCGGGTGCGCTTATCACTACGGTGATGTCGCTCTGCGTCGCGATCCCAGCGATGTTTGGGTACAATTTCCTGGTTACCAGCATCCGAGGGATGATTGTCGAAATGGATAATTTTGCGGCCGAATTCGCCTCGGAATTCGAGCACAAATATGTCGATCACGGCGCGCGGGTGGACGAATACCGCCGCAACTGAGCCGCATGCGCCGCTACTCACAACGCCAGAGTCTCTCGACACTGTCGGAAATCAATATTACGCCGCTGCTCGACCTGGCGTTCGTGTTGCTGATCATCTTCATCATCACCACGCCGCTGCTCGAGAACAGCGTCACGCTCGCGATCCCCTCCAGCAACGCGGCGAACGCAACGGTGGATCCTTCG
>JACDHZ010000181.1 GCA_013820755.1 Chthoniobacterales bacterium
TGCCATGCTAGGAGTAAGAACGAAAGTAAGAACATCGTCAATGCTTTCTGATGACGTTGGTGTCCTCTATACGAGAGAAGTAAACGCAGGGAGGTGCCTCGCATTAGCCGTGGGTTCGAATCCCACCCCTTCCGCCACCTTTCTGATGTAGGAGCGCGATTGTTACCGCTCAAGTGCTACTGCGACGCGATCCGACGTGCGCGATTACGCTTACCGAGCGAATATCTCAAAAACTGTCGACGCTGAATGGCCGGCTTGGATCCCGCCTCCGGCAACCAAGATTCTCCCATTTGCTAACACTGGAAAAATCCCATGTCGCGCGGTCACCATAGGCGTCTCCAGTCTCCAAGTGTTCGTCATCGGATTGTATACATCTACCCGGTTATAAACGTTCCCGCTGACCTGTCCCGTTCCTGATGACGTAGTCTCTCCCCCCATGACGTAAAATTCACCTTTGAAGAATACTGCTTTTCCCATGCCTCCTCGCCTCTGCGGCAGAGGTCGAATGGTGGAGCCTGGCTGTCCGCTCGAAGTCCAACTATTTGTGGCGGGATCATAGATCTGCACGCTGTCAAACCCGATCGAGACTGTGTTGCCACCGGTTCTTCCCCCAAACACAAAAAACTTCTGGCCATCGCTGCCCCCGGCGGCGTGGTTGCGGCCCGCAGGCATCGGAGCAATCGTCTGCCACGCGTCGGTAGCGGGATCATAAACAGCCGCGCTGTTTACGGTAGTGCTGCCGACGATGCCTCCTGAAATATAAATCTTGCCAGCTAACGCGGCGATTGCGACAGATCCGCCGTTAAATGGCGCTCGGCTGCCAACTCTCCAGGAGTTTGTCGCCGGATCATAGATCTGCACCTGTCCTGGTGATCCTCCCCCCAAGCCACCGATCAGGTAGAACTTGCGGTTAACAACGGTCGAAGCGTGGTGATCGCCTTGTATAGGCCGCACTGTCAAGTCATTGCGCCAGGAAGCCGTCTTTAGGTTGTAAGCCATTGTCGCCGATGTGTCCCCGCCGAGCACGTACAGAACGTTATCGATGACTCCTGAGGAAACTTCCCCAACGGCGCTCGGGAGAAGCGCGCCCTTCTGCCATCGGCCTGTGGCACTGATGGGCTGGCTGACCCATGTTTGCGCCTGAAGTCCGTTGTGAAGGCCGCAGGTCACTACGATCTGGTCACCGACAGCGCCCGAAACTGGTGATTGGCGTGCCTCCGGCAGGGGCGGAAGCTCGCTCCATGTGTTAGTGAGCGGGTTGTATTCGATTACGTTGGATATCTCAGCAGAACCGGTCGTCACACCCGAAGTGATGTCGATGCGGCCATTCCGCACCATCACATTGGCTGTGATGTGCCCGGTCGGGCGAGGCATCGGCGCCGCCAACGTCCATTGATTGGTCGAAGGATCATAAACATCCACTTCCGTCTGCGCACCACTGTTTTCGTTTTGTTGATGCTGGCCGCCGATCGCATAGAGCTTCCCGTCGAGTGAAACGCCCGCCATGTGATTGCGAGGGTTCGGCATGCGCGCAAGGAGTCGACCGTCGAGTGTCGTGCGTCGCCACGCGCTCCCGCCATCAAGGTCCAACGCCCAATGCGTTCCGTAGTCGACCCACACCCCGTCAGATCCTCGAAAGCCGCCGCCAAAAAAATGCAGTTCGCGACCGATCTTCACGAGTGCGCCGCCAGCTCGCGCAGCGGGCAATTTCGGTCCTGCTGCCCAGGAGTTGTTCGTGATACTATACTTCCAGACCGCATTCGTCGTAGGCCCGGGGTTATCCCCGATAAAACCGCCCGCGAGCCAGAATGTTTGACTGCCAACCTGGTCAGTGTCGGCAACCTGGCCTGCGTGAGTGGTCGCTTGGGGAATATTCGCCAACGGTTGCCATACGTTGGTCGCCAAGTCGTAAGCGTCACATCGTGTCGTTGCCTTCAGCAAGGCATCGTAAGTGTAAAAACCGCTAAATTGATAAAGCTTGCCCTTCGCAGCTCCGCCAACGGCTTCAAACCGGACCAGCGGGCACGGGGCCTTGGAGATCCAAACCAATTGATCTGCAGCACGGGTCGACGACGCAGCTAGCGCAACCATACCACCGACAGCAGTTAGCCAACCTCCGCAGTTGAGTGGCTTCATTCAGCGCCGATAAAGTTGCCGCATATTTTTATTCAATGCAGTTCGCGTGGAAAATACAATCAAATAAACAGCGTCTGAGCTGCGACCTGCCCACACCGGCAGCGAAGTCTCGACGAACAGCGACGCGGCTACGCAGTTGCGTCGCGGACGACAACGGAATGCAGATTCCAGCGGAAACCAGTGCGACTTGCCAATGGCACGTGCAGTGCTCATATTTCGAACCCGATGGTTCGTGCGAATTGTCGGGAGCGGTTTACCGCCGCTGATTTCGACTTCGTGGTCCGTACACTCGGGCGTTCGCAACCTGATCACGTTTCGCTAGTCGACCTGCTTAGCGATGCGGAGACGCGTGACTCCGTGCTGGATCATCCCCGTCTCGTAGACGCCATTTTGTCAAACGCGGGCCATCTCTCGATTTCATCGCAATTTTATTTTTATGTCCTCGCCCGGCATGTCCTCCGGCAGGCGGGAATCAACGATCGAAAGCTCTGCGACTATGTCGCGTCACTCCTCGAGACGTTCTCTCGCATCAATGGTATGCAGTCACCGCATCTCGCCGATGAACGTGGCCGGCAATACATCAGTGACATGTTGATCGCGCTGACGAAAGCGACGCCCGAGCAGGCATTTCTGTTGCGCGCACATGTCGGAAATTATTCGCTCTTTATCAGCGGCATCTTCCACGAGAACACCCAGCGTCGAAGCCTTCGTGGCGGACCTGACATGAAGTTTTACGAGCAGATCGGGCGCACAAATTACCAGATGGTCGCATCGCATGCGACGGCCCGGCGGTGCGAGCTGAACGATGTCTATGAAGAGCTGGCCGATCGTTTCCGGGACGTGCGGCTCGCGCTGAATCAGCTTTCAGAGCAGCTCTTGAATCTCGACGACACTCTGAGCCCGTCGCTGTTCCTGTGAACGAAACGCTCTTTAGCCAGATCCAGCGGCTCTTCGAGCGCACATACGCGCAGGTCGGCATTAATCTGGAAGATTGCCTCATCGATCGCAGCCGCTGCGCGCAGCTCACGAAAGCCGCAGGCGCTTCCGCACGCGAACTCAGCGAGCTCGCGCGCACATTCATCAGGAGCGCAGACGACCAGCTTTACGTCGGGATCTACTATTCGCGGTGGCTGATCGAGCAGCTTGAACGTCACGATCCGCGCAGCGGTTTGAACAACGAAAACATTCGTTCGTTGATCCCGTTCGTGGAGGAAATCAACCACGCATTGCATGCCGCGTTGCAGTTCAAGCAAGGCAGGCGCGAGATCGCGTCGGAAGATTACGCAAGGAATCTCGAGCTACAGGCGCAGGTTGACACTTACCTCGTCTTGCTGCTCTTCGTGGCGTTTTTCAGGAAAACGCAGAAGGTGTCCCGAACAGACCGTCGGTGGTTGCGCTTTCATCTTTTCGTTTCACGGAATCCCGAAGCGTTCCGATGCGAAAACCTGCGCGGTCGTTATCTCGAGACAACGGAACTCGCCTCGGCCTATACCGACTACCTAGACACGCTGAACGGCGTCCGACGGCTCGACGAGATCCGCGCGTTTCGGTCGCTCGATTACAGCGCGAAGAAGCAGCGCATTTTCTTTCTAGAACTCGGGACCGAATGGCCTTCGGGCTGAACGCGCCCTCTCGTGATGGAGAGCGGACATCTAGCGGTTGTGTATGTGGCGGGCGAATCCCGCCGATTCTTTCCAGCTGTTGTGCTTTTCAGTTTGTGAATCCGACGCGTGTCCGGTAATACTGGCGGCGCAATGTTCAGTCTCACGATGCTCGGCAGCGGCAGTTCGGGAAACGCCACGCTCATCGCGACCGATCATTGCCGGGTCCTGGTCGACGGCGGCCTGAGCGCGCGTCAGCTGGTCGTCCGGCTCGAACTCTGCGGTGTCCGACCGGAGCAGCTCGATGGCGTCCTGCTTACGCATGAGCATGGCGATCACGTCTGCGGTCTTGATGTGCTCTGCCGCAAGTTTCACGTGCCCATCTATTGCAATGCACTGACTGCGGAAGCGATCCGTTGCGGCTCGTTAGGCGCACACCGGAACTGGAGGATTTTCCGCACTGGTACGGAGTTTTCGATTTGCGACATCACGGTGCAGTCGTTCCCGGTGCCGCACGACGCAGTGGAGCCGGTGGGATTCGCGTTCCATGCGGGCCGATGCAGCCTCGGGTTCATAACGGATCTCGGCTACGCGACAAAGATGCTGGTGGAGCGGCTCCGAGAAGTGCATACGCTCGTCATCGAGACCAACCACGATGAGAAGTTGCTCCAGGCGTGCCAGTATCGGCCGTGGCCGGTGAAACAGCGCATCATGTCGCGACACGGCCACCTCTCCAACATCGCGGCCGCTTCAGTGATCGAGCACCTGCTGCCGGGCAAAATTGAGCGGGTTGTCCTTGGGCATCTCAGCCGGGATTGCAATACTCCGGAGCTCGCGAAGGCAGCAGTGCAGGCATTACTCGCGAAGTGCGGGCGCGATTCCGTCGAAGTCTTTTGCGCTGATCAGCGCGCGATCAGCAGCCGGTTTCGGATCGGCGAGACGATTGGCGACGCGTTTCAGCCGACGTTCGATGACCTATTCTTCCCCGCCTCCCGAGTACAGGAGCCCGCGACGCGGGCGGCATGATCATCCGCGATGCCGTTGAAGCGGATCTCCCGGCGATCGTCGACATCTTCAACGCGACGGTCCCGACGCGGATGTCGACGGCCGTGCTCGAGCCTGTCTCTGTAGAAGAGCGACTGGAGTGGTTCGGCGAGCATTTGCCGGATCGCCATCCACTCTGGGTGTGCGAAATCGATGGTGCGACCGCTGGCTGGCTGAGTTTCCATTCGTTCATCACGCGCTGCGCATATCGTGGAACAGTTGAAGTCAGCGTGTACGTAAACGAGCGCTTCCGCCGTCGCGGTGTCGGTCACGCCCTGCTCGGGCAGGGTATTGCTCGTAGCGCCGAACTCGAGATCACAACATTAACCGGGCTGATCCTCGGACATAACACCTCCAGCCTGAAGCTGTTCGAAACCCTCGGATTCGAACGCTGGGGAGTGCTGCCACGGGTCGCTCGGCTGGATGACGTCGAACGCGACATCGTCATCGTCGGCCGGCATGTGCCGTAGTTCCGTAGCTGCCGCTATTCTTCGTCGCCGATGACCAGATGGATCACGCCGGAAGGCGCAGAGATGAAGAACCCATCGAAGTCTTCGCGCAACTGCTCCACTTCATCGCGTCGCGGCACACCGTTGATCTTCAAATACGAGGCAGCGGCTTCAGTATCATTTGTCTCCAGCTCGAGCCATATGTCGGGATGGCTGAGATTTGGCACGAGATCTACCCACAGCCGGTTCGGGCCGAACTGAAAGATGCAACCGTCGTCTTCC
>JACDHZ010000182.1 GCA_013820755.1 Chthoniobacterales bacterium
CATCTGCGACTTCGCAGTCGGTCAATCACGCCAGCTTTATGGCCTCACAATTCAATCGGAGCGGCCAAGCCATCGCCTGATGGAACAGTGGCATCCCCTCGGCGTGGTCGCCATCATTTCGGCGTTCAATTTTCCAGTCGCAGTCTGGTCGTGGAACGCGGCGCTCGCGGCAGTCTGCGGCGACTCGACGATTTGGAAGCCATCGGAGAAGACACCGCTCACCGCGATCGCGGTCATCAAGATCGCGCAGCGCGTGTGCAAACAAACCGGTGCGGATCCCGCGATCTTCTCGCTCTTGATCGGTGATGGTCCGAGCGTTGGCCAGAAGCTTGCCGGCGACTCTCGCGTGCCGCTCGTTTCAGCGACCGGCTCTACCCGCATGGGCTTCGATGTCGCGAAAACCGTGCACGGGCGGCTGGGCAAAAGCATTCTCGAACTGGGCGGTAACAACGCGCTGATCGTCTCAAAAAGCGCCGATCTCGACATGGCGGTCCGTTCGATTTTCTTCGGGTCCGTCGGTACTGCGGGTCAGCGCTGCACGTCGACGAGGCGTGTGATCGTGCACGATTCCGTAGCCGACAACTTGCGCGAGCAACTGCTCGGCGCTTATAAGTCGATGCGCATCGGCAATCCGCTCGATCGCAACACGCTCGTCGGTCCGCTGATTGATCCCGGGTCTGTCGACAACGTCCAGAAATCGATCGAGCGGGTGAAGGGCGAGGGTGGCGAAATCCTTTTCGGGGGAGAGAAGCTCGACGGGTCCGAGTTCCCCGGCGGCTGCTACATGCGGCCATGTCTCGCGAACGCGCGGCCCGAATTTGAGATCGTGAAGCACGAGACGTTCGGGCCGTTACTGTACTTGATGAACTACAGTGACTTCGACGAAGCGCTGACGATGCACAACGACGTGCCGCAAGGTCTCAGCTCGTCCATTTTCACGAACGATATGCGCGAGGCGGAGAAATTCCTGAGCACGGTCGGGAGCGATTGCGGCATCGCGAATGTAAACGCCGGCACGAGCGGCGCCGAGATCGGTGGCGCATTCGGCGGCGAGAAACAGACCGGGGGTGGGCGCGAAAGCGGGAGCGATTCGTGGAAGAGCTACATGCGCCGGCAGACGAATACGATTAACTTTTCAACCGAGCTTCCGCTCGCGCAGGGCATCACCTTCGGCGACGACGCAAGCAGCGCGACGGCGTAAACAGCGCGATCGCGCGCGCCCTTTCACCAGCACGTGCGAAAAGCACGGTCATCCTGAACCGCGCAGACGGTGAAGGACCTCTCCCACTCGCTGCTGATCACGCACAAGATCAGCGCATGATCCACGACCCTATGGGAGGTCCCCTCGTCGTCTGCGCGACTCGGGATGACAGGCCCGTCGTATTGCGCGATCTTGTGGAGCTATGACTACAGCCACTCTCGATGAAAAAGATGCCAGTGCGGCGGAGACCAGATTTGAATGGCCGCTCTGCTACGACGCGGAAAATTTCATCCTCAGCCGGATTGATGCGTTCACGCAGCAGAACAGCTTTGCGCGTGAGTTATCGGCGCGGATGCGCGACGAAACGGGAACCCTGATCCTCGATTGGACCGATTATCTACTGCTTCCGGCTTGGGATGAAGAAGCGCTGCGCGCCACCGGCTACACGGACGATCCGCTGGCTGACGCGCCTGACGCGCAAAAGCAGCTTTGGCATCCGGAAGCGATGCTCCCGCGCGTCCTCATCGCCCCGACGAACGCGAAATATCCGCTCGCCGTCGGGATTCGTCCGGAAGATATGGCGGAGTTCGCCGGCGTGCATGGCATTACCAATGACATCGAAGGCGCGCCGCTCTCTCGTTTCCGTCGGATGCTGATCGCGGAGGAAAACGGCACCCGCTTCGAGGCGATCGAGCGCCGCGCGTATCGCGGCTACATGCCAGCCGACCCGGATGTGCAGTCGTACCTCGCAGCGCGTGAGCTGTGGCAGGCGCGTCGCCGAGTATGGGATGACGATCGGCAGGGAATGAAAGATGGCCTCGAGCGGATCGAGAAAATGGTTGAGCTCGTTGGGCGCGATCTCACGTGTCACCTCGTGTTCGAGGAGGAGCGCCGCTACTGGCAAAAACGGAACCGCGCCGGCACGGAGCAAAAGCGTCGCCAGGATTCGTTAGGCCTGGGCTGGACGAATCACGATCACCACACCTTCCGTTCGTCGCGCGAATGTTTTGTCGACTTGATCAGAGCGTGGGAACTGCTCGGGTTTCATCGCCGCGAGCGCTACTATGCCGGTCAGGAAGCGGGCTGGGGGGCGCAAGCCGTGGAGCAACCGATCGAGGGAATTATTATTTTCAACGACGTCGATTTGAACCCCGATGAGGTGGATGTGGATTTCTCGCGGAAGGAACTGCCTTCGCAGCCGACTCTCGGGACGATTGGACTCTGGTGCGGTCTGCACGGCGAGAGTTTTCTCGAGGCGGGGATGCATCATCTGGAGTGCCGTTTCGATCACGCGCTGCTGCGCGATCAACTGAAAGCGGAAGGCATCAACACGATGAAACCGTTCTCCGATTTTCCGTTCCTGAAACAGGCGTTTACCGAAGGCGAGCGGTGGACTGTTCGTCGCGCGCGCGCCGAACGACTGCTGCAGAATCAATCAATCACGGACGACCAGTTTGCGGAGTTCACGAAAAATGGCGCGATCGGCAGCCACCTCGAAAACCTTCAGCGCAAAGGCGGCTTCAAAGGATTCAATCAGCACACAGTGAGCCTGATTATCGCGGAGACCGATCCGCGGAAGCAGCAGGGGAAATAAAAGCACTAACTCCGGACGCGTTCGCGAGTGAAATCCCAAGCTCAAAACGCGCTGGGTGGCTTCATTTGATGTTTGGACGTTGGTGCTTCTCTGGAGCTTGGACCATTTATCTCCCGCTAATGAGCGGCCGACACGAGCGCAGGTTCGAGCGGGACGACGGGCGCGGGCTCTGACTGAAGGGCTGGCTTTGCCTTTGCTGCCGTCGGTGGCACAACGCGGAACCACGCGACATACAGTGCCGGCAGGAACAGAAGCGTGAGGAGAGTGCCGACGACGATGCCGCCCATCATCGCGAAGGCCATGGGAGCCCAGAAGCCTTCGCGGGAAATCGGAATCAGCGCGAGGCTGGCTGCGGCCGCGGTTAACATGATCGGACGCGTCCGATGCATCGTGGCGTCCAGGACCGCTTCCCAAGTCCCCATGCCGTCGCGCCGGTGCTCCTCGATCTGCACGATTAGGATCACCGAATTGCGAATCAGAATGCCGATCAACGCGAGGACTCCCAAGATGGCGACAAAGCCCATCGGCGAATTGCTGGGAAGCATGGCGGCGACCACACCGATGAGCCCGAGCGGGGCCACCGCGATGACCATGAACAGTCTTTGAAAACTTTGCAGTTGGATCATCAGGATGGTGGCCATCACGAAGAGCATCAGCGGGACGACGGCGGCGATCGGGCCTTGTGATTTCGCGCTCTCTTCCACGGGGCCTCCGAGTTCGAGGCGATAGCCGGCAGGCAGCGTGCGCTGAAACTCGTCCACGCGTTCGCTGAGCTGTTGCACGATCGTGGCCGGTTGCGTGGGGCCGACGATGTTTGCTCGCACGGTAACGGTGGGGAGTCGGCTTCGTCGCCAGACGATGGGCTGCTCGAGTTCGTAGTGGAAGTTTGCGACGGCTGCGAGCGGGATGGATTTCCCGTCGCCGGCCATGAGCTGCAGATTTTGCAATGTCTCGATCGAGCCGCGTTCCGCGTCGCGTGCCCGGGCGATGACATTCACGAGGTAGATGTCATCGCGGACTTGGGTGACGGCGGTGCCGCCGACGATGCCGTTCAGCGTTTGCGCAATGGCCTCGGAGGTGACGCCGAGTTGCCGCGCCTTGTCCTGCAACACCTCCAGCTTCACGACGCGCGAAGGTTCCATCCAGTTAAAGCCAATGTCCTCCAGCAGCGGATCCGCGCCGATTTTCGCCGCCAGTTGCTGCGCGAGTTCCTTCACTTTCTGAACGTCGGGTCCGCTGACGCGATATTGCACCGCACGTCCGGCGGGCGGACCCATGGGCAGGAGTTCCACTTGAATGTCGATGCCGACGAAGTCACGGTGCGCGATCTCCTTGAGTTGCGCCCTTAGGCGGTCGCGCGCTTCGACGTTCTTAGCGACAATGATGATTTGCCCGAAGCTCGGGTTGGGCATCTGAACGTCGAAAGTGAGCACGAATCGAATCGCGCCCTGCCCGACGTAAGAGGACCAACTGTTCACTTCACTGTTACCGACGAGATGGCGTTCAAAGCGGTCCATGGCGGCTTTTGTGGCCGCGATCGAGGCGTTGTGCGGCAACGTGAAGTCCACCACGAGTTCACTCCGAGCCGAGGGCGGGAAGAACTGCTGTTGGACGAACTTCATTCCATAAAGTGAGACAACGAATAAGCCGACCGAAATCGCCACCGTCAGCCACGCGCGGCGCATGACCAGGTCGAGCAGTCGCCGGAAGATGGCGCTGATGCGGCTCGGCTTCTCATCATGTTTCTTGAGCGTCGATGGCAGCAGCGTGACCCCGAGCAGCGGGGTAAAGACCACCGCGACGAGCCAGGACAGGAGGAGCGAAATCGCAATGACCACGAAGAGCGAGAAGGTGTATTCACCTGCATTGCTGCTGTTCATCGCGATCGGCAGGAAGCTGGCCACCGTCACCAGCGTTCCGGTGAGCATCGGAAACGCGGTCGAGGTATAGACATGGGTCGCCGACTTATCCAGCGGATCACCCTGTTCGAGCCGGCTAACCATCATCTCCACGGCGATCATCGCGTCATCGACGAGCAGCCCGAGGGCAATGATCAAGGCGCCGAGCGAGATTCGCTGTAGCGAAATGCCGAGATACTCGAGCGCGACGAACGTCATCGCGAGCACCAGCGGAATCGCCAGGGCCACCACCAACCCGGGGCGCAGACCAAGGCTCAGGAAGCTGACGGCGAGCACGGCTTCGCAAATCTCGAATACCGGCTGGGCGACATCGAAGATCCGCCGATTGAAAAAGGGACGATCGATCTCGCCATCTTGAGCCAGGCGCTGCATCACGCGCCGCATCCCGAGCGAGCGATCGCGAGCGCGCACCGCATTCTAAAAAAGGGCGGGCGGCTCGTCATTCTGGACTTGCTCAGCCACCGCTTCGAGCGTGCGCGCGAGCTTTACGCCGACCAGTGGCTCGGCTTCAGCGAGGTGCAATTGCATCAATGGCTCGAGGAGGCCGGCTTTGGCAAACTGGAAGTCACGGTCGTGTCGCGGGAGAAGGAGAGTCCGCATTTTCAGACGGTTTTCGCGACGGGCTCGAAATAGGAGCGGGTACTTCAGCCTTGAGTTTCGCCCCTAGACTTGGGCAGATAGTTCCCCTAGTACATTGCTCGTGCAGCGACGCGATCAAATCTCGATGCAAAGGCGAGCGGCGATCATCACGGCTCTCCGAACACCTGTCGG
>JACDHZ010000183.1 GCA_013820755.1 Chthoniobacterales bacterium
CGTCTCATCGAGCCAGCAATCGCGCTAAGCATCGTGTTCGTTGGCGCGCACGCTTTGCTTTACGGTAACGACAAGCGCGACTGGCGGCTCATCTTCGCCTTCTGCTTCGGATTCGTGCACGGATTCGGCTTTGCAAACGTGCTTCGAGAAATGGAACTACCACGCGCAGCGCTTGGTTGGTCGCTTTTTTCGTTTAACGTCGGCGTGGAACTCGGCCAGGCTTGCATTGTTCTCGCCGTCGCCCCACTCCTGACGCTGTTTTACCGGCGGAGCGCGGCTCTCACCGGGCGTGCCATGGCCGCTAGCTCGTTCGGCGTTATCTTCGCGGGCGCGTTCTGGTTCGCGGAGCGGTTGTTTCCGACCTCGTGACTGCCGCTGATAAACCGCCGCTTCGGTCGGCCAAAGTGGCAACGGATTGCGCGATGTTGCAGGACGGCACCAGTTGGCGTGATTTTTCCGTGCCGCTCGAATCAAATTGCGGCGAGGTTCTGGTTTTTCGCGACAAAATTGGCTCCCAAGCTTGGTCAGAGTCACACGGCCCCAAACACTCAACACGCAACACAAGCGCGAAACGCGTTCCTCTTGTTTCAACACAATAATCGAAGGGAACACGACTGATGAGAGCACTTGTTTGGCACGGTAAAGGAGACGTTCGTTGCGACAACGTTCCGGACGCGAAGATCGAAAACGACGGAGATATTGTTCTCCGAATTACCGCGACCGCGATCTGCGGATCGGACCTCCACCTTTACGACGGCTATCAGCCGACGATGGAGGATGGCGACATTCTTGGACACGAGCCGATGGGCGAGGTGGTGGAGGTGGGCTCCGGCGTGACAAAGTGGAAAGTGGGTGATCGCGCCGTGGTGCCTTTCGTGATCGCCTGCGGCAAGTGCTGGTTCTGTGAGCACACGTTCTATTCGTGCTGCGACACAACAAATCCGAACGCTGCGATGGCGCGCAAGGTGATGGGGCAATCGCCCGCTGGCCTGTTCGGGTTCTCGCATATGCTCGGCGGTTACGCTGGGGGCCAGGCGGAGTATCTGCGCGTGCCGCATGCCGATGTCGGCCCGATCAAAATCAAGTCGGGTTTGCCCGATGAAAAGGTGCTGTTTCTTTCCGATATCTTCCCGACCGGCTACATGGCGGCAGAGAACGCCGAGATCAAGCCGGGCGACACGGTGGCGGTGTGGGGTTGCGGCCCAGTCGCTCAGTTTGCGATTCGCAGCGCATGGATGCTCGGAGCCGGGCGGGTCATCGCGATCGACATGGTGCCGGAGCGCCTGGCGCTTGCGGAGGAAGGCAAGGCCGAAACAATCAACTTCAAGGAAGAAGACGTTTACGAGCGGCTGATGGAGATGACAGACGGACGGGGGCCCGACCGTTGCATCGACGCGGTCGGCTGCGAAGCACATGGAACCGGCAGCTTCGATTCCGTCTTAGACAAGGCCAAAGCGACAGTGATGCTTGCTACGGATCGCGCTCACGTAATTCGACAGGCGATCCATTGCTGCCGCAAACAGGGCACCGTCTCGGTGCCGGGCGTTTACGTCGGCATGATCGACAAGTTTCCGTTCGGCGCCGCGATGAATAAAGGCTTAACGATCAAAATGGGTCAGACGCATGTGCAGCGTTACCTGCAACCGCTGCTCGAGAAAATCGAAGCCGGGGAAATAGATCCGTCGTTTGTGATCACCCACAAGCGGCCGCTGGAGGATGGACCAGAGCTCTACAAGACGTTCCGCGACAAGCAAGATGGCTGCATCAAGGTCGTTCTAAAGCCGTAGGGGCACTGCCTCCGAAACACCACTTCGCGTTGATCGCAGCCTGCACAGGGCGGAAGAGCGGTGTGCGACGCTGCTTGCGGAGGAGAGCCGCGAACGATCGCGCGAGCGAACCAAGATGGAGACTTGGTCTGTTCATAACGCCTTCGTCGAGCCTGCAGGTCTCGCTTTGGTAATGCTGACGAGCGGCCATTCGTGGTCGCCAGTGAAGCGTTACTTGTCTCTGCACTAGAAGCGCTTGGAGCAGCGGAGATTGTTTGCCGCCGTCGATCATCACTGGTAGTTAGACGAAAGGGATGGAAGCGCCGTGGAATATCCACCGCGCGCACGCTCCTAACTTGGTGGCTCCCGTATTCGCCGTGATTGTCTACGCGGCAGAGTTGTACGCGCTTCAAGGGTCCGCTTCACCGACCCAAGCGTCGGTCATGTTCTGTAACCCTGATGCAGATCTGATCGGCTCCTCGTCCCCGGCATCGTAAACCTTTCCAACATGTCGAATCCATCGTCTGCACCATCAACTCGGCTCCCTGTTTTCAAGGCAATCGGCTGGGGTTTCCTGGCAGGAACTTTGGCGGGCCTCACAATGCTGTTGTGCATGGCGCTCCTGCGCATGTTCCTGGGCTGGCCGACGCCGACTGAGCTCATTTTTGATCGGTTGTTCCCACTGCTGACTGTGGAGTTTTTCATTAGCTCCCTCGGGAAGGCGGGCGGTTACACCCCGCTGAAACTGCAGGGTGTGTTTGGCGCGTTGGCCGGCCAGATCATCGTCGCCGGAATCGGTGGCGTGCTTTACGCGCTCTACCTGCGGATGCGTGCTCGCAACTCAGAGACCGATGAGCAGCGCGCACTTGTGGACGCGCGCGGTTGGTCGCTCATCATTCCGGGTGTTCTCGCTGCGACGGTTCTGTTCATTGCGGTGCTCTCTGGCCGACGCTTGTGACGAATTATCATGGCCTTCCGCCGACCACGGCTCGGCTGATCGCCGCGCTGGAAATGTTGATCTCATTCAGCGTTTGCGGAGTGGGGCATCATGTTTTTCTACGGACTGCTTGCACGCCCGCCGATGAGTCGAACCAGCCCACAAGAAGAGCACGTTCTCGATCTGCCGTCGGGTCGCCGTCGCTTTCTCGCGCTAGGCATCGGAGCCGCCGTTGCGGTGACACTCGGTGCGGTGCTACGGCGATTCTTTGCTATCGGCACCTTTGGCTACGATGGGCGGCAGTATGGCGGTCCGAACGTGCAGAAGATTACCCCGATCCGGCCGAACGATGAATTATCAGGTTTCGAAAATCTCGTTGATCCTGATGTCTCACGTGACGCCTGGCGGCTGGACATCATCGGCGAAGTTGAAAATCCGCGGGTCTATTCGTTCACAGAGATCGCCGCGATGCCTGCGGTCGAACAGGAAACGACTTTGCTGTGCATTTCCTATGGTGTCGGAAGCGGGCTTTGCTCGAATGCGATCTGGAAAGGCGTGCCGCTGCCGACGCTGCTCGCACAGGTGGAACCGAAGCCGGACGTCTCGACCATCCTGTTCCGCGCAGCTGACGGTTACTATGAGACGTTTCGTTTCCAAAAGGCGATGGAGCCGACCACGCTCCTGGCGTCCGAAATGAATGGAGAGCCGCTGCCGCAGCGGCACGGTTATCCACTGCGGATGATTGTGCCGGGTCTCTACGGCGAGAAGAACCCGAAATGGCTCACCCGGATCGAGCTTTTGAACGAAGCGGATGCGCGTCTCCATCGGCGACACGGCTGCGGATTCTACAAGGAACGGGCTGGGGACGTGAAGGTGATGTCATCCCGACGCACAGCCGAATCGACGCTCCGCAAATCCGAGGCGATCATTTCGAAGTCGTTCAAAGTGGGGCAGCCAGCAGAATTACGTGGAATGGCTTTTGGTGGCGACCGCGGTATCTCACGCGTTGAGATTAGCAGCGACGGCGGGACGTACTGGAAAGACGCGCAGATCACGAAACCCGGAACAAAACTATCCTGGTCGCTGTGGACCTATCACTGGACGCCAGAAGAAGCGGGAGAAGCGGAGTTGGTGGTGCGCGCGACGGATGGCGATGGTAAGGAGCAGATCTCGCAATTCCGTGATCAGGTGCCGGATGGCGCGACGGGGCTACATCGCGTCAGAGCAAACGTGGAGAGTGCGTAGCAAACCAATGGAGAATCGAATTCGATCTGACACTTCCCCCCACGCCTGCGAAGATGCGGAATGAGCTGTTTGTTCGCCCCTCTCCTGCCCCGACGTTTATCCCTTATTTCGCTGTTTGTTGCGGCGTCGGCGTTCGCCCAGCTTGAGCCTTCCTTTCAAGCCCACGGCGGCTTAACGAAATGGAAAAACTACGGGAGTGTTGAATTTGATCAGACGTGGACCTCCTCGAGAGGCGTGAAGAAGGATCACCAGCTGTTTGACCTGCACAGCCGTGATGGATTGATCACAAGCGACACATACTCATTGGGTGCGGAGAACGGCGAGGTCTGGATCAAGCCCGCGCTTGAAGCGCTCGGCGGCACTCCGCCGCGGTTTTACATGTGGACGCCGTTTTACTTCTTTGGCATGCCGTTCGTCTTCGGGGATCCCGGCGCTGTCCAGGAAACGCTCGGGAAGAAAACATTCCAAGGGCAAGAGTACGACGCAGTGAAAGTGACTTTCAAGAAGGGCACCGGCGATTCGTCAGAGGATTTCTACATTGCCTACGTCGATCCAGGATCGCGCCAGCTCAACCTTGTCAGTTACGTTGTTACCTATAGCGCATTACGGAAAGGGAAACCGATGGAGGAGCTGGAGCCGCACGCACTGGTGTTTCGGGAGTGGCAGGATGCTGGAGGATTACGTGTTCCCCGGAGCGGATCTTTCTATAACTGGCAAAACGAAAACATCGAGGGAGAGCCGCTTGGAACGATGGAGTTCTCGAATGTTCAGTTTTCGGCGAAGTCGCCCGCGCCCGACAGCGAGAAGTTCAAAAAGCCCGCTGATGCGGTCGTTGCGCCGTTCGAATGATAACACTCCTGCGCTTCTTGTGTGGCGCTCCTGAGGGGTAAGTGTGTCCCGCCGTCCGGATCGACCTTGAGACATCGGCGTCTCTGCCTTTTTCGGCTGCCGCGCGCAGCCTTCTATCACTGACATTCGCATTAATTGTGACCATCCCTCGATTGCTTCCGCTCCCGCCGCGCCCCGTGCTCTCTGACGACGAACTGAAACGCAATGCGACCGAGTTAAACCAACGGATGCAACAGCGGCGCACAGTTCGCCACTTTTCCGCGCGTTCCGTTCCGCGCGGTGTAATCGAATCCTGTCTTCGCGCCGCTGGCAGCGCGCCAAGCGGCGCAAACCTGCAGCCGTGGCACTTCGTGGCCGTAGCTGATTCGGCGGTTAAGCATGAAATCCGCGTCGCGGCAGAGGAAGAAGAGCGGGAGTTTTACGAACACCGCGCACCTGCTGCGTGGCTTGAAGCGCTCGCGCCGCTTGGCACAGATTCGCGAAAACCGTTCCTGGAAGTCGCGCCCTGGCTCATTGCCGTCTTCTCTCAACCATATAGCGTGCAGCCAAACGGGATGGCGCATGAAACATTACTACGCCACCGAATCTGTTGGCATCGCGGCTGGATTTCTCGTGGCGGCGATTCACCACGCCGGACTCGCTGCGCTGACACATACGCCGAGCCCGATGGCTTTTCTGAACCGC
>JACDHZ010000184.1 GCA_013820755.1 Chthoniobacterales bacterium
GTTCAAGGTCGTGGTCGTGTTCTGCCGCAGCATCTGCGCGTAGAACGCCTCGCCCTCCGGCAGCTTCCAAACTCCATCGTCCGTTGTCGTCTTCGGCAACAAGGCGGTGAAGTAGTCGATCAACTTCTGATATGCGGGATAAACCTTGCTCGTGACCATTGCTTCGACCCGGCTCTGGTAATCCGCGCGTTGCTGCTCGTTGAGCTTCTCGATTTTCCTTGCGCGTGTCTGGAACGAGACCGCGAGAATGTTCTTCGGCGCAGGGGTCGCGACGAACTCGCGCATTTCTTTGAGCACTTTCTCGACGACGAAGCGCGGCGGGATGATGCCCTTGGCTTCACGCACCTTTAGGCTTTCGAGGACTTGATCGAACTTCGTCGGGAGCGCCTCGAGCCGCTTCAGGTAATAATCGCAATCGCGCGGCGTAAAGAGGCGGTGCGTGTTCGCCATAAACGATGGAAACTGGTTCTGCACGCCAAAGAGCTGGTTTACGGGATAGTTGTGCCACTGAAATTTCTCACCCTCCGCCTGCACAGTCAGGAACCAATCCAGCACGGCGGTCGAAAGCCGCTGCGAGGCAGTTTGTTTCTCGAGCGGGTACTGGTGCAGCTGCGCCAGGTTTTTGCGCAGCCGCTCGAACTGTCGCTGCTGCTGCGCGGGCGATTCGTCGTCGAGCCTGGCGTTATGCCCCGTGATCCCAAATTGCTCGACCAGTCCGAGGTTCGAGAGCAATTCCGGCTGATCGAAGAGAACTTCGACAAAGATTTTCTCGTAGAACGCATTCAGGCTCCATGGCCGAAACCAGATCAGGTTAACGAGAAAGACTGCGGCCACGACGAGGAGGACCGCAACGATTCCGCCAAGCCACTTCAGGACACGCTTGAACATCGCCGAGAGAACTCCGACCGAGCGCTGGCGGTCAATGGAAACTTTGCACGCCGCGCCCGCGATTTTGCCAAACCAGGCCACGATTGACACGGATGTTCACGGATTAAAGACAAGCTGAATTTCACCGCCGCCTGCTTCGGAATCCGTGTTTCATCCGTGTCCATCCGTGGCCAAATCTGCTTTCGAGCAAAAGCCAACTCCGCGCGGCGGATGAGCGGCTTGAAGGCTCTGAATTCAGGCGCAAAGCTAGCGCCCCGATGAAACTCCCCTACTTCGAAGTTTCCGCCTTTACGCAACGCCCGTTTGCGGGCAATCCCGCGGGCGTTTGCGTGCTCGAGGAATGGCTGCCGGATGTGCTCTTGCAATCGATCGCTGCGCAAAACAATCTCGCGGAAACGGCGTTCCTCGTCGCGCGCGCTGGCGTTTACGAATTGCGCTGGTTCACACCGACCAACAAAGTCGATTTGTGCGGGCACGCGACGCTCGCCTCCGCGCATGTGCTATTTCGCCATCGCGGGACGAAGGAAGGGACGCTGCGGTTTCATTCGCCACGCACGGGCGAGTTGAGCGTCGCACGCGATGGAGATCGGCTCGGGCTCGAAGAGTGGAGCGTTGCGGAGCGAATCGGCAGTTCAGCGCAGCGCTCGGCGCGGAGCCGCGGGAGCTGTATCAGGCGCGTGATTACCTCGCGCTCTATCGAAGCGCGGCGGAAATCCTGGCGCTGAAGGCAGACATGGCCAGGCTGAGGGATTTGCCTAACGAGGGGGTGATCGTCACTGCGCCGGGCGACGATTGCGACTTCGTCTCACGCTTTTTCGCGCCGCATCACGGCCTCGACGAAGATCCAGTCACCGGCTCGACCCACTGTTATCTGATCCCATTCTGGGCCGAACGGCTCGGCAAGCAGACGCTTTTCGGGCGTCAGCTTTCCAAACGTGGCGGTGAACTTTTTTGCGAGAACGGGACAGAACGCGTCCGAATCGGCGGCCACGCGGTCACTTATTTAACCGGCGAAATCGAAGTCCCGCTGACCCTGTAGCGTCCGCTGTCCTCGGGGGATCCTCGAGCGCGCGACAACGTCTTGGGATCCGCTCGTAGGCTCCGTTGATCTCGTCCATGCGGATCATTTCGATGTCGGACGTAATATTGAGCTCGGCGCAAAAGTCCAGCATCTCCCGGAGAACGACTGTTCCGCAGCACATTGAACAAAGGAGCGATGCCAGAACATGATGTGGCAGTGCATTAATCAGTAGAGTTCCAAGAGATGACTAACAAGAATGAAGGGGCCCCACTCAGGCAGGAAGGACTCTAGTCGACACCGCAGTGCACGAAGTCACGGCTGATTCCTAAGGCGTGCCCGATGATGGTATGATGAAAACTAATAACACCCCACGTGCCGTCGCGGCCTTGTGTATCGCGTTTGCACTCTCACCAATTGCAATGTCAGCCCAGACGTTTCCGGGCACTACCCCGGTGACCACCACAACCTCGGACACGACTTACAATCGGGGCGAGCGGGAGGAACACCATGATTATGGCTGGATCGGCTTGCTCGGCCTGGCGGGGCTCGCAGGCCTGATGCGCAAGAAAGACGACGATCGTCGTTACGACACGACCGCAGGTCGGACTGACGTCCGACGGTAGACGACAGCGCGCCCGCAACGTGGTTGCGGGCGCGTGGTCGCTGCTCCAATCGAGGTGTGTGTCGCAGGAAACCCGCGGAATGGTCCAGCAGTGGCCGTTGGCACGGTGCCCCTGATCGTGCTGATGCGGGGGTGCAGCGGCGCGCACTGATAAGCTCAGATTGCCGGGGATCATCAACAGGGAGCCATTATTGCATGCTGCTTGGGGAAAACTCTCTGATGCTCGTCTTGGCTGAAAATGATTCGCTCGTCTCCCCACGTCATCCGAGTGGAAGTCGACGGAGCCCCTGGGGTTACGGGTAGGTTCCGCCAGGGGATTGAAGGCGCGTCCTCGGTGCTGCGTCGCCCGCGTTACGGCTGAGACTGCGCTCAGAAAGACAGTGCCGATCACTCGCAAATTTTGCAACCAGCATTGGTTCCCGCGACGAATGGTTGTGGCACGCAATCGCTCACAGCTCAGTCGAATGTTAGTTAACCCTTAAATCCGCTCATCCCGTTATGTATCATCATATCAAAAAACTCATGTTCACCGTCCGTGTCGGTCAGCCGGAGCCGCGCTTCGGCAATATGCTCCTCGAACAATTCGGCGGGGCGAACGGCGAGCTGGCCGCAGCGATGCAATACTCGATTCAAGGCATCAACTGCGAAGACATGCCTTGCAAGGATCTGCTGATGGACATCGGCACGGAAGAGCTGAGCCATCTGGAAATTGTCGGCACGCTTGCCCGAATGCACCTCAAGCCGATGAAGACGGATGCCGACGCGGCGGAGAACGATCCGCTAGTCGCCATCGCAGGTGGCGGGGGAGTAGCACTGTGTAACTCGATGGGTAACGCCTGGACTGCGGACTATCTCAAAGTCACGGGCGAATTGGATGTCGATCTGCGCAATAACATCGCCGCCGAGGCGCGCGCGAAGATCACCTATGAACGGCTGATCAATTTTTGCGACGACCCGGGAACAAAGGAGGCGTTGCAGTTCCTCATGACCCGAGAAATCACCCACATGCGTGCTTTCATGCAAGCGCTCGACAGCCTCGGGAAAGCGCCGCTCTCCATCGGCCTCATCCCGCCGACGCCGGGCGTCGTGGATCAATACTACAATGACTCGACTGGCGAAGGCGATGATGGGGAGGTGGATACCACCGGCCCGTGGAATACCGGAATCCAGGTCGTGGAAGCGCCGGCCCTCGCGGAGTTCCAGGTTCTGAAAGCCACGCCCAAAGCGGGTCAGACGACGCTCGACGACGGCAACGGGAAGAAGGCCCCGCGTTCTGATTCAAGGGCAGCCAAGGCGAAACTCCGGTAGGTTCGCGAGCCTGCGATACCTGACGGGATACCGATGGGGTTCGAACAATATCACGAGCCAGCGGCCGAACTGCCAACCGAGACGCGCACCTTCGCACGGATGATCGTTTCCCTCGCGGAAGAAGCGGAGGCGATCAATTGGTACGAGCAGCGGATGGCAGCGGAAAAAGACAAAAGTGCGCGCGCCATCATGAAAATGCGCAGAAAGAGGAGATGAAACATTTTGGATGGACTTCGAGTGGCTCCTGCGAGCGAAACCGGTTTGGCGCGAAATCGCGCAGGGTGTCCTCTTCACTCCGGCGACGTCGTGGCGGAAGGCGACGAAGCCGAAGAAAAAGCGGATTAGCCTTGTCAGTTTCTTGCTCGCGCGCAGCTCGCGAGGTTCGGTCCGTCTCGTGGCTGGAGAAAATCGACCACTCGGCTAACAGTGCAAGAAACCCTAACGCACCAGTCCTTTTATACCCATGCTACCGACGAAATCAGTGAAGGTGGAACGCTGAGCCAGATCGTTGCGCAAGAGAACTGCTACAACCTTCGCTATCGCGAAATAAAAGTTCCGCTGAACCTGTAGCGTCCACTGTCCTCAGCGGACCATCGAACGTGCGACAAGGTCTTGGAACAGGCGTTCGCCTAATTGAGCGAAGCCATGTCGATGACGAAGCGATACTTCACGTCGCTGCTCAGCATCCGCTCGTAGGCTTCGTTGATCTCGTCCACGCGGATCATTTCGATGTCGGACGTGATGTTGTGCTCGGCGCAAAAATCGAGCATCTCCTGCGTCTCCGCGATTCCGCCAATCAGCGAACCAACAAGCTGCCGGCGTCGCCCGATCAAATTGAAGACCTCGAGCGGCAACGGATCTGGAGACGCGCCGACCATGCACATCGTGCCGTCGCGATTCAGGAGTTGGAGGTAGCTGGCGAGCGGGTGTTTTGCGGAAACCGTGTCGAGGATGAAGTCGAAACTGTTTGCGTGCTTCTGCATCGCCTCTTCGTCTTTCGAGAGAACGACTTCGTGCGCACCGAGCCGCTTCGCATCTTCCGTTTTGCCGGGTGAAGTCGTGAAGAGAACGACTTCGGCGCCAAATGCATTTGCGAATTTCACGCCCATGTGGCCCAGCCCGCCTAAGCCGACGATGCCGACCTTCTGTCCTTTGCTCACCTTCCAATGGTGCATCGGCGAGTAAGTTGTGATCCCCGCGCACAAGAGTGGCGCGGTGGCGGCCGGATTTAGCTTGTCGGAGATGCGGAGCACGAACGCTTCGTCCACGACGATCGCCTTCGAGTAACCGCCGTAGGTGACGCCTCCGGTGTGTTTGTCGAAACCGTTGTAGGTGAAGGTGGCCCGGCTGTCGCAAAATTGTTCGAGACCGGCTCTGCAATTCGGGCAGGTGCGATCCGAGTCGACCATGCAGCCGACCGCCGCGACATCACCGGCTTTGAAATTCTTCACGTTAGTTCCGACTTTCGTCACGCGACCGACAATTTCATGACCGGGAACGCAGGGATATGTGGTGCCGTTCCATTCGTTGCGCGCGGTGTGCAAATCAGAATGGCAAACGCCGCAAAAGAGAATCTCGATCTGCACGTCGCTCGGCGTCGGATCGCGTC
>JACDHZ010000054.1 GCA_013820755.1 Chthoniobacterales bacterium
ATCAGCAACAACGCCTCGCGCACGCGTACCTTATTTCAGGAGCGTCGGGCACAGGAAAACGCCGACTTGCCAGTCGATTGGCCAATCTATCCAACGGCACTTTGTCGCAGGACATTTTTGCAGTTGGTAGTCCTGGCATTTTCGTTGCAGAGCCGGAGTCGAAGTCCCGCCGCATTGTCATCGATCAGATCCGCGCGCTCGAGCACTCGTTGCAGATGCGAGCGACCGATGGCCGGCGAAAGGTCGCTATCGTAGCCGATGCCGACCGTCTCCAGCCACAGGCTGCGAATGCCTTTTTGAAAACGCTCGAAGAACCACCGAGTGATTCGTTGCTGCTGCTGCTAAGCGCGCTTCCTGAGGCGCTGCCGGATACGATACTATCGCGCTGCATACACATTCCGCTCGCTCCGACCGGACAGGAAATTGCATCTGCTGAGGAAAGCGAGTTCGTGGAGTTGCTTCGCACTAACGTGAACAACAACTGGAGCGGAATCCAGAGCGCCTATTGCCTCGCGCGAGGGCTGCAGCGCCTGCTTGCCAATCTAAGAGAAAGTATCCAGGCGGAGAATGCCGCGATCTTCAAAAAAGAGGAGAACCGCTATAGAACTACAACTGACGGCGCGTGGCTCGACGAGCGCGAGGACCATTTGAAAGCGCTGAACGAGAGCACCTACCTGCAGCGTCGCGAGCGGCTGCTGGAAGTGCTTTTCCGCTGGTGGTCGGACGTGCTGCGTGCGAGCACAGGAGCGGAGCGTTTCGAACTCCCTCAGGCGGTCGAAGAGACAACAGCAACAGCCGCGCGACTTACCACAGCGGAAATTCTAAAGCGCGTTCAGCGTGTCGAGGACCTGCGCGATCAGCTCGGACGCAATATCCAGGAGGCGCTCGCATTGGAAGCCGCGTTGCTCAGCGTCTTTCGTTTCTGATCAGCGCTCCGGCGCCTCCTCTAGTGTTTGCACCTCCACTTGCATGACGACCAGACGAACACTCGCCGTGGGTCTCATCGGCTACGGCTTCATGGGCAAAGCGCATTCAAACGCCTGGCGCCAAGCGCCGCACTTCTTCGCTCTTCCGGCAGATGTGCGGATGAAGGTAATCTGCGGACGCAACTCCGCAGCCACGGCCGAAGCCGCGAGGCAGTACGGGTGGGAAAACGTAGCAAGCGATTGGCGGGAGGTCGTCGCGGACCCTGAGATTGATGTTGTCGACATCGCGACGCCTAATCACACCCACAGCGAAATCGCGCTCGCCGCAGCCGCCGCTAGAAAGGCAATCCTTTGCGAGAAGCCCCTGGCGCTCGATGCCGCCGAATGTGAGCAGATGCTCGCCGCCGTCCGAAAATCCCGCGTCGTGCACATGGTCTGTCACAACTACCGACGAATCCCGGCCATCTCCCTGGCCAAGCGAATGATCGATCGCGGTGATCTCGGCAACCGCATCTATCACTACCGAGCTCGATATGCACAGGATTGGATTGTTGATCCTGCATCGCCGTCTGTGTGGCGTCTGCAATCGAAAAGTGCGGGATCCGGTGCGCACGGCGATATCAATTCGCATATCGTCGACCTCGCGCGATATCTCGTCGGGGAGTTCAACGACGTTTCCGCGATAATGAACACATTCGTGAGCAAGCGGCCGGTGATCTCCGGCTCGCCCAAAAAACGCAAAGTCACAGTGGACGACGCCGTGTGCATGATGGGGAAGTTCCGCAACGGCGCGATCGCGAATCTTGAAGCTACGCGCTTTGCGCACGGTCGGAAAAACAGCATGACGATCGAAATCAATGGCAGCGCGGGATCCATCGCATTTAACCTCGAGGAGATGAACAAGCTGCATCTCTACGATGTGCGTCAGCAAGAGGACCAACGCGGCTTCCGCGAGATTCTCGTGACGGAACCGGTGCATCCGTTCGTAAAGAATTGGTGGCCGCCCGGACATATCGTCGGATACGAGCACACCTTCGTGCACACCGTTGCAGATTTCGTCGGCGCAATCGTTTCCGGGAAGTCAGTCCAACCAACGTTCGAAGATGGCCTGAAGAACCAGCGTGTCCTGGATGCGGCGCGTGAGAGTGCTGAAACAGGAAAATGGATCAAGGTCTCGGGATAACCGCACGTCGAAGCTGAAGGTATGACTTCAAGCATGGTGCTCATTTCTCGGATTCTGTCGTAAGACTCTTCACATGAGATTCGATAACCACGTAGCGATTGTCACGGGGGCAGGGCGGGGGATAGGGCATGCTATCGCCGTGCGGCTTGCCACCGAGGGGGCGCATGTGGCGTCAGTCAGCAGGAGCGAAAAAAATGCACAACGCACCGCCGATGAAATTAACGCGACCCAGCCGGATGCGGCGAAAGCATACGCTGTTGATGTTTCCGATCACGCCGCGGTGCAACACATCGGCGCACGCATTCTGGAGGATTTCGGACGCGTCGATATTCTGGTGAACAACGCCGGCGTGACGCGGGATGGCCTTAGCATGCGCATGTCGCCCGATGATTGGGACACGGTGTTGAACACGAATCTCAAGGGTGCGTTCAGCTTTGTGCAGGCTATACAGCGGTCGATGATTAAGCAGCGCAGCGGGCGCATCATCAACATCAGCTCTGTCATCGGCCTGATCGGCAACGCCGGTCAGGCCAATTATGCCGCGAGCAAGGCGGGTCTGCTCGGCCTTACGAAATCACTCGCACGCGAGCTGGCGAGTCGCGGGATCACCGTGAATGCATTGGCTCCGGGCCTCATCGAGACCGATATGACGTCCGTGCTTTCGGAGGAGAGTCGCAAGAACATCTTGAGCAGGATTCCGCTCGGCTCGTTAGGCCAGCCAGACGACATCGCCAGCGCCGTTGCGTTTCTCGCATCAGCCGAGGCGAAATACATTACCGGCCAGGTTGTCGCGGTCGATGGCGGGATGGTTATGTAAACGCCGATCTTATATTCGCGCGCCTTACCTCGCGGTCTTTTTACCGCTGCTGCTTTTCTTTGCGGATGCAAGACGCTCCGCTTTCTTGCGTCGCGCAACGCGCTTTTTGACGTTGTCTCTGCCTTGGCTGTTTCCCATACGTGCACACTCGCCGTTTCGCGCGAAGTTCCCAACCTGTTTCCGAGGCTGCTTCCCGCAAAACAAATTCACCGAGCCCCGCGGCACCAGTTGAGGCGCGTGGTAACCGCGCCGATCAGCCGGCGGAGCTTGTCTGCTCGCCTCCAATCATCCCGCGAACGCTTCGCCTTCCTCCCGATCCAGCTCCGTCGTCTCCTTATTCCTGAAGGCCCACACATAGACAGCTAGCGAGATGGCGATGCATACCGTCACGTAGGTAAAGAAAACGCCATCGCGTCCGGCGTTATGCAGCGCTTTGCCAATGTAAGGTGCGGTGCCCCCGAAGAGTGCATTAGCGATTCCGAATCCGAGGCCCACGCCGAGCGCCCGAACTGAACGCGGAAATATTTCCGCCTTCACCAGCGCGCTGATCGAGGTGTAGCCGAGAACCATCAGCAGGGCCCCTATCATCAGCACGAATGAAAGCATTGGGCTCTTGGTATTTGTCAGCGCGCTCATGATTGGCCAGGTCAGGAGCACGCCGCCGATTCCAAACCAGAGCAAGAGCGGCTTGCGCCCAACGCGGTCCGAAAGCGCCCCGAAGACCGGCTGCAGCATCATGAAAATCAACAGCGCCAAGAAGTTTACGGTCGTTACCGTCGCCTTGTCTCTGAGCGTACCGAGCATCAGAATCTGCATGTAGGATGTGAAGGTATAAAACGCCACCGTTCCTCCCATTGTTAGTCCGATCACAATGAGGAACGGCTTCCGATATTGCGCGAGCAAGCGCAGCGTTCCCGGAGCAGCCGCACCCGGTTTGGCGCTGCGTGCCGCCTCGATCTGCTCATCGGGAACTGACTCCACCATACCGCGGCGCAACCACAGCACCGTGAGCGCTGCCAGCGCGCCGACGACGAAGGGAATCCGCCACGCCCAGGCGTGCAGCGCCGCGTCACTCAACGTCGCCTGCAGGATGATTTGCAGAACGAGCGCCAGCACCTGCCCGCTGACCAGCGTCAGATACTGAAAGCTTGAGTAAAACCCCCGATGTTCTCGCGTAGCCATCTCTGACATGTATGTCGCGCTCGCTCCATACTCGCCCCCGACCGAAAAGCCCTGCACCAGCCGCGCAACGAACAGTACCACTGTCGCTGCGCTCCCGATCGTGCCGATCCCAGGATTAACCGCAATCAACAGCGATCCGCCCGCCATGAGGAGCACACTCATCGTGAGTGCCGCGCGACGCCCCCGCTGATCGGCATAACGACCGAAGAACCAGCTGCCTACCGGGCGCATGATGAAACCCGCCGCAAAGATTCCGAGTACGCCTAGCAAATCCTGATCCTCCTTCCCGCTGGCGAAGAAGTGGTGAGCGAAATACGTCCCGAAAACAGTGAAGCTGTAAAAGTCGAACCACTCCACCATGTTGCCGAGCGAGCCTCGAAGGATGTTGCCAACAACGGTCTGCTTTTTTGTCTTTTCACCGACGGGTTCGTGCATGCTCGCTATCATCGTCTTCCAATCATGGTCAGCGCACTTTGTAGCATTCGAGGAGGCGCGTCGATAGGACGAGACGATCGAGCAGTGAGCTGCCGGCATCTGGCGAAATCAATTTGAAACGATGAAGCTCCTGCGGCTCGACGCAGCGGTCGTTCTTTGCCGTTGGACCACGCTTGTGCGTGGGCGTATTCTCGCCTCATGGACGAATCTTCGATAACACAGTGCGAGCGACCAGAGTACGGAATCAGCCGCCGGAGGTTCCTTCGCGTTGCGGTTGGGAGCGGCGCGGCCATTCTTGCCGGGAGCTCAATAGTTCTCCGAGCGGCATCCCCAGGAAGCACCGAGAGTAGTTCAATGTTTAAAATCGGCGGCGATCTCTCGGTCAATCGGCTTGGCTTTGGTGCGATGCGAATCACAGGTCAGGGGATCTGGGGTTGGCCACAAGATCGCGAGGAGGCACGCAGAGTTCTCAAAAGGGCGGTGGAGCTCGGCGTGAATCTCATCGATACGGCCGACGCTTACGGCCCGGAGACAAGCGAGCTCTTGATTGCTGAAGCACTCTATCCTTACCCGAAAGGGATTGTCATCGCGACGAAGGGCGGTCTCACGCGGCCAGGGCCCGGGCAGTGGGTGCCAAACGGCCGGCCCGAATATCTGAAGCAATGTGTCGACAACAGCCTGAAGCGCCTTCGGCTGGAGCGCATCGATCTCTACCAACTGCATCGCGTCGATCCGAACGTGCCGATGGAGGATTCGTTAGGCGCGATAAAGGAGATGCGGGACGCGGGGAAGATCCGGCACGTCGGCTTGTCGGAGGTGGGACCTGAGGAGATCGACCGAGCCCGAAAAATTGTTCCGATAGTGACGATACAGAACCAATACAACCTTTCGAATCGCAAGTGGGACACCGCGCTGGCTTTCTGTGAGAAGGAAGGCTTGGGCTTCATGCCGTGGTCACCAGTGGGCGGAGGGAGGTCGTTGAAAGGCGGTGCGATTGAAGCGGTGGCGAAGTCGAAGGGTGTGAGCGTTTACCAGGTAGCGATAGCGGGCCTGTTACAGCGTTCGCCCGTCATGCTGCCAATTCCCGGCACGTCATCGGTTAAACATCTCGAAGAGAACATGGCGTCAGCGAAGCTGAAACTCTCTGCCGATGAGTTGGCGCGACTTATGAGCTAGGTCGATCGTAAAGCGCCACTATCTCGTTCGTGATTGTTGTGCCCCGATCCGTAAGTCCGTTCGAACTGCGCTGCGTTTATGTACCCCAGGAGTCACAACGCGCCTTATAGAACGCGTTCTTTCGTTCGTTTGGTGTTGCCGGGTCACGGAGATCGCAGCGCCCTTCCCGCCAAAAACTACTGGAAATCCATTACGGCAAAATACAGCTTCGCAGGCGTTGCTGCGGCGACGGCTTCGCCTCACGTTGTAGGACTGTGATTGATCCGGCCGTTCTAGAGCTTCAACTTGAAAAAATCCGAACCGAGGTCGCCCGCCGCGGCGGCTTCACCGTGGACTGTGGCTGGCTCCGGCTGCTTTGTCCGGACGAACTAACGGAGAATCAGCGGTTCGCGCAAATCGCGGCAATCGCACAGCGCGAGGGCTGGAGCTTTGCGTTTCTCCTAGATGGTTCCGTCCATTTTGGTGCTTACCCAACCGCAACAATGGCTTAGGGATAAAGACGGCACACCCGGCCACGCAGACTCTGCGGGGCTCCGGCGAGAACCCGCTATTGTACTTTCGTGACGTAGAACTCAGGCGTGCCGGCGATTCTCATCTTGTAGCCGAACAGGCCCTTCTTCATGATGACAGCAGGGAGGTTGACGTATTCGCCAGGACGGCCAGCTCCCTTGTAGTTGTCATCCGGGTTGGCCTGCCTCCAGGCGGTGCCATTCGCAAGTCGAATAACCGTTCTGCCCTTCAACCCGGTAAATTCTCCATCCACACTACTGACGATCAGATCGAGTTTCTCGATGGAAGCTGCTTTTGCGGCCTTTGCGAGGGTTTCGGTGCGGAACCCTTGCAGGAACTTATTCAGGTTCTGAACCTCTTCAGGGGAAAGTTTCTCCAGCCCCGCAGCCTTGAATTGGTCCGCTGACATCATTGTCTGCAGGTCGGCTTTTTCTGTCTGAACGGCCGCTACGACGCAGAGCGGCAAGCCCAGCAGACAAAAAACAAGATCGCATGGCGTTTTATTGCGAGGATCATAAGAGAATCTCGCGAGGCTAACAGGCAGACCGCGTGCGTCAACCGTACGGAGCCACAAATGGCACCATTGCTAGCAAAGAGCGCAGGAGCAGCTCTTTGCAGCCGCTTGGACCAACTTACGCGCCTTAAACAGTAGACGGGAATACAGTTGATCAATCCTGACTGATAGATCTCCCTTATGACATCAGACAATATATGTCATATAAAGCGCGGTAGTGTCTCGGTTTGGATTTTCGGGTCGCTCGTCTTCCGCGTCTAGTTACCAGGGCAGCTCTCGCGGTATCGAGGTGTAAAACGTTGGCCGCGCTAGTGCCACGCCTCGCCCAGTAAGCATCAGCCATTTTCGATCAAATCTTCGACGGGTGATTTGATAGTTTCTTCGAAAACGCGTTCGTCAGCCGCGTGAACCGGCGCGAGCACATTCGGATCCTGGATTGCAGACGCGAACCCCAAGGCATAACGCTTTCCAAGGAAATGCGTCGCGATAGAAAGTTATAAATGACTTTGGTAACCGTCACTCTCTGAGATAGAACTTAGTTTGTGGAAGAATTCGGCACCGGCATGCGTTGCGAGGTTTCCGACATGCTGCGAGAGGATCGGGCGATGCTCCATACCGGACCACCGGCAGATGCGGCGACCGGCGCTGATTGTTCCCGTGCGGAATCCCACCCCCATTATCTTTCGGTAATGTTTGGGTTCGTCAGTGCGCTCAGGACAGTCTCGGCCGTGGACGCCATTCAAACCTTTAAACACACTTCTTCACCGTCTCCCAGGTGCGGGTCGTCACATCCGATCCGAAGGTCGCTTGGATCAGCTCCATAAATACGGGTCCACGAGGGCTTGGCACATAGGCGCTAAACGCCTCCCGATCACGTACCGCCAGGATTAGGGCCCCGTGCCGTTCGACCGGAAAGCTCTGGGCCGTTTTGGGAAGCTTTCTCGCAAAGGTGACCACACGCTTAGCACCGGCTGGCAGATCGAAGGCAGCGAATGGATCAGCGTCCACGATCTCGTGCAGCGTGTCCAGTGACCGAACAATCGTGTAGAAACTACGATCGAGCTGCTTCGTCATCGCGGCCTCAACCTGCCGCTCGACGGCACCAGCTGATCTCCTCGGAGAATCGAACGCCGCGTTCCCACTCGATAGTATCGTCCTGACGTTAGTGAAACCCGCAAACTCCAAGCACCTCCTGAGGTCCGACATCTTCAGATTCATCGGGCTTACTCCACGAAGGAAGGCAACGTACCGTGCCATTATAACATTCCAAGCTTGCCTAACGAGACACAATCAGCTGCGGCGAGCCCGCTGCGGTATCCACGCAGGGAAAAGGGATGGCAGACACGCAGAACGTAAACTGCAAGCTCGCTCGCCGTCAGCTGCATCGCCTGGTCAGGTGGCTACGTGGATACCATCTCGCGCGTGCCACCGCAATCTGGAAAACGTCGGCAGCCCCAAAACCGCTGACCTGATCGAGCACCTTTGCTGGCCGTTCGCTGAACCATGATGCGGTTGCACTTCGGGCAGTGCGGTGCATCGGAGGTTGGCGCACTGCTGAAGGATCATGTGCGTGGACTCGATGGCTGGCCGGTGCGACGCAGCCGGCGCGTGGCCCACGTGTCGAAGCTGCGAAACGCGAGCCCACCGACTGTGCCGACGACGCACGCGACAATGGCGATCGGAACGACGACGTAAAAGAGCTGCTGAACGAGTGAATCGAGCGGCGATGTCATGTGCTGTGAAACAGCAGGTTCGATGCTCGCGAGCCACGCTTAGCACCTAACGAGAACAAGATCAGCCACCACTGGCAAGAGCGCGCGTGGCGGAGGGAAAAGAGGTTTGGGTCACGGCAAACTTGAGCGTACGCCGGCCAGCGGTTGGCTGCATCGCCTGGTCAGATGGTTCCTGTGCATGGGAGGCAAGCCGCATTAGCGGTGCAGATCGCGGTCTTTCGGTTTCAGAATGGGATCCTTGTTTTGCAAGTACCAGTCGAAGATCACCTTTTCTACGCGGTCGAATAGATCGTCTTCCGTGTAGGGGTGCTTGTGATCGCGGATTCTGGCAATATCCCGCTCCAAGTGACCCTTCGCTTCCGCCGGGACGTCATCAGATGATTGAAGCGTGTGTAGAATGAACCTCGCGAGGATTTCGTGTCTTTCATCCCAGTTGACGTTGCCGTTCCGCTGCGACTCGTCCCGCAACTTCTCAGCGGCACGGAGCAGCTCGCCTTGGACGGTGTCCGCCTGACCGCTTGTGGGAACGTAGTTCTGCCAAAGGAACCTGCCAATCTCGGCGTAGTCAGGCGCGGTCATCGGCACCATCTAACGAGACACAAGATCAGCGCCCGCGCCCGAGAGCGTGCGTCGCTGCAAAACTGGATGAACTAACTACACGAAAGTTACACATCGGAGCGGAGCGCGGTTCGCTGCATCGCCTGGTCAGGTGTTTCACTGTGGATGGTAGCCCGGAGCATCGACATGTATGCCAGCAATCTCCCACTGCTCTCCGTGCTTAATCAAGGAAAGCGTGACCGTAGCTTCTGCGTTCTCGAAATGAGCTTTCGTGCTATACTGGCCCTGAATGCGCTTCCCAGTGCCAGTAAATTACGACACACCTGCCTGCCCTGTCATCGGCTCCGCTGACTGCAGATGGCCTAGCTTCGCGTACTGGCGGAAGTAGCCGTCAAGCTGATCGATTGACGTGGCTTGCTTGAACTCCGGACTCGCGCGATCGAGCAGCGCTTTCTCGCTCCAGTCGGTGCAAATAGCTTTGAGGGCAGCGTCTGCATAGACGCTGCTCTCGTTGTCCAGCTTCGTGCCGCGGTAGGCGACAATGCTGAATGCAATCGCGCCGAAGACGAAAAGGATCAGCGACAGTCCACCGCAGCCAATGAGGAACTTCTTCAAACCTAACGAGACATAAGATCAGCCACCGCTGGCCTGAGGGCGCGCGTGGCGGCGGAGAAGAGGTTTGAGTCATGGAAAACGTGAGCGTACGCCCGCCAGCGGTTGGCTGCATCGCCTGGTTAGGCGTTGCGGTCATTAGGTCTCGACTTGGACTGATGCCATCGTTCCTTGGTGATGCGCCAGTCTAAACTGCTCCCCTGCTGCTCCGCCATCCGTTGCGGTGCCGGACGCGTAGCAACGATCTCGGCGCCAAACCACTCCGCAAGACGAGTAATACCCGAGTTGGCGCTCACCGTCGAGCCGGTGATGACGCGAAGCCCGAGGTTGCCGAAACCGAAGCCGAGTAAGGCCCGTCCGATCTCGACGGCGTAGGCATGCCGGCCCCAATAATCCGGGGCGAGTTCCATCCCGAACTCGGCTTCGTGGGGCGGATGTCCGCTGCCACGCAATCCAGCACAGCCAGCAAGCGAATGAGGCTCCCGACACTGAACGACAGCGAACTGGTAGTTTTTGCGGGGTTGCTCAGCGGCCCAGTCCTGAAATGTAGCGAGCAGATGTTGAGCGTGTTCGGGTCTCGCCTCCTCCGGCGTGTAGAACCTGGAATTGCGAGGGTCGGCATGGTAGGCGAGGAACGCCCGAACGTCTGTCGCAGAAAAGTCGCGGAGCACAAATCGATTTGTGTGGATTTCCATTCAGGGGACGCGCGCAGCAACGCCTAACGAGGATTAGACTGCATTCTCCCATCTATCTCAGAGCCACTAAGCGCGGCCGGCAGGAGGACGAGCGCGCAGAATTGTCGTTGCTATTAAATTCACAGAGAGTCCAGTATCAGAGCGCGGCGGGATTTACTTTGCATCTCACATTGGCCGCGGCTCGCAGCTTGTTTCGCGTTTCAATCGGAAAGAGCGCGTTTTACGTGCTTAAGCGACCAATGGATCGCATCGAAGAATCGGTCAACGGTCTGCGGATCATCCGCGCCAGCCGCACTCCAATTGATGATAAAAGCGAAGAAAACCCAGCGGCCGTCGAAGAACATGCCGCCTGCGATGGAGCGCGCGTGGAATCCCGGACTATCCGCGTTGCCGCTTTTTGCGTAGGCGCTCACGCCAAGCGGCAGCGGCACCACATAAATGAAATCGCATAACGTGAGTATTCGCCGGAATTCAGTGAGCGTTTCATGGTGTTGAAAGAAGGCGCCGCGCAATGCGCGCGAGTAGTAGGAGACAAAGTCATTCGCCGAACACGCGAATGTCTCGACGCTGTTGAAAAACGGATGCACCAGAGGACCCTGGACGACTTGCTGCAGTTGTTTCCAATTCAACGTCAGGTAGTTGCTGGCGCCGAAAACATAACCGGTCAGCGCCCGGGTGCTATCCGGGATAAGTGTATTGGTGAGGCCCGCCTCCTTGATGAAGCGGCGCACATTGTTCACTCCGACCTGCTTGAGAATCATGTCGGTGGCGGTGTTATCGCTGCGGGTGATCATCGCTTCGAGGGTAGTTCGCTCGGAAATAACCCCGCGCAGGTGCGGCGGATTGAAAGCTGGACTGCCGAAGGACCAAACACTCGAGTCCAAGGCGAGCTCCGTCCGTTCCAGCACTTCGTCGATATCAGGCGAGTCGGCCTGCCGCAGCGCCTCACAGAGCACGAACGTTTTGTCGGCACTGGCCACAAACAGCTGTTTGCCCGCATTTAGATGCGCCGTCAGGCGCGGTTTGCCGCCTGCCGATGGCGCAAAGATTTTTAGCGCCTTCTCACCTGGCAATCCCTGGAATAGTGAAACGATCTCGTCTTTCACCGACTCGTGCTCCGGTACACTCGGCGTCGCTGCCGCAAACGGCGCGGTCAGCAGGCTCGCCGTCGCGGCGGCGCTCCCTTTAAGGAACTCTCTTCTGGATTGGCCCATATTTTCTGAATCGCTCAAAGAATCATCGGCGGCAACACCAATGAGTTCGAACGTCACAACTCGGCAACCTTGATATCCGCGCCGGACGGGAAGTTTACCTCGCAAGTCTCGCGCTTTTTTTAAAGTTCGGAATACCTGCTGCTGAGGTTTCGTGTCAGTGCGTGTCTCTTTTGTGGACGTTCAGCGGTTCCATTTGCGGCATCATTTTCGTCCCAACGATGCTGGCTAACGGGCGCTGGATTTTCTTCTGGCAGGATCAGGTATGAACCAGCCGACTTGATCGATTTCCCAGTTTGCAGGCACTCCGCCCACGCCGAGGCGCAGCATGACGGGACCGTGATCAGTCATTCCGTTCGCGTGCATCTCACCGGTAACGAAGAAGGTACCGGGAAAGTGATAGTTTAGCAGTACAGGATCGCTGCACCTGCTGATCTCGCGCACTTCGCCTGCGCGCATTGTAACGTCCTGCAGGAAAGCCGAAAGGTATGCTCGTCCATACGGCGGCGACATCAGCCGCTTCGTCGAATGCTCGATGAGGAAATAAGTGTCGTGATCGACGAAGATGCGCTTGAACGCGCCGTCGGCAAATTGGTGGGCTTTCGTCTCCAATTCGAGCCGGAACCGAGCGAGGCCGAAGATAAAGGCCGCAAGGCTAGAGACGAGGAGGATGAAAACCGCTCCCACGGCGAGCGAAATCCGCCAATCACGCCTCTCGCGTTGCCGCACGGCAAAGAAGTAGACTGCTGGAGCGAAGCCAATGTAGCTCCCCATGAGCAGCGAGTATACGCCGATGGGTACCAGCATCGTCGCTCCCCAAACGAAGCCCCAGATCAGCATGGCGAAGCCGTAGCAGATCGAGACGGCGCCCTGCAGCCACCGAACCCAGTGCACGCCGATCCAGATAAAGTAGAACTGCAACCAGAACACGGCGGCGAGCGTCGCATTCACCGCGACAGCCTCGATGAAGCCTGGGAGCATGAGCCGCGTGATGGTGAACGCCTGAACGAGCACAGTGAGGATCCCGACGATAATGAGCGCGAGCCGCCCACGTCGCCACGGCTCAGTGTCCCCGACGACGTACTGCCAGAGCGGGGGGTCATCGTCGCGAGTCATGGACAGCAATAGCTGCTGATTCGGAATCCATCGTCAGACCCAAGCAGCTGATCGATTGAGACCGCGGATCCGGTCACGCTCTGTTTCAGTCGAGTTCCGAGCAGATTACAAGAACAACTCCAAGCCGCCGAACAATGCGATGAAACATGTCACATATAGTAAGGAGCGAAACACAGTCCCTAGACGTTGCTCCCTCGCCATCTAAGCTTCTGGCGAACGACCCCGAAGAAGGATACGCCAGGCATCGCCGCCAGCGGCAGCTCTCTCGCTGCCTTTCGGACGGTGACTGTGACGCCGGGATCGAGCCGAATCGGCTCGCGGCCATCCACTGTTAAATAAATCGGATGATCACGCCCGCTCGGCACGACGTCTACGACAGCATCTTCACCTACGATTATCGATCGATTCGTTAGCACATGGGGGCAGATCGGGGTGATCACCAGTGCGCCTGATTCGGGTGCCAGTATGGGGCCGCCAGCCGACAGCGAATACGCCGTCGAGCCGGTGGGAGTAGCTATGATCAACCCATCGGCGTTGAATTCTGTCAGCAGTTCGCCGTTTACTCTAGTTTGAAGTCGAATCAGGCGCGAGACCTCGCCGCGGCTGAGAACAGCATCGTTGAGCCCGATCAGTGGATCCGAAACCGCCTCGCCTGCGACCGTCACCTCGAGCAGCGACCGCTGGCTGAACACCATTTCGCCCTGCACAATGCAGCGAACGGCGTCGGCGTGTTCCGAAGACGCGGCACACGTAAGGAATCCCAGCGAGCCTACGTTGATTCCGAAGATCGGCCTGATCTGATCGCCGAGCTGCCCTACTACGCTCAGAATCGTCCCGTCGCCGCCCAGCACTACCAGCAGCTCAGCTTCGTGCGCTATGTCCGCGAGCGATTGTTCGACGCTCTCGTTCACCAATGCCGCTGTGGCAGATTCCATCAGCACGCGGACTGAGGCGCGGGCGAATTCCTCTTGCACCGCACGAACGAGCGCCGGCGAGCCGGGTTTGCCCGTGTGTGCGATCAGGCCGACGGTTTTCGGGCGCATAGAAAGAACTCCTGGTTTCCGTCCATCCCGGTAATTGCGGATGGCACAATGCCGGTGATGTTATGCCCCAGCTTTGCGACGAAGCCCGCGATCTTCTGCTGCGCTTTGTCGTGGAGCGTTGCGTCGGAAACGATGCCGCCGCGTCCGACCTCGTCGGGGCGCAGCTCGAACTGTGGCTTGATCAGCGCGAGGATCACACCGGTTGGAGTTAGCAATTCGAAGGCATTCGGCAAGATCAAAGTCAGCGAGATGAACGAGACGTCGATCACACATAGGTCGACCCGCTCCGGGATGTCGCCGCGACTCAGCCGCCGCGCGTTAAGATTCTCCCGGACTACTACGCGGGGGTCGTTCCGGATTTTCCAAGCCAGCTGTCCATGCCCGACATCTATCGCGTAGACCTTTGCGGCGCCGCGCTGAAGCAGGCAATCCGTGAAGCCCCCGGTCGACGCCCCGATGTCCAGAGCAGCAACACCTACAGCCTCGATGGCAAAATGGTCGAGCGCTCGTTCGAGCTTAAGACCGCCCCGCCCGACGAAGCGGGGTGGCTCCACGAGTGACAACTCGGCTCCAGCTTCCACAAGGATCGAGGCCTTGTTTAACACCTGATCGCGAAGCTTGACCTGTCCAGCCATCACTGCGCGGCGGGCTTTCTCTCGGCTTTCGCACAATCCGCGTTCTACCAGCGCAACGTCGAGGCGTATACGTTTGGGCATCAGAATGGTCGGGTTTGCGGCGGCGTCAGGTTCAGTTTGGGATGCTCAAATATTGTTTAGTTTAAACCGTAATATGTAAGCTAAATCTCTTTGTCTCCGTTAACAATCTGATCATTGATAGCGTTAACGCCCAATCGACTTTTCACACCTCCGGCGCAAACACGCGCAGCATCTCATCCAGGGAAGCCACATCTTCAGCAGAAGCGCGCCGTCGCTGGTATTTCCGAAAAACGATCTCGCGCAGCTCAACGAGATCTCTACGCAGCGGCTGGTCGTAGTACGTCCAGGATGCCTCCTGAGCGAACTTCGCCTGAAAGCGCCATTCGCCCCCGAATTTCGTCACCCGAACCTCGCGTTTGCGACCGTCGTCGTCTTTTTCTGTCCATACGTGTTGACTGCGCATTGGCGGCGAAGTCTACACTAGACTGTTGAAAGACGCAGCCCGACTGCTCGCCTACGCTGCGGCAACCTTGATCCTTGCGGCGCTGCTCGCGCCGCTCCTGTATTGGTCCGCACAGTGGCTCGCCGCGCGCGGCGTGATTCGATTTCTAGCCGAATATGAATTCGACCGCTATTTCCGTCGGTCGGTACTCATCATGGCGCTGCTGCTGGCCTGGCCG
>JACDHZ010000185.1 GCA_013820755.1 Chthoniobacterales bacterium
AGTGTGACCGTGAAAGTCGCGCCGCGGCCGACGCCATCGCTTTCCGCGCGAATCTCACCGCCATGAAGCTCGACGATGGCGCGAGAGATCGCTAGCCCCAGGCCCAGCCCGCCGAAGCGCTGCTGAAAGGTGGCTTCCCCCTGCTCGAAAGCCTCAAAGATGTGCAGAAGCGCTTCGGCGCGGATGCCGATGCCGGTATCGGTGATGGACAGGATGAGTTCACCCGCCTCGTTGTTGCAGGTGCGGATCGTGACGCCTCCGCCGGCGGGCGTGAATTTAAGTGCATTCTTGATGATGTTCCAAAAGACCTGCTGAAGGCGGGCCGGATCGCCCATCGCGTAGTGGCGTGTCGCCTCGAGCGCAAAGTCGAGGTGCACCTGTTTAGCGGAGACGTCGCTGCCCACAATCTCCGCTGTTTCCCGGAGGAGCTGATGCAAATCCGCGATCGTCGGCTGAATCTGCAGCTTGCCCGTGCTGATACGCGTCAGATCGAGCAAATCGTCAATCAGGCGTGCCTCGAGTTCCACATTGCGCCGCATCATTCCGAGCTGATCGCGCAGATCGTGCGGCAGCGAACCGTCGCCTTCGAGCGCGGCCGCCATCAGGAGCACCGGAGTAAGCGGCGTGCGCAACTCGTGCGAAAGCGCGGCGAGGAAATCATCCTTCGCGCGCGAGGCGGCCTCTGCCTGCTCTTTCGCGGCGCGCAGGTTCTCGACCGCCACGCGCTGTGCGGTCATGTCGCGAAATGTCCAGACCCATCCGAAGCGCGATCCGCCGATGTGAACCGGCGAGCCCCAGCGTTCGTAGACGCGTCCGTTTTTCATCAGCACTTCGTCGCGCACTTGTTTGTCCGGCGATTGATAGACCGCCGCGACGCGGGCGAGAAATGCCGCTGGATTCACGGTTTGGTCAGCCGCCCACTGCAAGGCGGCTTCGTCCGACTTCGACGCGACGACCTCGGGCGGAAAATTCCAGATCTCGAGGAGCCGCTGATTGAAATGAATGATCCGTCCTTCCGAGGACACAATCATGATTCCATCGAGGACACTCTCGACCAGAGCCTCGAGCAACTGCTTCTGCGAGGCGACAACGTCCTGCGTCTGTTTGCGCTCGCTGACATCGCTCGCGGCGCCAAACCATTCGACGATTTCGCCCTCTGCATTCAGCAGCGGGATGGCACGCGACGAAGTCCAGCCCACCGCGCCGTCCATCTGCCTCACCCGATGCTCCAACTCGAAAATAGTTTTGGTCTGGATCGCCTGGTCGATGATCGCCCTGACGTGCGCCTGATCCTCTTCAGGAATGTCATCCTGAAACCAGGTGCGGGTCGGCCCCTGGGTGGAGACAATTAAATTGCGGCCATCGAGCTGTTGCATCTCGGTCCAATCCGCATTCATGCGATACACCACATCCGAACTCGCGGTGACGAGGGCACGGAAGCGCTCTTCGCTCTGGCGCAGCGCCTCCTCCATTTGCTTGCGCTCGGCGATCTCGGCCTGCAGTTGCGCGTTCAGCGCCTCAGCCGCTTCCTTGCGTTCATGCTGGCGCAGGCCGGAGATGAGCAAGGCTTCGTTGATGGCGGCGGTCTTCTCGCGAAAATCCGCGGCCTTGGTTAATTGGATGATGACTCCGACGGGAGACCCGTCTGCATCGAGCGTCGGCCACATCGCATATAACCAGCGCGCGGGTTCGGCCTCGTCCTCGTACACATGCGTGACGGTCTCGCCCTTTTCATAAACGCTCTCCAAGATCGGGACGCACCAATCGCCACCAGGTATGATCTGGGCAAAAGAATTTCCGAGCAGTTCCTCCTTTGTTTTCCCAAGCAGACGACAAAAAGCGGAATTCACGTAGGCGACGCTGTGTTCCGCGCCGTGCACTTCGACCATGGGCAAGGGGGCGTGCTCGATGATCGGTGCGGAGAGGCTTGGCCGGTCGAGCGGCGCGTCCGTTTTGCCCGGGATTGCTTTTTCCCGCATAAACTTCTCGTAGCCAGCTATGCCACGGCTCGTCAAACGTGGCTATCCTTCTATGCTTTGGCTTTCGGTTCTGGTGCCAACTCGTGGGGCAACTGGCCGATCCGTTGCGGCAGCCCGCTGGTCAACTGCGTGTACTCGGTGTGGCGTGGGCCGATCACGACAAGGCCGCTGTCGGTAATGACATACTCGCGGATATCCTTGCTGTGGTTACCACCGCGCATTTTGACCACGACCATGACCTTCCGAAGCTGGCCATCGATCTCCACGTAACGCAGCCGGATGATGTCATCGGTGAGAAACGAGATCGCGTAGTGACTGAATTGAAACGAGGTAAAGGAATCCTCAATCTCGACCGTGGTGAAGATGGTCACCCCGGCTCCGGTCAAGGCAGCGATCATGCGGTAGAGCGATTCACGAAAGTCCTCCCGAAAACCGGGCGCGAGTGCCATCTCAAAACCGACCAGTGAATCAAGCACCAACCGCTTCGCTTTAGTTCGTTCCACCGCGTCGAGGATTTCCTGCATCGTTTCATCCACCGAAAGGTCGAGCGGACGCAGATAAAGAATCTCGAGCACGCCGTCCTTCTGCGGTTTATCGAAGTCCATTCCGAGGTCGCCAGCCCGGGCCGAATACCCCTGCGGGCGTTCTTCGAAGATCGCCGCGATTCCCGGTTCGCCCTGGCGCAGACCTTCAGCGAGAAATTGGGTCGCGAGGGCGGACTTGCCCGTGCCGGAAGGCCCGGCCACGAGCACGCTATCGCCTTCGCGAATGCCGCCGCCCATCATCTTATCCAGTTCGGGAATACCGATGGAAAGGCGACGCGAGCGCGCGTTTTTTTTCTTTTTTCCCACCAAACCGAGAGTGCGCGAGAAGGCTTGAACCCCGTCGCCGGTAATCCGGATGGTGTGCAGCCCCGGGACGGAGTCCTGCCCGCGCAGCTTCACGAGTTGCAACTTCCGCACCACGGAATTCCGTTCCACATTCTGAGTGAGCCAGAAGAGGCCGTCGGCCACGGTGAAGACCGGGTTGTCCCGCACCTCCCCGATGGAATACTCACCGATCAAAAACGTGGTCGCTTCCCAGCTGGTCAAAAGCAGGGCCAGACGCTGGACGAAAGCTTGCACCGCCACTTCACTCTCCCCGCCCGAGGCCTTCCGCATCACGGTGCGAAAGGAGTCCACCACCACCATGCTCGGGTTGGAGGCCTGCACTTCTCTGGCGATTCCTCCATGACTCCGCCTAAATCGTTCTCGAGAACGACGTGGCTCAGGTTGATAAATCGAACTGCTTTACCCAGCTTCGCGGGATCGAAGAAGGAGTATTGCTGCTGGTAGCGGAGCATTTTAATGGCGGGTTCGCCGAGCACCGTGAAATAAAGCGCGGGCTTTTGCGCGGTCGCATTCGCGAAGATGATTTGATGCGCCAGGGTGGTCTTGCCGCACCCTGGCGAACCGGCGATGATGTTGAAGGAAAATTCCGGCAGCCCGCCGCCCATGATGTCATCGAGGCCGCGCACGCCGGTCGGCAATTGACGGATTTTCACCTTCTCCGGCGGGTTCATTTTCTTCGGCGCCTTGCGCGCCAGGGTTTTATCCTTCTTCATGGCGTCTCTCCTATTCCGAAACTTCGATCGTCCATCGCGGCCAGATATCGTGCAGCAACCTGAGCGTGAGTGCCGGGCCGATGAAGATCACCAAAAGCCCGAGCAACTGACCCACGAGGACTACTTCGCCCTCGCTGATCGCGCGCGCATCCAAACCCGCCTCCAATTCCTCGAGGCCATCCAACGAACCGTCGACCTTTACCCGCAGCTCACAGAGCCAAGGCACTTCCGCGCAGCTCAGCACCTGAGCGCGTAACAGGAGGGAGCGGAAACCTTCCATCCCCATGAGCTTGCCGAGCGGCCCGCGCAGATTGTCACAAACACGAAAAGCCACGGAATCTTTTCCGTTCGCTGATTTGCCTGAGACCTCTTCGTAAGCCAGAAGCAGGCGGGCAAATTCTTTCGGCATCGCTGTGGCGCTCTTGGACATTCGTTACATGATCGGAAAGAGTTACGAAATTACACTAAGGAGGAAGCTCGCCTCGTTAATGCCTGTCTGCCCTCGCTTGGACAGGCGCTGCTTCGGCTTTGCAACTTGTGACCTCTTACCACTGCGCTTCAATCTACGTTTTAACGCTGGATTTCGGGCGGATGAAAAAGCGCCGGATTCGCGGGAGGCTCCAAATCGTGCGCGCCGAAGGCCGGCACCGGAAACTCGCTCGGATGCGCGCGATCGAGGAAATCGGCTTTGCCTGCACCGGTGAGTTTTTGCTCCTCGATCTTCCGCTGCAGTTCCATGAATGCATGCAGCAATGCCTCTGGCCGCGGCGGGCAGCCGGGAATATAAACGTCGACCGGAATGAAGCGGTCGATTCCTTTCAGCACGTTGTAGCCCTGCTTGAACGGACCGCCGGAAATCGCGCATGCGCCCATCGCGATCACGTATTTCGGATCCGGCATTTGGTTGTAAAGGCGCACCACTTGCGGCGCCATTTTCTTCGTCACGGTGCCCGCTACGATGATGAGATCGGCCTGCCGCGGAGACGGGCGAAAAACTTCCCCGCCGAATCGCGCGAGGTCGTACTTTGAAGCAGCCGTGGCGATCATCTCGATCGCACAACAGGCGAGGCCGAACTGCAGCGGCCAGATCGAATTCTGCCGGCCCCAGTTATAGAGCTCCTCCATCGAGGTGACGAAAATCCCCTGCTTTTTCAGCTCGCTCACCAACCCCTCATCCATCGTGGCGTTTTCCCTCACTTCGCCCAATCTAAACAACCTTTGCTCCAGGCCCAAACAAGTCCTTCCAGCAGCAGGAGCAGGAAAACCAGGATTGCGATGAACGCGCCGACCGGCAGGCCAGTGAACGCCACCGCGAACGGGACCAGGAAGATCGCCTCTACGTCGAAGATCAAAAAGATGATCGCGTAGAGGTAATACTTCGATTGGAACTGAACCTGCGCTTCGCCGGTTGACTCGATGCCGCACTCGTAGGTTGCGTTCTTGAGCACGCCCGGCTTCGGTGGTTGGAAGAATCGGCGCCACAGCCACGCCAGCACCAGCGGACCGAGCGGAAATACCAGCGCGACGCCTACGAAGATGACGAGGAAGAAGTACGGGCTGGCTGCCATCAATGCCGCACATCATTCACATTCGCGGCGAAAATGCTCGGAAAAATTGCCTGGCTCTTTACCATCCAGACATGCAGCGAACCGCGCACCGCTTCCGCAGTTTCGCCGAAGCCGAAAGGGCCGATCGCGAATTCTACCGCAAGCTGAGCGGGAACGAGCGGCTGCAGATTCTGCTTGAGTTACTGAACCATGCGCCTGAGCAGCGACTTGAGAGAGTTTCTCGGATTGTTAAACTCCGCCCGCGT
>JACDHZ010000055.1 GCA_013820755.1 Chthoniobacterales bacterium
AGGCTTCGTCCTACGACAGATGAACCGGAAGCAAAGTGGATTGAGTACGAGATCGGCTCAGGCACCTTCGCAATCGGCAGCTATGGCGACCAGTGGAAACCGGGCGTCGCGAACTCAGGCACAATGGTGGCATTTGAGATCGATGATCTTGACGAGATGATGGAGCGTGTAAAGAAAAGCGGCGCGACCGTCGCAATGGATTTGATGGATTCGCCGGTCTGTAGGTTCGGCGTGGTGCTGGATCCTGATGGCAATGCCGTGATGCTGCACAAGCGGAACGAATCCTGAGGATGTCCGTTCTCGTCGACAAAAACACGCGGCTGCTCGTGCAGGGTATCACCGGGAAGGCGGGCGGTTTTCACGCGAAGCAGTGCATGGAATACGGCACGAATGTTGTCGGCGGTGTTACGCCCGGCCGCGGCGGTGAAATATTCGAGAACAAGGTGCCCGTCTTCGATACTGTTGCGGAAGCTCGCGCGGAGACAGGGTGCAACGCGTCGGTGATTTTTGTGCCAGCAGCCGGTGCAGCGGATGGAATTCTCGAAGCCGTCGATGCAGGGGTTGAGCTGGTGATCTGCATAACGGAAGGTATCCCGGTGATGGATATGATGCGCGTCAAAGCGCAGATGGCTGACAAGCCGAGTCGTCTCATCGGTCCGAATTGCCCCGGAATCATCACGCCTGGGGAATGTAAGATCGGGATCATGCCGGGTTACATCCACAAGCCCGGCAGCGTAGGCGTGATCTCGCGCTCGGGCACTTTGACGTATGAAGCCGTCTGGCAATTAACGTCGCGCGGCTACGGCCAATCGACTTGTATTGGAATCGGCGGCGATCCGATTAATGGTATGTCACATCTCGATGCGGTGAAGCTCTTCAATGACGATTCCGGCACCGAATCAATGATCCTGATCGGAGAAATCGGCGGCTCGGCGGAGGAAGAAACTGCGGAGTGGATTCAGGAAAACTGTCGCAAGCCGGTCGCCGCATTTATAGCGGGCGCGACTGCACCTCCGGGGCGGCGGATGGGTCACGCGGGCGCGATTGTTTCTGGAGGGAAAGGGACAGCGGCGGGCAAGATCGAGGCGCTGAAGGCGGCGGGTATCGCAGTCGCCGACACGCCCGCCACGATGGCAGATACGTTAATCAAGCAGATGAAAGGACAGAGTTAAGCGATGGCAGTGACGGCGAAAGGATTGGAAGGAGTTGTAGCCAATACAACGCGGCTCAGTGATGTCGTTGGCGACAAGGGCCAGCTGATTTATTGCGGCTACGACATCAACGAGCTCGCCGGCAAAGTGAGCTACGAAGAGGTCGTTTTTCTGCTTTGGAACAACCGGCTGCCGACGCGCTCGGAGCTGAAGGATTGCAAGGCAACGCTTCGCGGCCAGCGGCAACTACCCGAAGGCGTCATTAATCTGCTGAAATCCGCGCCGAAAAACGCGAACCCGATGGACGTGATGCGGACCGCAATCTCGATGCTCGGGATGTACGATTCTGATGCGCTGAAGGATATGTCGCCGGAGGCGAACAAGCAGCGTGCGCGCAGCATCACTGCGAAAATCGGCGTGATCGCGGCTTATTTTCATCGCGCCCGCAGGGGCAAATCGCTCCCGCCGGTTCGCGACGATTTGGGCGAAGCAGCGCACTTCCTTTATCTCATGTGCGACGAGCCGCCTTCAAAGGAAGCGGCTGACACGCTCGACGTAGCGTTTGTTTTGCACGCAGATCATGGCACGAATGCATCGACGTTCAGCGCCCGCGTAACGATCTCCACGCTGACCGACTTTTACTCTGCGGTTACCTCCGCGATCGGAACGCTCAAAGGCCCGCTACACGGTGGGGCAAACGAAGGCGTGATTCAGATGCTCGAGGAAATTGGTTCGGAGGAGAACGTTGACGCCTACATCGAGGAACAGCTCGCGCACAAGAAGAAGATCATGGGCATCGGGCACCGCGTCTATAAAACGCTCGACCCGCGCGCTCCACATCTGCAGCGGATGGCTATCAAGCTGAGTGAGAAACTCGGCGACCCGAAATGGATCCGGATGTCGGAGCGGATCGCGCAGCTATTGAAAGAGCGGAAGAACCTGAATGCGAATGTCGACTTCTATTCGGCGACAGTCTACCACTCGCTAGGCATCCCTACCGATCTGTTCACTCCCATCTTCGCCGTTGCACGCTGCTCTGGCTGGTGCGCGCACATCCTCGAACAGCTCGAAGACAACCGCCTTTTCCGCCCGCTGAGCGAATATGTAGGGCAGCCAGTCGGGAATAAAGTGGTTCCGCTCGACGAGAGGTAGCAAGTTCTCAGGCGAGGACCGAAACCTTTCCACCTTCGGCTGATGTTGCGACACTCGACGCCGACACTTTCCGCGCGTACGATTCACTCCATGAAACCTGTGGCGATGCTTCTTGGTTTTTCGATGGCGTTTAGCGGGCTGACCTCGGCTCAAAGCCCTACTGATGTCTCAGCTGTTCCGGCCGCTGATAAGCAGGTCTACGGCGAGTATCCGATCGCGTATAAAGAGATCATCACGCGCTGGCTCGCAACGAAACTCGTCGACCCGCCCAGTGCTGCCGTGGAATGGGGCGAGGCGCCCAAGCCGGGGGAGTATCAAACGCAAAAACGCGATACTTTCGTCGGTTACGTCGTCGACTTCAAAGTCAATGCGCGCAATCAGTTCGGCGGTCCCACCGGGAAGCAGAAGTATCGAGTTGTCATCCGAAACGGGGACGTAATCTGGGGTGGGCACCCGCGTCGCTAGTTGATGCAGTGCCAGCGCGCAGCTTCTTGCGCGCCCTGCTACAGAAAGCGATCGAGCGAATCGACGCAGAGCTGTGACCAGGTCTCGAGAGTGTCGCGTCGGCCGATCAGCTCATCGCCCGTGAGGAACGAGAGATTCGTGATCATAGCCTCCCTTTTGTCGACCTTCGCTTCGGCAAGTCGGAACACATGAACGATCCCGAGATGCACTCGACCAACTTCGGTGGTGTCGTCGTTCAACAATGCGACAATCCGATCGTCGAAGGTGCTACAGATAGCAATCTCTTCGTTAACCTCGCGTTCGACACCGGCGCGATACGCGGCTTCATCCCAGGCAAAGAGCGATTCATCGGTATCATTCATGTGTCCGCCGATGCCGATTGACCCTTTGGAGACAAGACGTTGTTCGCCCGCCTTTTTGCCGCGGACGTAGTGCAACACACGACCATCATGAACGATCAATGCGTAAGGAATGATCTGCTTGTGAGTCGGATCGTTTTCAGCCTGCGCACGCGGGAGGAAGAAGTTGTTACCGCGCGAGAGAAGCGCATCGAGGTAACGCTCTGGTTCGAAGCTGAGTCCGTGGAAGGTTCCTAGCTCGTCAAGCAGGCTGCGCCTGATCACCAGCACGTTCTCGTCTGCCGCCGCCATAACTCGCTGGCACCTAGAACGAGTACGTGATCCCCGCCTGAGGGCCGAATAGGTTCAGACTTGGATTTGGATCGGTCTGGTTGGCATTCGAGAGATGCTGGTAGAGAGCACCGACGGAGAGTTTAAGATAATCGTTCACCTCATATGAGACGCCGATCGCGCTGAGGATATTGAACGTGAAGTCCTGTCCTTGCGCCCCGAAAACATCAGCATGGCTGTCAATCCAGCCGAGGCCAACCCCACCAGAGACGTAGGGAATAAATCGGCTTCCCGGCTGGACGAAGTTGTAGCGCAAACCTGCGGAGATACCATAGTAGAGATTCTCCGGGCCACGCAGGATCGGTTCCACCATCGCGAGCAGGTAAACCTGATTGTAGCCACGCAGCCATGTGTTGCGCTCGATGGTGCCCCAACGCATTCGAGCGGTTATAAACTGAGCCGCGACCTCATAGCTGTTTGGATTGGCGAGCGAGCCCCACATGTACGCGCTTTCGGCCGAAACCTCCAGCGTCGGCGCATTCAGTTCGCCGTTGCCGCGAACCCTCGAGCTGACCAGTTCGTTGCCGGCAAGAGCAAGAGACGCCGTGAGGCTTGCCACCATCGAGAGCAGAATGTGAAAATGGCGAAGCCGCATAAAATGGGCGCTACGATAAGTCGCGCGACTGCGATTGCAATGTGAGTAGCAGGCTGGCAGCATCGCAGTCATGAAACCATTCGTCCTCGCGTTTGTTGTGGTGGCCGCTGGCGCAATTTCAATGCATGCTCAAGACGCCGGCGCGACGGCAGAGCAGCTCGCGCGCGACGTATGGAAAGCAAGCGGCGGCGAGAATTGGTCTAAAGTAAAAACGTTGAAGTTCACGTTTGTCGTCGAGCAGGACGGACAGCAGCTCGCGAATGCTGAGCATCACTGGGACATCGGGGCGGGCACCGATCGCGTAAAGTGGAAAGGGAGAGACGTCACAGTGAACCTTGCAACACCTGCGGAGGACGAAGAGGGGAAGGCCGCCTATGGCCGATGGGTGAATGACTCGTATTGGCTGCTTGCGCCTCTCAAGGTTCTGGATCCCGGCGTGAAGCTGACCTACGAGGGCCCGAAGGAGAGCGACAGCATGCAATGCGAGACGTTGCGGCTCGCTTTCGCGCAGGTAGGTCTCACGCCCGGAGATCAGTACGTGCTATACATCGACCCAGTGACGAAGCTCGTTCGCGCCTGGGATTACATCCCGAAAGCTGAAGGGGCGATGCATGGCACGTGGAAAAGATACGAGACCTTCGGCGGCCTGCAGCTCGCGATGGAACACGACTTTGGTGGGAAGATAATTCGTTTTGCCGACATCGCCGTCGAAACGCAGTAGTCACTCGCCGCGCTCGAACGCGGCAAGATCGGACGGGAGCGCAGACTGCCATTCACCCGCGCTTTTGACCGCGAGTCTGCCGGAGTGCAAAGCATGGCGCGGGAGGAGGAGGACGCGTTCGAGATCGGGCGTCCAACCCGTTTCGATAAAACGCAGGTAAAGCCGCTCATCAGGACCGTAGATTTTGTCGCCGACAATCGGGTGACCTGCGGACGCGAGATGCACTCGAATCTGGTGTGTGCGGCCCGTAACAGGGATCGCCCGAATGACGCTGAATTTTTCGCCGTTCGTGGTCGCTCGTCGAAATCGCCGCACAAGGCGCAGCACTGTTGTACAAGGAGCGCCACTGGATTGAATCGCCTGCTTTAACCAGATTGCTGACTTGGCGAAAGTACCCTCGCGGACGAGCGGCGCGTCCACAATCGTTTCGGTCCATTCAGGCCAGCCCCACACGATGGCGAGGTATTCCTTAGCGATCTGCTGCCGTTGCATAAAGAGCCCAAAGCGCCTCGCTGCTTCAGCTGTTTTTGCTACCAGCACCAGGCCGCTCGTCTCGCGATCCAGGCGGTTCACGATTGAAATCTGGCCGCCATTCGCGAGCTCGAACGCCAGCAGGTTGCGCAACTCGCCCCAAAGAGTCACGCCGTGCGTTGGCTTTGAGGGATGAACAAGCAGGAATGGCGGCTTATCCACTACGATGTAATCGTTCGTCTCGGCGGCGATCGCGAAATCCGGCGCTGCATTTGCACGGCTCAGCACGGTGGCGGATAAGGCAGGCTTGATCTCGCTGCGCAACGTCACCCGCCACTTTACGAGCGGCGAACGCGACGTGCACGCTCTCGAAAATTTATCGCTCGAGATACAGCTCGGTGAATTCGTAGCGGTGATGGGCCCGAGCGGATGCGGGAAGAGCACGCTCATGCATTTGCTCGCTGGCCTTGATTCCCCGACCAGCGGGGAGATTTTCGTCGATGGACTTGCGCTCCATGCGGCCGACGATGCAGCGCTCACAGATTACCGTCGGCACCGCCTCGGCGTCGTATTTCAGTTCTTTAATCTGCTCCCGACAATGAGTGTGATCGAGAACGTAGCCTTTCCGTTGCTGCTGCAGGGCGTTTCGTACGCGGCGAGCGAAGAGAGGGCGCGTGAGCTACTCCACCGCGTGGGCATGCAGGAGCGCGCCACTCACTTCGTGCATCAGCTCAGCGGCGGCGAGCAGCAGCGCACGGCGATTGCTCGCGCCCTGGTCCATCGCCCATCGCTCCTGATCGCTGACGAGCCGACCGGCAACCTGGATTCACAATCAGCCGACAAGGTGATGCAGGTGTTGAGCAGCGTGGGCAGCGACAAACTCGCCACGTTGATAGTGGTGACACACAGTGAAGAAGTCGCGCGCGCGGCTTCGCGCCGAATAACGATGCGAGATGGTAAGATCGTGACCTAACGAATGCTGTTCGTGCGCTGGATTTGTCTACACCGCCGGGCTCAAGGCGCCGTCGGGAAGGCGCACTTGCGGCATCATTGCAGTGTCATTTTCAGATCAATCAAGTCACGCAGCAAACGGGCGCAACAGCAGCATCTCCGACCGCGCGCTTAACGTAGTAAACAGATGCCGCTTTACACCTTCCGACACACCCAGGTTGTCGCCCTGCCTCTCGACACTTGCTGGAGCTTCTTCTCCAATCCCGCAAACCTCTCGCGGATTACGCCACCGGGGCTCGGTTTTCGCATCCGGTCAGAACTGCCGCGCGAGATTTATCCCGGCCTCTTGATTCGCTACACCGTCTCGCCTGTCCTGCGCATTCCACTCACCTGGGTAACCGAGATCACGCACATGCGAAAACCCCACTTCTTCGTGGACGAACAGCGCGTGGGTCCATACCGGATATGGCATCACGAGCACTCTTTTCGCGGGATCAGCAGCGAGGATACGGAAGTTACTGACGTGGTGCATTACGTGCCTCCGTTTGGGCCAATTGGCGCCGTATTGAACGCCCTCGTGATCGCACCACGGGTGAAGGCGATTTTCGACTTTCGGGCGGACCAGCTCGCGCAAATTGCTCCCTCTGGCGGACGCGATTCGTTTGCTTGACCACATTCGCAAAACCGCTTTACCTAAACGCTCAGCTTCAGAGTAGGGAGACATATTGGAACTCAAAGACATCAAAGCCATCATCGACTTGATGAAGAAGAACGACCTGTCGGTCTTCGAACTCGAACGCGACGGCTTCAAGCTCAAGCTGCAAAAAGGAGCCGGCGAACAGACGGTTTTCGCACCCGCTGTGCTAGCCGCTGGGCCAATGCCCGCAGCCATCCCTCCGGCACTTCAAAGTGGCGCTGCGACACCGACACCGGCCCCAGCAGCGCAGAAAAGCGAGCCGCTCAAAGACATTGTCTCACCGATGGTGGGAACGTTTTACCGGGCGGGTTCGCCGGAGTCGCCGCCGTTTGCCGAGATCGGTGACTCGATTTCTGAAGAGAGTGTCGTCTGCATCATCGAAGCGATGAAGGTGATGAATGAGATCAAGGCGGAGACAAGCGGCGTGGTTGCGGAGATCGTCGCCGAAAATGGCAAGCCGGTGCAGTTCGGGCAGGTCTTGTTCCGCGTCCGGTAGCGCAAGCGGCCAGCTTGCGTAGTATCCCGTTCGCGAGTGGAAACTCGCGCTCCCGATGTTCGAAAAAATTCTGATCGCTAATCGCGGCGAGATTGCGCTCCGCATCATCCGCGCCTGTAAGGAACTTGGCATCCGCACACTCGCAGTTTACTCGGAGGCCGATGTTGACTCGCTGCACGTGCAATTAGCCGACGAGGCGATCTGCATCGGTGCCCCGCCCAGTTCCGAGAGCTACCTCAAGATCGAACGCATCATGAGCGCCGCGGAAATTGGAGACGTTGATGGCATTCACCCGGGCTACGGTTTCTTGGCCGAGAACGCGCACTTCGCGGAGGTCTGCGAAAGCTGCAAGATCAAGTTCATCGGGCCGCAGGCGAGTGCGATGCACGCGATGGGGGACAAGAATTCGGCTCGTGCCTGCGCCAGAAAAGCTGGTGTGGCGGTGACTCCGGGGAGTGACGGCATCGTCGAAACAGAAGCGGACGCGCTCAAGAGCGCGAAGAAAATCGGCTTCCCCGTGATGATTAAAGCGGTTGCCGGAGGCGGTGGCCGCGGGATGCGCGCTTCGCACAACGAAGCAAGCCTTTTGCCGATGTATCACGCAGCCAAGACCGAAGCCGAGAAAGCTTTCGGAAATGGCGATGTTTACATGGAGAAGCTGATCCTCAATCCGCATCACATCGAGTTTCAGATTATTGCCGACAGCCACGGCAAAACTGTCCATCTCGGCGAACGTGATTGTTCAATTCAGCGGCGGAATCAGAAGGTGATCGAGGAATGTCCTTCGCCATTGTTGACTCCCGGAATGCGCAAAAAGATGGGCCGCGCGGCGGTAAAGCTTGCCGAGTCGGTCGGCTACGAGAACGCCGGGACAATGGAGTTCCTGGTCGACGACGATGGTAACTACTACTTCATCGAAATGAACACCCGGATTCAGGTCGAGCACACGATCACCGAGGAGGTCTATGGCTGTGATCTGGTAAAAGAACAGATCAGGATTGCGGCGGGCGAGCGTCTTTCACCGCACGTCGCGGATGCCACGCCACGCTCGCACGCGATTCAATGCCGGATCAACGCCGAGGATCCGGAGAAGAACTTCCAGCCTTCGCCGGGTAAGATTGCGTTTTATTATGCGCCCGGGGGCCGCGGTGTTCGGATCGATTCGCATGCATATACCGGATACGTCGTGCCGCCGTACTACGACTCGATGATCGCGAAGCTGATCGTGGTGGCGGCGACGCGCGCGAATGCAATTGACCGGATGCGGCGCGCGCTCGACGAGTACTACATCACCGGCATCAAGACCACGGTGCCGTTCCATAGCGCCATCATGCGCAATGCCGAGTTTCGCAGCGGCACTTACGACACAGGATTTGTCGAACGAGTGATGATTTCGGACCAATTCGAGCTGAAGCCCACCTCGACGCGGTTGCACGAGTGAGCCCGCAGCTGGCACGCGCGCAGCTCTACGGCATTCTCGATCTTGGCTACGTCGCGCCGGCGGAAGCTGGGCGGGCAGCGGCGGCCATGATTGCGGGCGGAGTGCAACTTCTGCAACTGCGCGCGAAACACCATCCGCCTGACGAGCTGATCGAGCTCGCGCGGCAGATTCACCGCATCACATCTGTCACGGGAGTGCCGCTCGTGATCAACGATCACCCGCAGCTGGCGCGCGAGATTGATGCTGAAGGTGTGCACGTCGGACAGGGCGACATGTCGATCACGGAAGCGCGGGCGATTGCGGGCGGAGGTTGTTTCGTGGGCCGGTCGACACATGCCCTCGAACAAGCAGTGCGTGCAGCTGAAGAAGGCGCGGATTACATTGGCTTCGGTCCGCTCTTCGCCACGCCCACGAAGCCGGATTATGCGCCGATCGGCGTCGCTGAAATCGGGCAAGTTCACGCCGTCGTGTCGGTGCCCATTTTCTGCATTGGCGGCATCACGCTCGACAACCTGCCCAAAGTGATTGCCGCTGGGGCGCGGCGTGTCGTGATGGTCTCAGGCTTGCTGCTAGCGCCCGATATCGCAGAGTATGCGCGCGCGACGAGATCACTCCTGGACGCGCAGTCCTGAATCGCAGCTTTTTACCATGTCCGTTCTTATCGTTGGGTCCATCGCACTCGACACAGTGAAGACTCCTGTCGAGGAACACGCCGACTTGTTAGGCGGCTCAGCATCATATGCAGCGCTTGGCGCAAGCTTTTTCTCGCCGGTGAAGCTAGTCGGCGTAGTCGGGGATGACTTCCCCGCCTCAGAGTTCGAGTTCTGGCAGTCGCGGGACATCGACGCCGCAGGAGTGCAGCGAGCTGCAGGCAAAACCTTCCGCTGGTCGGGCGAATACGCCTGGGACATGAATACGCGGCAAACGAAATCGGTGGCTCTTAATGTGTTCGAGCATTTTCGCCCGGAGCTCCCCTCGTCGTATCGCACGAGCGATTTTGTTTTGCTGGCGAATATCGCGCCTGCTCTGCAACTGCACGTGCTCGATCAGATCGAGAAACCGCGGTTCGTGATCGCTGACACCATGGATTTGTGGATCGAGACGGCCCGCGGTGACTTGGACACGCTGCTGCCGCGTCTTGATCTCCTGATCCTCAACGATAGCGAAGCGCGCGAAATGACAACGGAGACCAGCCTTATCAAAGCCGGACGTCGCATCATGGCAGCCGGACCCAGGCATGTAGCCATCAAGAAAGGCGAGCACGGGGCGCTGCTCTTCGGCAACAACGAGTTCTTCAGCTGCGGAGCTTATCCGCTCGAGGACATTCACGATCCCACAGGCGCGGGAGATACGTTCGCGGGGGGGATGGCGGGCTACCTCGCAGCGCAAGGCGGAGTGCCAGACTTCGCGCAGTTTCGCCGTGCGATGATTTACGGCAGCGTCGTCGCCAGCTTCAATGTGGAAGCCTTCAGCCTCGAACGGCTTCGAACATTAACAAAAGAGGAAATTGATGAGCGCTACCAGCTCTTCCGAGCCATGAGTCAGTTCGAGGTAGTGGTCTAACTGTTTTCGTGGTGCGGGCGTCCCTGCGAAACACGCGCGACTAGGGAGCGAATCAAGGCGCTTGCGGCGGGAATCTATCTTCCCGCCGCTCGCGCGTCTGACGATAAACGCCCTACCGGCGAACGTCTGTTCGGGTAGTGGTCGTGTCGTGGCGGTGGTCGTCGTGTCGTTTTTTCATAAGCCCGGCTAAGCCGAGGAGACCGAGCAGTCCAACCCAGCCATAATCGTGATGGTTGTCGTCACGGTCGTCCACAACACGAGCAGAGGTGGTAGCTGCAGGGGAGGGTTGAGCTGTTGCAGCAATAGGTGCGAGAGTAGTCGCGGCACAGACGACCCCAAGGAGACATAGTTTATGCATTTTCATACCGTTGTAACGACTGGCCGCTGTCCATTGGCCGTAGCGAACGTGCGTCGCACTAGCGTTCCAGTGCCTCAAGCAATCATTTGCGCATCCGTCGGGATGACGAAACCGCTCGACGAGCTCCTGATAGGGCAGCCGATAACGTGAGATCCCCGTAGCGTCTCGGCTGAAGGGGTCTGATAGAGCAGTATACGGGCAGCTCGGTATTACCGGCTGCTGAAGTGTACCCATGTAAAAGGCAATGTCAGAAGCGCACCCGTGAGGATTCGAACCTCAAACCTTCTGATCCGTAGTCAGATGCTCTATCCAGTTGAGCTACGGGTGCCGCAGGGAGTGCTAATTAGCGGATGATCCAATGGGCGTCAAACGGTGGCAGCAGCCCTTTCCAGGGCGTCCCGGCCCCCGTCGTAATCCTCGAAAGTGCAGTGGAATCAACGCATGGGTCCGTCGGCACAATTGTGGCAGAAAACCTTCGCGATCCGCATTGCAATTGCGATTCCGGGTGTTACTCGTGTCCCCGTTATGGCTGACCTGATCAAAGCGGAGGAGCTGAAAAACCGCCTGAAGAAGATCCCCGAATGGGAGCTCGAGAAGAAGCACATCGAACGGACGTTCGAGTTCGATGATTTCACCGAGTGCATCGATTTCGTAAACGCGGTCGCCGAGGTCGCCGAGGACGAAGAACATCATCCCGACATCGACATCCGTTACAACAAGGTGCGGCTCATTCTTTCAACCCATAGCAAAGGCGGTTTGACCGACCTCGACTTTGGTCTGGCGGAGCGGATCGACACGCTTTCGGAGTAAACCCCGGTGGGCAGCGGCACGGATGGAACGGCTCGGCCGACACGTGCGCGGATGATCGTAGCTACAATCGTGGTGATCCTCACCGTGGCGGCCGTCTGGAAGATCATCGACTACCGGATGCAGCCGCCGCCGCCGCCGAATCCGGTCGGCACGCCGCCGTAAGATCGCGCGTTTCGGCGGATCTCCACGGCTTGGATGTCGTCGCGATTCCACGCGCGCCGTAGCTACGTCCAGCGCCATACAGCTAGGCGACGGCCGCAATGAGCTCTCCAGAAAGCTTTGGCAATGTTGGGCGCAACAATGGCTCCAAAAAGTTGTGCCGACCATGTTGAGCGGAATTTAGCCGGAAAAAAAGCGTTTCGGAGCGCTTTGTGAAACGGTTTTGAACAGACGGAGCTCCTGGAGCGCTTCGTCGGCGTTGACCCGCATCGCTCGGCCATTAAGTGAACAATGCCCACGGCGAAGCCCTCGCCGTGATTGACACGCGCGTCATCTACTGCCGCGATAATCTCGACCAGCTCCGCAAGGTTCCGGAAGGGTGCGTCGATCTGATTTACATCGACCCGCCGTTTCAACTCGAACCGGAACTACGAAGTCTTCTGGGCGAGACCAAGGCGTTACGATGCGCTGGGGCGCCGCTTGTGCAGCGGACCATCAAGGGCGCGACAACTACTACTGTTCGACTGGCGAACACTGGACACAGGCCGATTCCATCGAATCATCGGCTTCATGGGCAAGACACGTGAGTCAAAGGGACGAAAGCACTTTGATAACCAGTCATACGGCTTGTTCCTCTACGCCCGCTTTCGGCTGAGATCTCCCTGTCAATCACAGGTTGCGACTATCGGCGAGCGGCCGGCCTTCATCCGCATCGATGAAGTCGAACATCGTGCAGATGTCCGAGCGGTCAGCCATGCCGGCTTCCCGTTTTCGGCGCTCGAGTATTTCGGAAACTTCATCGTTCCAGCCGCGTTCCGCATGTACGTATTCCAGACGTGGATATCCTCGCTGGATGGCTTGCGGCCATTGGCTAAGCACCACTGCAAAACTTCTTCATCGCCGCGGCCTTGACGAACCAATTCGACTACAGCGGGATAGGAGACGCGCAGGAAAGTAACGCAAGATTCGTCGAAGCCGCGCCCTAGGTTGGGCTGGTAGTCAGCCGGAAGTTCGGCGCGAGAGTGCGCTCGGATTTTGTCGAGCATCCGACCGAAGTAGACGATACCGCCTACTTCTGCCGACGGCGATCTCGCAGGGAATCCGCTCACTCGAAACAGGTTCCCATCGCCGATTTACATTTCAAGCGACGCGAGGAATCGCCCGTTGCATGACAGGCGCTGCGACTGATCTTCGATCGATGGACCGTATCGCAGGCATCGAGACGGAATATGGCTGCCTTACAGGTGGTGAGGGGCCGCCGAGTGGTGCCGAGGCCTGGCCCGCGCGCGTGAAGAACTACCTGTTTCGGAAGGCGAAGCTTGGCGCGCTCGATCTGCATTACCGGGACTACGAAGAGCCGCCGGGGAATGGCGGCTTTCTACTGAACGGCGGCCGCATTTACCTCGACATGGGGCACATCGAATATGCCTCGCCCGAGTGTCTGAACCTGCGCGACATCGTCACATACGACTTGGCGGGCGACGAGCTATTGCAGGGCGGCTTAGCTGCACTGGGCATTTCAGACTACGTGTCGTTCATCAAGAACAACGTCGACCACCACACCGGCGCGACGTTTGGATGCCACGAGAATTACCTAATGAAACGAGAGGCACATTTCACGCCGACCGCGCTCGGTACCTTGCTAGCCTTCTTAGCCACACGCCAGATTTTCACCGGAGCGGGGCGTGTGGGACAGGCAAACCCGCTGGGGTTCGATTTTGAAATGCCTGATGGCGACGCGCCCGTGGATTTCCAGTTAAGCCAACGCGCCGACCACATCGTCAATGACATCTATCAATGGGTGCAATTCAACCGTGCGATCATTAATGCGCGCGATGAGCCTCTGGCTGATTACCGGAAGTTTCGCAGGCTGCACCTGTTGATCGGCGACTCGAATATGAGCCCCTTCGCGACCGCTCTCAAAATCGGGACGACGGCATGTGTGCTATCGCTGCTGGAGCACGGTTTGCTGCCGAGAGATCTCAGCTTGCTGGATGCGGTGCAAAGCACGCGCGATGTATCCCGCGATCCCACGCGCGCATGGCTGGTGCGATTGGAGAATGAGACAACGATCGGCAGCATCGATGTGCAATGGCGGTTCTACGAGGCTGCGTACAAACATCTCGCTGGAACTGACAATCAAACCGATTGGCTGCTGGAAAGCTGGAGTTTCACGCTCGACGCGCTCGAAAGAAAACCGGACACGCTCATTGGAGGTGTCGATTGGGTAACGAAAAAGTGGCTCCTCGAGACATTCATGTCAGCCGAAAACATCAGATGGGATGACCCTTGGCTGCAAAGCCTCGATCTAGAATATCACAACATCAATCCGGCGAAGGGCTTATTCTTTGGGGTTACCGGCGCGAAGCGGATCGGGGAGTGGAATAGCTCAGTACGGCGCCCGGAAGCAACGCGCATTCCGCCGATCGACACTCGTGCAGCCGGTCGCGGTCTCGCTGTGGAGTGGTTCCAGAAGCGGACACAGCCGTACATGATCAACTGGGACTCCATCGCAACTGATAGCCGTGACTTCCTTGTCATGGGCGATCCGTTCGAGACCTATAACGTTGAAGTCCGCCAGTTCCTGGAAGCCGCTGCAGTGCGAGCACGCACGACGCCGGCAGCCGGCGAGTCTTGAGTGGAACTACTCAAGGCGGTCAAGCGCCGGGAGACCGTAATTCTCCTGCACCGACGCGGATTCTTCAGCTACCTGCCCGGCGTCCAGTTCAAGCTGCTTCGGATCCTCTTCCGTCTCAATCTTGATGAAGCCGCCCAGCGGTTGCTTCACCGCTTCGGCGAGGTCGCGCAACGAGCGGATCTCTTTTCCGTTAACTTTCTGAACGGTTAAAAACCCGAACTCGTCATAGCCGATGGTGCTATTCGCGGGCAGCACCTGGCTCAGCACAACGACGCGGCGATCCCCTTCAGGAAACAGCTCCGATTGGAAGCGGTCCATGTAAACGAAACGTTGCGGCGCGTCTTTCTGCCAGTTACCGCCCCACTCGCGAAGGTACTGACGTGAGAGTTCCTGAAAGATGAGACCGCCGAGCACGTAATACAGAGGCGGTTGATCCCCATTGTACGGCGGGATCACGTAATCGTTCGCGGCCCGGTGCTCGATCGCAAGGTCGAGCTGCATCGGCTTTCCGCCGCGCTGGATGTGAAGAGAAAGCGTATCGCCAGCAAAGGCGCGGCAGGTAATGAGATTTGTGAACTCAATCTTGCCATACAGCGGATCAATGTAGTTTCCGTTTTGGTCGATCTCGTTGTTGCCTACAGCCGTGACAATGTCACCGA
>JACDHZ010000002.1 GCA_013820755.1 Chthoniobacterales bacterium
CACGAGAGATATGCAGGCAGCCCATCCGCGACAGTGGTACAGATAATTTCCGGAACGTCGTACGGTGCAGCAGGTGCAGCCGCTCTCGAAGCTGCGCGAAACGTGCTTGCGTTGTCTTAAAAAACACGAGCGTCTCTCCTGCCTGCTCAAGCTTTCCTTCCCACCAGTAGATGGACTGCACGTCTGCACTGATGTTCGCGCATGCGGCGAGACGTTCAGATACGAGTTGCTCTGCGACGCGGGAGGCCGTCCCGCGGTCGGGGAAGGTGCTGATCGCGATTACGACTCCCGACATTCGTCTAAGCGGGTGCGAGCGCCGTTTGACGGCAAATCCAGCCGCCGCCGAGTACTACATTGCCGTCGTAGAAGACTGCAGCCTGTCCCGGCGTCACCGCTTTCTGCGGCTCATGCAATTCAATCCGGGCGCGATCGCCGGACAGCGGAAAGAGAGTCGCAGTGGTGCCAGGATGGCTGTAGCGAATTTTTACGGTCGCCTCAATAGGCTGTTCGGAACTGCCTCGGCTGATCCAATTAACCCGATCAATCTCAAATTCTTCTGATACGAGATCCTCAGCCGTGCCAACGATCACACTATTGGTCTCGGGATCTATGTCGACGACATAACGCGGCTGTGCGGACCCTCCCGGTAGTCCTTTGCGCTGGCCGATGGTGAAGAGTTCGATCCCGCCATGGTCGCCAACAAAATTGCCGTCAACGTCGTAGATACCGCCTCCATGAAATGCAGTCGCGCCGAGGTGTGAGCGGAGGAATGCCTTGTAGTCATTGCCGGGGACGAAGCATATCTCCTGGCTGTCGAGTTTATCGGCAACCTTGAGTCCGAGCGTCCGAGCGATGTCACGGATCTGCGGCTTCGACATGGCGCCCAGCGGCGTCAAGGCGCGGAGTAACTGCTTTTGGCGGAGACTGAATAGAAAATACGATTGGTCCTTGCGCGCATCAGCGCCTTTGCGCAGCACTGCCCGACCGCCGTGATGCTCGATGATCGCGTAGTGGCCGGTGGCGATGAAGTCACAACCAAGCGCCTCCGCTTTCTGCCAGAGGTTCCCGAACTTTATTTTTTCGTTACACAACACGCATGGGTTCGGCGTGCGACCGGCTTGGTACTCACTTGAGAAATAGTCGATGACGAGACGCTCAAACTGCTCCGCCTCATCAACGATGTAATGCGGAATGCCTAACGAATGCGCGACGTTCCGCGCGTCAGCAACAGCCTGTGGTCCGCAGCATTTGTCCTCCGCGCGGGAGATGCAATCCTGCGGCCACACCTTCATCGTCACACCAACGACGTCATACCCCTGCTCCCGCAGCAGGTAACCGGCAACGCTGGAATCGACGCCACCGCTCATCCCGAGCAGCACTCGTGGTTTACTGGTGGACATGGCGACGCCTAACGTGCGCGCGCGTTCGAGGGAGTCAATCGATTGGCGGGAGGCTTGAACGGACGGCTTAGAAATTGGCTGTCCCGCAGCGTAAATCGCCATGGCAGATCAGCCGAGCGCGTGATGCCGATTCGCGCATCAGCAAGCGCGTCGACGCCGCTTACTCCAGTGGCAAAGCCGTGCCTGCCATCAGCGCAGAGGTCGATTTCATGATGTCGCATGTCGATGCCGAGGGCCTGGGTGAGTTTGCCGGGTCCGGAACAGAGCTGTCGTGCGTCCTCCACACGACGGCGCGCTCGCATGATTTCGATGCCCTGCGTCGGCTCGATTGCGCGGATGAGAATCAGCCCATCCCGCGGTCCGCCTTTCACGAGCACATTTAGCATCCAGTGAACGCCGTAATTCAGGTAAATGTATGCGGTGGCAGGTTTGTTCCGCAGGACGAACGCGCGCGTGCTCGGTCGGTTGAAGCAGTGACATGCTTCGTCGTTCTCAGTGAGATACGCCTCTGTCTCGACGACAACGCCCGCGCATCCGCCCCAGATCAGCTGTGTTCCGACCAGCTCGCGCGCGCAATCGAGCGGATCCCTTTTGAAGAAGGAATGCTGCAGCATGCCATTAATAAAATGCACGTGCCAGCGCTCTGCCGGGCGAGAGCACACCGGCGGAGGCATCACCCACGCAAACGGTTCGATGCGTTCGCGCAACTCCGAATACGTCGCAAAGCGATCTTGTCGGCTGATGAAGCTGACGCAATGTTGCGGCCATGTTGCATCTCGACGGCATCGACCATGTCGCTCTCAGCGTAGGCAACGTTGAGTATGCGGCGAACTGGTATGTGGAGGTTCTTGGTTTCGAACGCCGTTTCCAGGGAATGTGGGGCGGCGTTCCCGCGTTCGTCGGAAAAGGTGACACTGCGCTCGCTCTGTTTCCTGCTCGTACTGACGGCCGCGAGCAGAACGAGAAGCGCGCACCGGCGATTCGGATGCTACACCTGGCGTTCCGCGCCACGAGAGCTGATTTTCTTTCCGCGCAATCAGAACTGAAGCAGCGCGGAATTTCATTCCAGTTTCAGGACCACGAGATCTCCCATTCGATCTACTTCAACGATCCTGATGGACACGAGCTGGAGATCACGACTTACGACGGGCTCGGCAGTAATTCGTAGCCCGACAGCTGTATTTCAGGGGTTTTGCTGTCAGGCCGTCCGCCCGCAACAGTTTTTGTATTTTTTTCCGCTACCGCACGGGCACGGATCGTTCCGTCCGACCTTTGGCATTTCGCGACGCACCGGTGCAAGCTCGAGCTTTACCTCATCGCTGTCACCGTTGCCACCATCGACGCCATTAGCCGGCGCACCAACTCGCTCCGGCCGGCGGCGCGGGATCGGACCGGCTGTTGGGCCATTCGCCGTCGGTGCAGTCGGGGCGTGTTCGCGGAGCAGGAATTGCGGCAGCGTAGAGAGGAATGTTTCGAACGCCTGCAAGTTTGACGTGCTGCGGAAAAGATTGTGCAGCACCTCGTTTTTGATGTTCGACATCAACTCGGTGAACATGTCGAACGCTTCTGTCTTGTACTCGATGAGCGGATCTTTCTGGGCATAGCTGCGGAGGTAAACGCCCTCGCGTAATGCGTCCATCGCGTAGAGATGTTCCTGCCAGAGGCGGTCGATCGCATTAAGAACGATGTACCGCTCGAGACCCTTGACCGCACTTGGTTCCTCGTGGCTGGACTTCCGCTCGTAAGAGTTCTTGATCCGCTCGATCAAGAACTCTGCGTTCTCATCAACAGATCGCGTCTCAAACTGCGCCTTCTCAGCCGTAAGACCGAGCGGGAACGTGGTGTTCACCCAATTCAACAGGCCAGAGTAATTCGGCTCGTCGCCGCCACCGGTCGCAAGGTGCTCGCGCACCTTTGCCGGAACGGCTTCTTCGATTACTTCGTAGACCAGTTTTCGCGGATCTTCAGTGTCGATCGCATCATTACGGTAGGTGTAAACCACCTCCCGCTGATTGTTCATGACATCGTCGAAATCGAGCGTGCGTTTGCGTTGAAGATAATTCCGCTGCTCGACTCGCTTCTGCGCCGTCTCGACCGACTTGTTCAACCAGGGGTGCTCAAGCTCCTGACCTTCCTCAAGCCCAAACCGCTCCATGATTTTCGTCATGCGATCGGCCGCGCCAAAGTTGCGCATAAGGTCATCTTCGAAGCTGACGTAGAATCGCGAACCCCCAGGATCGCCCTGGCGCGCGCAACGCCCTCGCAGCTGCCGGTCGATGCGTCGCGATTCATGCCGTTCGGTTCCAATGACAAACAACCCGCCTTTGTCAGCGACACCGGGACCCAGCTTAATGTCCGTCCCGCGCCCGGCCATGTTCGTGGAAATCGTGACGGTTCCGGCCTGGCCGGCACGTTGCACGATCTCAGCTTCCTGGCGGTGATATTTCGCATTTAGCACGTTGTGCGGAATCTTCTCGCGCTTCAGCATCCGGCTGAGCAACTCACTCGCCTCAACGCTCACAGTGCCGACCAGCACTGGCTGCGCCTTCGTGTGGCGATCCCGGATTTCATTGATCACCGCACTGTATTTCTCGCGGCGCGTTTTGTAGATGCGATCGTTCTCATCAAGGCGCGCGATGGGCCGATTTGTCGGCACCGCGTTCACGTCGAGTTTGTAGATGTCGTGGAATTCGGCCGCCTCTGTTTCGGCCGTTCCGGTCATACCGCCTAGTTTGTGATAGAGGCGGAAGTAATTCTGGATGGTGATTGTGGCGAGCGTCTGGGTCTCCCGGTCGATCTGCACACCTTCTTTCGCCTCAACTGCCTGATGCAAGCCATCGCTCCACCGGCGACCCGGCATCTTTCGGCCTGTGTATTCATCGACGATGACGACTTTGTTTTCCTCCACGACGTATTGCACGTCCTTCTCGAAGAGCGAGTAGGCGCGCAACAACTGCGAGATGTTGTGGATGCGCTCAGCCTGCGCGTCACAATGCTGCTGCCGATCCACTTTTAACCGTTCCTTCTCCTCATCCGAGAGGGTGCGGTTGAGATCGATGTCAGTGAATTCACTAATCAGGTCGGGCAGCACGAACGCCTCCGGCTCGTCCGGATTCAAAAACTCCCGCGCCTGCTCGGAGAGGTCCGATTCGTTAGACTTCTCGTCGATCGTGTAGAACAGCTCCTCCTTCAGCGCGAAGAGCTCTTCCTTTCGAGAATCCTGGTAGAACGAAAGCTCCGCTTTATCCATCGCGCGCCGCTTCTCGGGATCTTCCATCATTCGGAGGAGCGGCTTATTACGCGGCTGACCGAGCTTCACCTTGAACATGAGCAGGCCAGCGGCTTCAACGTCGCCCTTTTCAAACGCGTCCTTCGCCTCGCTCGCGATCCGATTGCAAAGCATGTTCTGTTTGCGCACAAGCTGCTCCACCAGCGGCTTCCATTTGTCGTATTGATGCGTCGAAACAGTCGCGGGGCCACTGATGATTAACGGCGTGCGTGCCTCATCGATCAGGATCGAATCTACCTCGTCGACAATCGCGTAATTGTAGCCGCGCTGGACCTGCTGCTCGCGCGTAGTAGCCATCCCATTATCGCGCAGATAATCGAAGCCGAACTCTGAGTTCGTACCGTATGTAATGTCCATCGCGTACTGCTCACGACGGACATCGGGCGGTTCATCGTGCTGGATCACGCCACACGTAAGACCAAGGAAGCTGTAGAGCTGTCCCATCCATTCCGCGTCGCGGCGGGCGAGGTAATCGTTCACCGTCACGAGGTGCGCACCGCGGCCAGTGAGCGCGTTGAGATAAAGCGGCAATGTCGCGACAAGCGTCTTGCCCTCGCCGGTGGCCATCTCAGCGATGCGCCCGCGATGCAATACCATCCCGCCGACCAGCTGCACGTCAAAGTGCACCATGTTCCAGGTCATCGGCTGATCGCAGACTGTGAACTCGCGCTTCTCCTCCGTCAGGCGGCGAGCTGCGTTCTTTACGACGGCGAACGCTTCCGGAAGAATCTCGTCCATTCGCGCCCATTGATCCGGCAGTTCTTCAATCGCGGCGAACTCCGCCTTCCATTGTGCGGTTTTCGCGCGCAGTTCGTCGTCAGAGAGCGACTTGAACTGCTCATCAAGTTCGTTGATGCGACGGACCGTCGGCATCATGCGCCTGATCTCGCGCTGATTTTTCGACCCGATTACCTTCTTTAAAATCCAGCCAACCATTGAGCCGTCACTATCGGCGAGTTTCGACCGGCTCGCAATCTGCCGCGCCGCGCCGCGCCCGCACCGGGCAGTCACAGAATCGAGCGAGCGATTGTGCCCTCCGCGATTTCGGTTAGCCTCGCCCGATGAAGAAGATTGTTTCGACGACAGAAGCGCCGGCAGCGGTTGGCCCATACTCGCAAGCGGTGCGTGTCGGTCAGATGGTGTTCACGGCAGGTCAGATCCCGTTGAACCCACAGACCGGGCAGATCGTATCCGACGACATAGCCGAGCAAACCCGGCAGGTGCTGAACAATCTGTCCGCAGTCTTGGACGCCGAGAACCTCACTGTCGATCATATCGTGAAGACCACTGTCTTCATGACCGATTTAGGAGAGTTCCAGACGATGAACGAGGTGTACGCAAGCTACTTTGGGGATCAGCCTCCCGCCCGTTCGACAGTGCAAGTCTCCGCGCTTCCAAGGGGCGCGCGTGTCGAGATCGACTGCATCGCAATTTCTGATCAGACGCCAGCGGGTAAGCAGCTCAGCGTAGACGTAGGCGAGTAACCTCGGTCACGTCAATGACCGAAGATCTACTCGCGCTGTTCCGTAAAACGGGGGCGCTGCTGGACGGTCACTTCATCCTGCGATCCGGACTGCACAGCCGTCAGTTTTTTCAGTGTGCGCTTCTTCTTCAGTACACCGACATCGCTGCTGAAGTGTGCGGACGGCTCGCCGAAAAGCTGCGTCACATCGAGTGCGATGCCGTCATCTCCCCTGCTCTTGGAGGAATAGTGGTAGGTCAGGAAGTCGGGCGTTCGTTACGCAAACGCCACATCTTCGCCGAAAAAGACGCGGGCGAATTGGTGTTGCGGCGAGGCTTCCAGATCGCGCACGGTGAGCGGTTGGTTGTCGCTGAAGATGTCGTCACTCGCGGGGGTCGTGTGCAGGAAACAGTCGACATCGTGCGCAAGCACGGCGGACGCGTTGTGGCTGTAGGTGTGATCGTTGATCGTAGCGGCGGAAACCGGCCGGACTTCGGCTGCCCCTTCATCAGCCTCGCAGAGATGAATGTCGAAACATTCGAATCTCACAACCTGCCGCCAGACCTGGCATCAACGGAAGGCGTAAAGCCGGGCAGCAAGTAATTGCCTGCGTGTCGTCGTCATCTACGCGCAATCTCTAGAAGGCGATCTCTCATTTGACGCCCAATTGCGGTCGGTGCGAGCTGTTCGATTACGCGTGCACGACCTTTTTGCGCCTTCGCGGCTGCTATGTCGCGATCGAGCCAAACTGAACGCATCAGCGCTGCGGCATGTTCTTCGGACGGCTCGGCCCACCATCCGCCGCATTGGTAGTTAGGTCCCCGGCTCTCTACTGGCACAATCGCGTAGTCGACGAGGAAGCTGTTTTCGGCATCCATGAAATCAAGGTTGCCAGAATACCCGGTGGCGATAACGGGTTTCCGAAGCGACATGGCTTCGGCCACGGTGAGACCGAACCCTTCAGACCGGTGCAGTGACACGTAGCAGTCGCACATCTCTACGAAACCCAGCGCTCGCTCCCGCGAAGCGACTTCGTTCACAAATACGATGTTCGCGCCCTCCGCCTCAGCTGCGAGCTGCGCGGTCGCAGCTGGATCGAGTTCTCCGCGAACCAGCTTCAGGAGCAGAGTGACTTTCTGGTCTGGGGAGAAGGCGCGCCGGAACGCGCGGATCAAACCGAGCGGATTCTTACGCTCCAACTCGCTGCAGATGTCGAACATGAAGAGGAAAACGTAGTGGTCGTCTAAAACCCCAATCTCTGATCGTCCGACCCGCTGCGGTTCTGCCATCACCATCGCGTGCGGCATAACGGCTATTGGCAGATCAAAACGGGTCCTCATTGTCTCGGCAACAAACGTGCTCGGTGTCCAAATCTCATCGAATAAGCCGTCGAAGCATGGCCACTCGGCGGGAAGTGAATCAAGTTCCCACGACCAATACGCGATGCGATAAACGCCCGGCTTGCGGTATAAACCCGCGCGCACATAGGCCGTCTCTGTGTAAGGCACCGGCGCCATGATTAGTATCGATGTCGGGAAGGTTTCCCAGCCGAGCCAATCGCGTCGGGGAATCATCTGCGTCCTCATACCAACAGGCACATCCCTGCAGGAAAGGGCCACGCTTGCAGACTCCAACGCGGCTTTCGTAGCCAGCCCGCCTTGCTGGAGCCCAGAGGGATAACAGAAATGCGCCAGGAGATTTGCGCCGATCTCGCCGAAAACGGCCGTGGGAGGCGGACCGACAGGTAGCGCGTTTACCTTGCGCAATGCACGCCAGCCACGGAACTCTGCACCGAGGAACTCCAGGAAGGCCCGCTGCTCGGCCGCGCTTCCGATTGCGGGAAATCGCTCCTGCCATTGTGGCATGATCAGGTATGTGTCAGCTAGCGCTTCCGGCACATGCGCTGCAGTTGCGGCAAGGAAGGCGAGAACCTGCTCGTCACTGAAATCGTGTTGCGAGCGGCCTTGCTTCAGCAGCCATTTCGCCAGCCGTCGCTGCCCGATCGGTAACAGGCCGAGTGGATAGCGGGCCTGAAGGTCTGCGGATGCTAGGTAGAACTCGCGCACACGCCTGCCATCTGCCCGATGTCTCTGCGCCCACGCGCGCTCGAGCTCGCGTCCGCAGCTCTTCTCGAGTTCGCGCAGCGTTACGCGATCATCGATATCAATGAACTCGGGCGCTGGAGAGCCAGCGTGTCGCCGGCCAAAAAATGGGAGGTTTATCAGCATCGCGCGACAACTTTGGCCGTCAGCTTGACTCGTGCTGTCCCTTCACGTTTCGTGAGCTGACGCAGCCGACTGTCACATTCAGACGTGAATCATCTCTCCGCCTTCACTCGTTCGTCAATCGGGAGAAAGATCATGGTCGCCGTCACAGGCCTTGTGCTACTTGGCTTCGTGATCGGTCATCTGCTCGGGAACCTGCAGATTTTCCTGGGTCCTGACTGGATCAATTCTTACGCAGAACATCTCCGCGATCTTGGACCGCTGCTCTGGTTCGTTCGCGCATTTCTCCTCGTGAATGTGGTCGCGCACATCTACTACACCATCCGTTTGACGATCGACAACCGGCGCGCACGTCCCAACGCGTACGCGCAGAAGGACTACGTGAAGGCGTCCTTCGCGTCGCGCTACATGTGGCTAAGCGGTCTCGTGGTGCTTGCGTTCATTATCTACCACCTCGCCCACTTTACTCTGGTGGTAGCCGATCCACGGCTGGCGACGCTCAAATTGGATGCGCTTCAACGGCACGACGTTTATTCCATGATGGTCTACGGGTTTCGGAATGTGATCGTCTCCGCCTTTTACGTTCTCGCGATGTTTCTTCTCATGCTCCATTTGACCCACGGTGCCTCGAGTTTCTTTCAGTCGTTAGGTTGGAACGATAAGACGATGACGCCGCACCTTGCTCGGTGGGGTCGCGTTTTCGCGTGGCTGATCTTCATCGGCTATGTGTCGATCCCGTTGGCTGTTTTGCTCGGCCTGGTGCAACCGGCACAGCCATTATGATCGGAACGCTCGAGTCGAGGATTCCATCTGGCCCGCTCGACAAAAAGTGGTCGAGCTACAAAGATCACGCGCGGCTCGTTAGTCCGGCTAACCGGCGCAAACTCGACGTAATCGTGGTGGGCAGTGGCCTCGCTGGCGGCTCGGCAGCGGCCACTCTCGGAGAGCAGGGCTACAACGTGAAATGCTTCTGCTTCCAGGACAGTCCCCGGCGCGCGCACAGCATCGCTGCGCAAGGCGGAATTAATGCCGCAAAGAATTACCAGAACGACGGCGACAGCGTTTTCCGTCTCTTCTACGACACGATCAAAGGCGGCGATTTCCGCTCGCGAGAAGCGAACGTTTATCGACTTGCGGAAGTTAGCAACTCGATCATCGACCAGTGTGTCGAGCAGGGTGTGCCGTTCGCGCGCGAGTATGGCGGCCTGCTCGCCAATCGCTCCTTCGGAGGCGCGCAGGTTTCGCGCACATTTTATGCGCGTGGGCAAACCGGGCAGCAATTGCTGCTCGGTTGTTACCAGGCGCTCTGCCGTCAAATCGCCGCAGGCACCGTCAAGATGTTTCCGCACACCGAGATGCTCGATGTGGTTCTCGTCGACGGTCACGCGAAGGGGATCATTACGCGCAACTTGGAAACCGGCGACATCCACGCACATGCGTCGGATGCGGTGGTGCTCGCGACGGGCGGTTACGGAAACGTCTTCTATCTTTCCACAAACGCGCGCGGCTCGAATGTCACTGCTACCTATCGCGCCTACAGGAAAGGCGCGCTGTTCGCCAATCCTTGCTACACACAGATCCATCCCACCTGTATTCCCGTCAGCGGCCAGCATCAATCAAAGCTGACGTTGATGTCAGAATCTCTGCGCAACGACGGCCGCGTCTGGGTTCCAAACAAACAGGGAGACACGCGCTCGCCCGAGCAGATTCCGGAAGAGGAACGTGACTACTATCTGGAGCGCAAATACCCGAGCTTCGGCAATCTTGCGCCGCGAGACATCTCTTCCCGCAGCGCGAAAGAAGCATGCGACGACGGTCGCGGCGTCGGGCCCGGCGGGCGGGGAGTGTTCCTCGACTTCGCCGACGCGATAAATCGGCTCGGAGAAACCACGATCCGTGAACGCTACGGGAACCTGTTCGATATTTACGAGAAGATCACCGGCGAGGACGCTTACAACCGACCGATGCGCATCTACCCCGCTGTGCATTATACGATGGGCGGGCTCTGGGTTGATTACAACCTTATGAGCAACGTGCCAGGCCTGCACGTCATCGGCGAAGCGAACTTCTCCGATCATGGCGCGAATCGACTTGGCGCCAGCGCGTTGATGCAAGGATTAGCGGACGGCTATTTCGTCCTGCCATACACGCTGCCGACTTATCTGGCGGGGCAAATCGGCAAACGCCCCACCGTGGATCATCCGGAATTCCACAAAGCCGAAACCGGCGTTCGTGAGCGCATCAGTAAGATGATCGGCGTAAACGGCACGCGCTCCGTAGATTCATTCCATCGCGAACTCGGGCTACTGCTCTGGGACAAGTGCGGGATGGCGCGGAATGCCGCTGGTCTTCGCGAAGCGCTTCGAAAGATTCCGGAAATACGCGGACGATTCTGGCGCGAGGTCCGCGTCCCCGGGTCGGGCGAAGAATTCAACCAGTCGCTCGAACGCGCCGGCCGTGTCGCTGATTACCTGGAATTCGCAGAGCTGATGTGCACCGACGCACTCGAGCGCGATGAATCCTGCGGCGGACATTTTCGCGAGGAGCACCAAACGCCGGACGGCGAGGCGCTGCGCGACGACGTGAATTTCGCTTCAGCTTTCGCCTGGGAGTTTCAAGGCAACGGAACGATCGCACCGCCGAAGCTGCACCGTGAACCGCTGGAATTTGAGACGCTCGAGCTCGCGCAGAGAAGCTACAAATGAATTTCAAGCTAAGGGTGTGGCGCCAAAAGACTGGCGCAGCGAAGGGCAAGCTCGCCGATTATCCCGCGAACGATGTGTCGCCCGACACGTCATTTCTGGAGATGCTCGACCTCGTCAACGACCGGCTGATCGAGGGCGGCGAAGAGCCAATCGCGTTCGAGTCTGATTGCAGAGAGGGGATTTGCGGCACCTGCTGCCTGACGATCAATGGCGAAGCGCACGGTCCGGATCATCCCGGCGCGGCGTGCCAACTTTACATGCGCCGTTTCAAAGAGGGTGAGACAATCACCGTCGAACCCTTTCGCGCGAAGCCGTTCAGGTTCGTCAAAGACCTCGTCGTGAATCGCAGCGCGCTCGACCGAATCGTGCAGGCGGGTGGCTTCGTCTCGGCGCGCTCCGGGTCAGCGCCGGAAGCAAATTCGATTCCTGTGCCGAAACAAAACGCCGACCGCGCGATGGAAGCCGCGGCGTGCATCGGTTGCGGCGCTTGTGCAGCCGCGTGCCCGAACGCCTCTGCGATGCTCTTTACTTCCGCGAAGGTCTCGCACCTCGCGCTCCTTCCGCAAGGCGATCCGGAGCGGACGAACCGTGTATTGAACATGGTGAGCGTGATGGATGAAGAGGGGTTCGGCAACTGCACGAACACCTACGAATGCGAAGCGGTGTGTCCGGCGGAGATTAGCGCGAGCTTCATCGCGAAGCTGAACCGGGAATACGCGGTCGCAACTCTGCGGAAGAAACTCGGTGGATAATCACGACTTTACCTTCCGCTGACGGTCGAACACTCGCAGGTCCAGAGTTCCGGATCCAGTTCCAGCTTCGCGCGAGCGGCGATCAATTCAGCCTCGCTTCCCTCCCGCAGAACTGCGAAAATCGTCGAACCCGAGCCTGACAGCAAAGCGGCTCCCACTTCCGGCTGCGTTATTAACCACATCTTCATGCGCGCAAGAAACAGATGCTTCTCAAACACCGGCCGCTCGAGATCGTTGAAGAACGTTATGCCGTGAAAGACTTGCGGCATGTAGTTCATCTCCGGCAACTCTCGTGACACCTTCCAGCGCGAGTACGCCCACGGCGTTGGAACTCCAAATGATGGCTTCAGCAAAAGGAGCTGCAGCGTGCCTCTAAGGGTTGATGGCTTTACCATCTCCCCTCGCCCGCAACAAAGAGCCGCTGACTGATAGATAAAGAACGGCACATCGGATCCGATCTCTGCCGCGAGTTGCGCGAGACCGCCCGGGCCGATTCCCGCCTCGAGCAGTTCGTTCAGGCCGATCAGCGTAATAGCAGCATCGCTGCTACCACCGCCGAGTCCTGCACCATGCGGAATCCTTTTTTGCAGATCAATTCGCAGACCAGCTTTCAAACTTGTGTGCTCGAAAAACAGGCGTGCGGCGCGTATTACCAGATTATCTTCACCCGCTGGCACCGACGGATCATCGCACGTGAGTTCGATGCAATCCGTATCGCCCGCGTACGCGATCGTGAGTTCATCAGCGAGCGAGATCGGCGCCATCAGTGTCTCAATCTCGTGGAACCCGTCCGCGCGCAGAGCGTGAATGCGGAACGAAAGATTGATCTTCGCGGGAGCACGAAGCCGCATAGATTCGAGTCTCTTCACCACAGCGGCGATAATACAGGATGACCTCCGAAGACAGCCTCAAAAACGCGCGCGAACGACTAATTGTCGCCCTCGACCTGCCGCGTGCAGATGAAGCGATCGCCCTGGCATTCGATCTCGCGAGCGAGGTTTCGTTCTTTAAAATCGGACTGCAGCTTTATACGGCCGCGGGGCCGGAGATCGTTCGCGCGATTACCGGAACCGGCGCGAAAATCTTCCTAGACCTGAAACTGCACGACATTCCTAATACCGTCGCGAAAGCCGTCGCCTCCGCCGGTGAGATCAAGGTGGCGATGCTCACGATTCACCTGAGCGGCGGGAGTCGCATGGTTGAGGCCGCAGTCCGCGCGGTCTCAACCGACCTCCAGCTCCTTGGCGTTACCGTTCTCACGAGTTCCGACGAAACGACGCTCCACGAAACCGGCGTCAACGGCAGCGTCGCGGAGCAAGCGTTGCGGCTGGCGCAACTCGGAGCAGATGCGGGAATCCGTGGTCTTGTCGCAAGCCCACATGAAGTTGTTGCCCTGCGCCGGGCGCTGCCGAGCCGTGTGACCATCGTGACACCAGGCGTGCGGCCGGCATGGGCGACGGCCGACGATCAGAAACGCTTCACCACGCCGCGAGAAGCTTTGCACAACGGCGCCGATTATCTCGTTGTCGGCCGTCCGGTGATTGCCCACGCTCAGCCGCGCGAGGCGGCGCGCAGGATTATCAACGAGATGGCGGAGCGGTAGCGAGGCATGCACCTGCTGGAGGAATTGGACGTTGTCGAGTACGACGTGCCGCACTCGGCGGCAATGAACATGGCGATCGACGAGGCGCTGTTGCAGTCCGCCGTCAGACCGACGCTTCGATTTTTTTGCTGGCTCCGGCCAGCTCTCTCCTTTGGCTACTTCGGGTCTTTTGCGGATGTTGCCCACCAAGGAGGCGACCGCGACGTCGTGCGGCGCTGGACTGGCGGCGGCATCGTCCTGCATGGAGACGATCTCACCTATTCGGTGGTCCTGCCGGGCCGTCTCACGATCTCATCTAATGCTGTCTATTCCCATATTCACGGCGCGATTCGAATGGCGTTGCCACGAGACATGAACATCGTCCTAGCCGCCGAGGCAGCACCGAAGCTGTCGGAAGCGTGCTTCTCCAACCCAGTGGAAGCCGACGTGATGTTTGAAGGCCGCAAAATTGCCGGCGCAGCGCAGCGACGAACCCGCACAGGTTTGCTACACCAGGGGTGTATTCAACACGCTTGTTTGCCGGCGGATTTCCCGAAACGTTTTCCGGCGGCGCTTTGCGGATCGTTCCAGCGCGCGTCGCTCTCGCGTGAGCTAGTGCGCGATGCACAAACGATTGCGGATCGCAGGTACAGCACGACAGAGTGGCTTCACCAGCGGTGATACGCAGGTATATGATTATCAGTCACAGCATTGATAATTTGTTATGTCGCGTCGCCTTCCTTCAAGCGTGCCGACGAATCGACATTCTTCGGGGTCGCCCCTCGCGATAATTGCGGAAGATCAACCTGGCTGACGGCGATTTTCCGGCTGTTATCGATTAGGGCTTCTTTGTCGGTGACTGCGAGCCGCAAGCGAGGGCCTCGCGAGGGTTGAGGTCCGCGACGCCCTCGCATTACGCGGCGTGATCGGCATTGTCATTGACGGCAGGAAGCCAGCCGATGTTCTCGTGTTCTCGATCCGGTGACCCGGGTTTTGCATCTATTCACCGGACGTGGATATCCACGAAGTGCTCGGCCCGGTCGTCCACCAACGGAATCGTTCCGCCGGTTAGAATTTGTCCGTCGAGGGATAAATCAATCGAGGCGGCCGAGCCCTCTGCGAGGCGGGTGATGGTGATGTGATACACCGTTTGATGGTAGCGATAGTGAATTTTGTAAGTCGTCCAGCTTGCCGGAAAACGCGGAATGAGGCGCAATCCATCGCCCTCCAGTTTGACGCCGAGCAAGGTTTCGACCAGGAGGCGGTACATCCAGCCGGCTGATCCGGTGTACCATGTCCAACCGCCGCGGCCAGTGTGCGGGGCAACTGCATACACATCGGCCGCGGCGACGTAGGGTTCGACTTTGTAGGTGGCGATCTGCTCCGGAGTTCCACCGTGATGGACGGGATTGAGCAACGCGAAAAGTTCCCACGCGCGCTCATTTTCCCCCATGAGCGCGAAGGCCATCGCGGTCCAGATGGCGCCGTGCGTGTACTGGCCGCCATTCTCGCGCACGCCAGGAATGTAGCCTTTGATATAACCAGGATTGAGCGGTGACTTATCAAATGGCGGATCGAAGAGCTGAATCAATTTTGCCTCCTGGCGAACCAGGCGTTCGTCCACTGCGTGCATCGCTTGACGGGAGCGCTGCGGGTCACCGGCCTTGCTGATGACCGACCAGCTTTGCGGCAGGGAATCGATCTGGCACTCTAGATTCTCCCGCGAGCCAAGAGGTTCGCCGTTATCGAAATAGGCTCGGCGATACCACTCACCGTCCCAGGCATGTTGCTCGATGTTTTTCTGCAGTTGTCCGGCCTGCTCGAGACAACGATCAGCAAACGCGGCATCGGCGCGCGCACGAGCCACCTCCGCAAATTGCGTGAGCACGTCGTAAAGGAAAAAGGCGAGCCAGACACTTTCGCCGCGGCCTTCTTTGCCCACCATGTTCATACCGTCGTTCCAATCACCGGAACCGATCAGGGGCAAACCGTGTTTACCGAAATTCAGGCCGTGCTCGATAGCGCGGACGCAGTGCTCGTAGAGCGTCGCCGACTCCTGGGAACGATTTGGCAGATCGTAATAAGCTTCCTCCTCCGGCATGACAGGCCGGGCATCGAGGAAGGGAATCGTCTCGTCGAGCACGCCGGTGTCGGCGACAGAGACGACGTAGCGGCAGGTAACGTATGGCAACCAGAGATAGTCATCGGAAAAATGCGTTCGCACGCCGCGGCCTGCGGGCGGATGCCACCAATGCTGCACGTCGCCTTCGCGGAATTGATGCGCGGCGGTGCGCAGGAGATGCTCCCGGGTGAGAGCTGGTTCGGCGTGAACCAGCGCCATCACGTCCTGCAATTGATCGCGGAATCCGTAGGCGCCGCCGGATTGATAAAAACCGGTGCGGCCCCAGAGCCGGCAGCTCAAGGTTTGATACAGGAGCCAGCCGTTCGCCATCACGTTTACGGCAGGATCGGGCGTGTCCACGTTAATCGCGCCGAGGGTGCGGTTCCAGAACTCATGGACACCAGCGAGCGCGACCGCGCTGGCATCCCCTCGGCGAAAGCGCCCGACCAGATTCTGCACATCGCCCAAATTGCGACTGACACCGAGGCGAAAACTTGTCTCTCGTTCCTGCCCGTCAGCCAGATCAAACGCAACCTGGACCGCTCCGCAGGGGTCCAATCCCGCGCCGGTCCGGCCGGAAAGGCGCGTTCGCTTCAACGCCGCCGGCTGCGACAAGGTTCCGTTCCGGCCGAGAAATTCTTTCCGATTTCCGGTGAGAGTGCGACTCGCGTCGTTTACGTCGAAAAAGACGATTCGATCCGGGAACTCCGTATTGTAAAAGTTGCGCGCCAGCAGCGCGCCGGTCTTGACGTCAACTTCCGTCTGCACATTCAGCTGGGTCTTGTGCCGCAGGTCGCCGAGAACCCATTCGCAATACCCGGTGATGGACAAGCGACGCGGGCTGCCGGAGAGATTGCGCAATTTCACATTGGTGAGCTTGACCGGCGCATCCATCGCCACATAGGTCCACAACTCGGAGACGATCCCGTTCTCGAAGTGCTCGAAGACGGTGTAACCAAAACCGTGACGAACGACATAGGGCGTCTTGCCCCTTGCTGGCCCCGGCATCGGCGACCAGAATTGCCCCGTCTCCTCATCGCGGATGTAGAAGGCCTCGCCGGTGGTGTCCTGAACGGGATCGTTGTGCCACGGAGTCAGCCGAAATTCATGGGCGTTTTCCGCCCAGCTGTATGCGCCACCGCTCTCCGAAATCACCGTGCCGAATGACGGATTCGCGAGGACATTCACCCACGGCGCCGGCGTCGTCTGGCCGGGCTCGAGAATGATGACGTACTCGTGACCATCGCGGGTGAATCCTCCGAGGCCGTTCTGAAAGATCAACTCGCGCGCGGGAGGCGACGTGGATGATTCCGTCCTCGCAGAGCGAGTTGGCGTCAAGGCCGGGACCGATGGCTCCAGGACGCTGCGCTGTTCCAGCTGTTCGAGGAGGGATCCACGCTCATCATCCAGGACGATCCGGGCCGCAGCTTGTAGCAAAACCCGGTCATCATTGGGAATTTGTTCGAGGCGCCGGACGAAGATGCCGCCGGGTTTGTCGAGCATTTGCGCTTCTGTGCCGGAGGCAATCAGATTGGTAATTTGGTCCTGCAAGGACTGGCGGTAAACCGAAACGTCTTCATTCAAAATAACCAGTTCAACCGGCAGGCCTTTCGCGCGCCAGTAGGAGTGCGCTTGGATGAGCTGCCGCACGATCTCGATCTTCTCCGCGTCGGTAATGCGCAGCAGGACAAGCGGCGTATCGCCCGAAATGCCGTAGGTCCAGAGGCCACTTTGCCCGCGGCGATTGCCAAGCAGCACGCCGGGATTCGCGCGCCGCGCAGGATCGGCGTGAACCAAAGCGCCTGCGAGTCGGGCGTAGAGCTGGGCTTCTGCTTCGGTGGCATTCAGCTGCCGCAACGTCACCTGGCTGTGCGTCCAGGCCAGATCGAGCGCGCGGTCGGCCATGCGCACATGCTGATATTTCTCCACGAGCGCATCCGCTCTCTCCCGGTTTTCCGTCACTCCGATGACGAAATCGAGAACGGCGGTTTCATCCGGAGCCAACGTCACCGTGCGCCGCAGCGAAATGATTGGATCGAGGACGGAGCCGGCCGTGTCCGAAAGCGGCGCAATCTTTTCCATCGCGGCAGGGCTGGCCAAAGTCCTGCCTCGACCGATAAACTTGAAACGGTCCGTCTCGGATGAGACTTCACCCTGCACGCCGCCTTGACCGACCAGCAGATGCAGGAGCCAAGGCGTTTTTTCCTCCTCGGATCGCGCGCGGCGGGTGCAGAGAATCGCGGAAGAGTGGCGCACGAATTCTGTTTGCACGAACAAATTGCTGAAGGCGGGATGGGCCTCGTCCGCGCCTTGGGTCGCAAGCACCACTTCGGCGTAGCTCGTCAGCTCAATGACGCGCGCGACGGCCGAGTGATTGGTGAGCTTAACGCGACGCAGCTCCACGTCGTCTTCGGGCGAAACACAGATTTCGGTGTGAATCTCGAGGCCGCCATGACGCTGGCGAAATTCGGCGCGCGGTTGCGTAAAGATTGTCTCATAACTCCCGGTGGCGCGCAATGTGGGTTGATAGGCGGTGGACCAGAATTCTCCCGTCGCGACATCGCGCAGGTAAATGAACGTTCCCCAGCAATCGCGGGTCGCATCTTCGCGCCAGCGAGTCACGGCCAGATCGCCCCAGCGACTGTAGCCGCCGCCTGCGCTGCTGATCGCGACATGGTAGCGTCCGTTGGACAAGAGGTGGATCTCCGGCGTCCGCGAGCTGGGACTGGTGAAGACCCGCATCACATCTTCGCCATCACCGAGCCGTGGCCGGGATTCTTCTAACTCCAGGTCTTCGGGCAGGACATTGGCCTCGGCTCTGGGCACGCGTTCCTGCAACAACAAGTCGGCCGCCCTCAGGAAGGGGCGCGAGGCGAAGCGCCGTTGCATGGGGAGGTCCCGAAGTAGGAAGAGCAGGGCCAGCAGACTCATCCCCTGGTGATGAGCCATGTAAGATCGAATGATCGCGTTCGACTTATCCGGAGGCAGGCGCGACGCCGTGTAATCCACTGCTTCGTAGAATCCGTAAACGCCTTCGCATCCCTCGCGGGCGAGTCGCTGCAGGTTTTCACACGCCGGCTGCGGAGCCACCATCAGCGCCATGGCACTGGCGTAAGGTGCGATGACCAGATCTTCGGTCAGGCCGCGTTTCAAACCCAAACCCGGCACGCCAAACGCGCGGTACTGGTAGTTTTGATCTGCATCGGTCCGGTTGTAGCCCGATTCAGAAATGCCCCACGGAACACCACGGGCCTGGCCATACGCGATGTGTTGCTGGACCGCTGCTTTGCAGGCGTGATCGAGCAGGGTGCCATCGTAGGTCGGCATCACCAGTAACGGCATCAAATATTCAAACATGGAGCCGCTCCACGAAACCAGGATCGGTTCGCCGCGCGGAGCGACAAGGAGACGGCCCAGCGAGAACCAGTGATCCTGCGGCACTTGTCCCTGGGCAATGGTGAGGTAGCTGCAGAGACGCGCCTCAGAGGCGAGCAGGTCGTAAAAACTAGCGTCCCGCCGACCTTCCGTAACGTTAAACCCGATGGAAAATAGGTCGCGCGCGGGATCAAACAAAAAGCTGAAATCCATCGCGGCCAGTTCCTCGCTTTGTCGGGCCAGAGCTTCGAGTTTGAGCACGCGCTCGCGGGCGCGCACGCTCGCCTCACCCAGACAGGCCGACCAGGGAGCGAGCCAGAGCCGTTTCTCAAGATCCGGGCAGAGCGTTTGATCAAACGCGGAGATTTCTCGCAGAGAAGGGGATTGATCGAGCTGGGCGAGTTTTTCGGCAATGTCTCCAGGAGCTTTGAAGGCCGTGTCAGTAAGGTCCGCCCGCTCCAGCCAAGGCGCGAAGAAGAGCAATTCCTCCAGATGTTCTTCGCAGCTGCGCTGGAGAGTTTGAGCCCACGCCTTCAGGTCCTGCTCTCTGTCCGCGAGCGTAGCGGAAATCTGCCTCGCCTGGTCGGTCGCCTGGCGCAACAGAGTCAATGCTGCGCGCAAAGTGCCCGGAGCCTTGTCCAACTCTGCCGCAAGTTGTGAGACCGCCGCGTTTTCGCCACCGAGTCTTCTCAGAATTTCAAGGGTGTCGCGCAACCCGGAAAAAATCTGTGGCTGGAGGATTCTCTCGTCGGCCAATTCCCGCAGACCGGCGCCGAGCGTCACCAGATGCCCGGCCAGATTGCCGCTGTCTACGGTGGAGACATAAAGCGGGAGGAGCGGCCGAAGCGTGCGCGTTTCATACCAATTGTAGAAATGCCCACGATGCCGTTCGAGTCGCAGCATCGTGGCGATGGTTGCTTCCGTGCGCTGGATCAACCGGTTTACCGGCAGATATCCGAAATCTCGGGCCGCCAGATTGGCGAGCAGCGCCAGCCCAATATTCGTGGGGGAAGTGCGCGCGGCTACCCCCGTAAAGGGATCTTCCTGAAAGTTATCTGGCGGCAGCCAATTCTCTTGCGCAGTGACAAAGGTTTCGAAAAAGTGCCAGGTTTTGCGTGCGATCCGCCGCAGAAACATAAACTGCTCGGGTTCCAGTGCCGGAGCCAGGGGCGTGATGGGCTGGCTGATCCACCATGCAATCCAAGGCGCAGCCAGCCAGAGCCCAAGAATGAGCGAAGCCCAGCGCAACTGCGCCGGCTGCATCACGCCCAGGAGAAATCCGCCGGCCAAAGCGATCACTGGCGCGACCCACATGTTGGCGTAAAACCCGGCGAGATCCGCGCGTGCGGCGCGTGCCACATCGCTCGATGTATGCCATTCCAAGAGGCGTTTCCGCGTCACCGCCATGCGGAACAGAGTTCGCCCGATCGCGTCCAGGCTGAGAAAGGCATCGTAGGGCAGGAATGCGAGCGTGAGTGCAATCTGACCCAGTTGGCGCCCACTGGACGCAGCCACTCCTCGGAGGTGCATCGACCACGGTAGTTGGTTGGGTTTACGCAATAATTCCGCCAGCCCCGAAAGCAATCCCGGGAGAGCGATGATCGCGAGGAGAAGCACCGTGCCTAAAGCGCCGATCTCCGGGACGAAAAGCCAGCTCCCGAACAGGAAGAGGAAGAGGGCGACCGGGACGAGACTGCGGCGCAGGTTATCGAAGATTTTCCACCAGGATAACACGGAGAGCGGATTGGGGGCTGGCCGCCCGTCGGCTTCCAGAACCCTGGGCAGCAGCCAGGGCATGATCTGCCAATCGCCCCGAATCCAGCGGTGCCGCCGGCCTACGTCCACGTCGTAGCGGGAAGGATGTTCCTCGTAGAGTTTTACGTCGCTCACGAGCGCGCAGCGGGCATGCACCGATTCCAGTAAGTCGTGGCTCAGGATCTTGTTCTCGGGGAAGCGACCAGCCAGCACCCGCTCGAAAGCATCCACCTCGTAGATGCCTTTTCCGATGAAGGAGCCTTCGTGGAAAAGATCCTGATACACGTCCGAGACCGCGCGCGTGTAAGGATCGATCCCCGCATCACCGGCATGGAGCCGGACAAACCATGATCGGCCCGCGCTTGGCAGGCTCACATCGACGCGCGGTTGCAGGAGGCTGTAGCCTTCCGTCACGATCTCGCGCCCGGTATTAAACTGCGGCCGGTTCAACGGATGGGCCATCGTTCCGATGAGCTGCCGGGCCGACTCGCGCGGCAACTGAGTGTCAGCGTCAAGTGTGATGACGTATTTGATGGAGGCAAGAAGGGCCGTCTCTCCGACGATCTCCGAGAAGCATTCCGCGCAGCGACCGCGAAGCAGGGCATTAAACTCCATCAGCTTTCCGCGCTTCCGCTCGTACCCCATCCAGCGGCCTTCTCCCGCGTTCCACCGGCGCGGTCGATGGAAGAGGAAAAAGAGATCGTGACGGTCCGACGAGTATTTTCGGTTCAGCCTCTCCACTCCGGCCCGCACTCGCTCGATCAGGGCCGAGTCCTCCGGCAGGGTCTCCGCGGGCGAGTCGCCCAAGTCAGTCAACAAAGCGAAATGCAGGTGCGGATCCCGATTCGCGAGATGATGAATCTCCACCGTCTCGAGAAGAGCATCGATGCTTCCCGCGCTCGTGAGAATGGTGGGAACGACGACCATGGTGCGGCTTTCCGGGGCGATCCCGGAGGAATAATCCAGGCGCGGAAGCAGCCGCGGAGTCACCAGGAGGGTGGACAGCCAGTTCAGTAACGCTACCGCCAGTTGGCTCACTCCCAGCAGAAAAGTGAGCGTGCAGAAAAGTAATTTCCAGCCCTGCACTTCGAACGCCTGGAGCTCCCGCATAAACGCGAACGTCGCGAGGAGCGTGATCACGGAAATCCCGCCCGCATAAAACGCGAACGGAAAACGCTGGATGCTTCGCTCGACGAATGATTTCCAGAGCCGCCGCACGTTGGCCGCACGCTCCAGGACCGGCTGCCCTTTATCGATTAGGTAAAAGCCGATATGCGCAGTCCGATCGTCGCGCCCGTTTTCCTGGGCGCTTTCCTGGGCGAGCTGGACGGCCTTTTCCGCCATCGCTGTTTCTGAGAGCCGGCTCTGGCGGGCGAGAGATTCGACTGCATGGCGATACCGATCGCGCGTTGCGAAATCCATGTCGCTGTAAACGTCAGCCGGATCGCTGCGCAAAGTTTGCTCGACCAGACTTACGGTTTCGAGGAACTCCTTCCAATCGATCGCGCTCAATAAACGCAGACTGGCGATACTGTGACTGACAGAAACCTGGTCGGACGCCTGGCTCTGGCTCTCCTGATGCACGAGCTGCTCGATGGAAAGTCCTTGCTCGGCCAGCCGCTGTTCGAGCCAGCCGCGCGCGAGGTGCAAGACCGGGTTCAAATGGGAGAGGCGCTGGCAGAATTCCGCGACAAAGGAACTGGACAAGGGAAGGTCGGCTCGGGCCATGTCCGCCACCACAATCACGAGATGTGACGGATTTTTCTCGGCCATCGCCTGTAAACGGTCGACCCAGACATTCGCGAGATTGCGATCGTGCCGTGCCTTGGTGAGACCGGTGGCGACGCGCTGGAGGTTCTCGATCAATCCCAGGCGCAGCATGATGGGAATGGCCCAGAGCTCGCCCAGCTTCAGCGCCGACACCTTCTGGTAGGCAGCGACGAAGCCGGTGAGCGAGGCGGCGTCAATTTCCGCGTCCACATGTGAGATCAGTTCGAGCACGATCTCATAAACGCGCAGGATGCCCGCGGACGGGCCGTTGGCCAGTCGCGGCAATTCCCGACTGTATTCCCGCGGCAGATGCCGGCGGGCCATCTGGATCTGCTCTTCGATCAAATAAAAATTATCGAGCAGCCATTCAGCCGCGGGAGTGACCCGCCTGCTTTGATCCACCGCGAGAGTCGCATGGTTAAAAGCTCGGAGAATCTCTTCGTTGTGAGCCAGCCGCGCGAGTAGCCGGTTGGAACCGCGCGTCGTAACGACCCGATGCTGCGTCGCGATCCTCGCGGCATGATGCGCGAGTTGTTCAACACCAAATAACTCCGCGCGCAAAGGCAGCTCAACGGAACCCAAAGCACCATGCCGTGTCAGCGGTGTTCCAAAGCGCAGTGACTTGGTCGGCATTCGGTTAAGATCGGGTATCAGCAAGGTTTGCTCGGGCTTGGTCTAAAACGGCAGTCACACTAATGCTAATAAGTGTAGGGGCATGCAATTCGCACGCGAGCGCACGAACTGCGAACGAGAACACGCCGTTGATCATGATCATGCCGCGGATTGCGAATGCGAGCGTCGCCATCTTTGCGCCAACTCGCGCCACTGAGCGAAAATCCCTTGTTTTGAGACTAACGAGTGCTGCCTCTTCGACAGCTACCGCTGCCTGCGGCTCACTACCAATAAATCGCAGCTAGGCATAGGTTAGCCCCGAAAGGGCATCGCACAGACCTCCGAACACTCCTTCGAGCCCCCTGGGGAATCGGAGGCGAATAATGTTGCCCCGCCACCTGGGAGTTACTGCACATCATCGCCGCCACCATAGCTAAACTTTTCCGTGCACACAGAGCTGCCGATGAAACTGTGACGGATGGGATGGGCGGTTATGTGCTGCTCCGTTGACGTGCTTCTCACCAGCGTAAGATGCCGGTGCTGTAAAGATGCCATGTCAACGCCCGCTGAAGTTGCACAGGCCGTTCATTAAATCAGCGGAAGTCACTGTTCATTCGCCGTTTTGTATCTCCTTCAGGATCTCGGTAGCGACGGGTTCGTCCGGGATCAGGCGCAGCGTTGTTCGCAGGTGGTCAGCAGCTTCTGCTGTCCGCCCAAGTTGCATCAGCATTAGTGCGAGATTGCGATGCGCAACGGCGGTTCGATCGTCAATCGCAAGCACTGTCCGGTATTCGAGCGCTGCCGCTTCATACAAAGATTGCGCTTCACCGAGTGGGCCCGAACGTGTCTCCACCTGGTTCCCCCACGCGCCAAGCGCGTTCGCAAGATTAATCCGGAACGTCACGGTCGTTTTAGCCCCTGACGGAGAACGCGCGATCGCTTCTCGATAGGCAGTCACCGCCTGCTCAAACATTTGCTGACGCGCATAACCTAACCCGAGGTTATTGTGATTCGGAGCAAGGTCCGGCTTCAACTCGGCGGCTCGTCGGTAATGTTCGGCTGCGCCTCCGAAGTCGCCACGCGCAAAAAAGTAGTTCGCCCAGACGATTGTGCCCCTGCCAGGTATCAGGATTCTTCGCAAGCGTGTCCCGCCACAAGCTCTCTTCCGATTGATACACTGTCGCGCGCGCCCACGTGTACGAAGACATCGCCAGCAGTGCGAGGATCATGGCCGCGGCGATACCAGCGCGCCACGCTCGCGCGGAGCGCAGGTTCCAGATCAGCGCCACACCCGAGGCGACGGCAGCGATTAGCGGAACATTTGGCAAGTACTGGAGATGGTCAGCCACCAGACTGCCGCCGCGGGCATATGCCATTGTTACAAATCCGAGCACGGGCAGGATCAGCAAAGCGAACGCGCCGAAAGCAAACAATGCGTGCCGTGCAATGATTCTCCGGAAGCGCCAGAGAACGAGGAATACAGCAATTACTCCTGCGAGTGGCAGGAATTCGCCGAGGGTTGGCTGATCAAATCGCCACGGGGGATAAACCGCCGCGAGCTCAATCGGAGCGAGGGTTTTGCCGAAGTACCACCACATCGCGCTGCCGGCGTTAGCGAAACGCCGCGCGACGCCACCCATTTCGATGTGCTCGGCAACAGCTTCGTGAAACCATACCGTTGTTGTGCCGAGTAACGCCGAAAGTTGGAAGAACCCGACGGTGCGCAACAGGTGCTTGTTTACTCGGCCGGTTAGCTTTGCGGCGATCAGGCCAACCCACCCGCTTCCCATGAGGACCACAGGAAGCATCAGAAACGTCATCCGTATTCCACCGTCGACGAGCATGTTCGTCGCGACGATTACCGGGTCAGCGGGATTGCTATGAGACTGCTTCCACACTGTCCAGAGGTAGAACGTTGCCACCATACCCCCCAAGAGGCCGAGGCAGCCTAAGACCAGATTGCTAATCCGCAGGGCGAGAAGTTCGCCGGCACTACTCTTGGTGTCGGTTGCCAAGCTGCTGAGGCCATGCCGCCACCATGCATAGAGGACGAATATTGCGGGAATGAACGCCCCATGGGTTTTGGCTAGTAGTCCTCCAGCAAAAAACAGCAGCGCGCCGAAATACCAGCGCACCCGCGCGGTCCGTTCGAACCGGACAAACGCGAGGAAAGATGAGAGATAAAGCAGCACTGAGAACGTGTTCTTCCCCTCGGAGATCCACGCCGCAGTCGCAGCGTTCACGGGATGTATGGCGAAGATCAAACCGGCGAGCCACGCGCCCGGAACTCCGATTGTTTTCAGGACACGCCAAACCAAAACAGCATTCCCTCCATGCAGCAGGACATTGACGGCGTGAAAGGCCGGAGCGTTCGCCCCGAAGATCCGCCACTCCAGCCAATGCAGCGTCGTCGTCAAGGGATAGTATTCGACGCTTTCCGATCCGGACCAGATTGCCCACAGCGCCTGCCACACGCTTCTATTTTCCGCACGCACCAGCCGGTTCGCGGTGATCCACGGCTCGTCGTCCCAGACGAAGCCGCCGTTTATGACCGGGATGTAAACGATGACGGCGGCACCGAGAATGATGAGGAAACAGCCGACGGAATTTAGCCCGCCAAGCGCGGAGGCTGTCGGTGCAGGTGACGCTGCTGCCGATAGACTAATTCTCGCATGCACTTTACCCTTGCGAGCACTAGCTGCCATCCGCCCCGAGCTTACGTCGGCCATTTGCTCTTTCTATCCGTTATTTGTCGGCTGCTTCCGTCGTGTCGCCGCGAGCACTTCGCCAATCGCGGTCGCACGTCAAGTCGTCTTCGTTGTCGCAAACGCGCATTCACATGGACGGCTGTTCTCTTGACCTTGGATACCGTGCTTCTATCCTGAGTTCGTGGAAGTTTTCGTACGTTCGCCTGCGGCGAGAGCACCTTCTGCTGGACCGCTGGCAGCCGTCACGGCAACGGTTCAATCGCATCTAGACGAGGTCGAATCCCGCATAGCGCAACAGGCGGCGGCATTCGATCCGGCAATAGAAGGCTATGTGACCTACGCCATTGGCGGACGCGGTAAGAGGCTTCGTCCGCTGGTTGCGCTGTTGAGTGGCGGGGCGACGGGGGGGGTTACCTCCGCGCATGTCGATCTTGCCGTCGTGGTCGAGCTGATTCACATCGCAACGCTTGTGCATGACGACATCATGGATGAAGCGGAACGGCGCCGAGGTGAACCGACCGTAAATGCGCGCTGGGGGAACTCGCTGAGCGTTCTGCTCGGCGATTGTTTGTTCGCGCATGCGCTGAATCTCTCGACCAACTTCAAAAAAGCGGAGATCAGTCGCTCAATTGCGCAAGCAGCACGCGAAGTTTGCTCGGGCGAAATCATTCAAACCCAACGCCGCTTTGATCTTCATCTCGCAATTGAGGAGTACTTCCGAATCGTGCAGATGAAAACCGGATCCCTTTTTGCCGTCGCCGCAGAATCGGGAGCGTTGCTGCATGAAGCTGATCCTGCAACGGTGCGGTCGCTCAAGCAGTACGGCATGAAGATTGGGACTGCCTATCAGATTTATGACGACTGTCTCGACATAGCAGGGAACGAAAACGTGATCGGGAAAACTCTTGGAACGGATCTACGAAAAGGGAAGTTGACGCTGCCGGTGCTCATCCTGCTGCGGGCGGCGCCTGCCGGCGAGCGCGAAGAGTATTGTAAGCTAATCGTCGACGGCAGAGCTGAGGAGATGACCGACCTGCTGAAGAACGGCGCGGCTGGTCAGTCGTTGAGCGGGTCTATTCAGGCTGGCCAGAAGATGATCAGAGAAGCGCAGAGCGAGCTCACTGGCTTGCCCCCGAGCTTCTACGCGCGTTCGCTTCTTCAGTTGGGCGACGGTCTCTGCGAGCTGCTCGAGCAGTTGCGAGATTGAAGCTGAAGCGCAGAACGGGCGCGGTGCGGTCATTCGCACCTAGGAACCCGCTGCGACCCCAAACCCGCATATCCGCTCATATGGCGCAGCTGAAAATCCGCGAGATGCCACAGGACGATCGTCCGCGCGAAAAGCTGATCGCGCGCGGCGCGTCAGCGCTCACCGATGCGGAGCTGATAGCGATTCTATTGAGAACTGGTTTGCCAGGAGCAAATGCCGTGGACGTCGCCGGAAAGCTTCTTGTGCGTTACCAATCTCTCAATGGCTTGAGTCGCTGTACTGTGGACGAGATAAAGGACATCCCTGGAATTGGACCGGCGAAGGCCGTGCAGCTGGTCGCCGCGTTCGGCCTCGGTCAGCGGCTCGCACGCGAAACACTCTCGCGGGAGAAGATCGATACACCGGAGCTGGTTTACGAGCTCCTCGCACCGGAAATGCGCGTGCTGCACAAAGAATCGCTCCGCGTGATCCTGCTCGACACCCGCTATCACGTGATTCGAATCCAAGAGGTGTCGTTAGGCAGTTTGAACGAGAGCATTGCTCATCCGCGCGATGTCTTTCGCCCTGCAGTAATCTCCTCGGCGTATGCGATCGTCGTGGCTCACAATCACCCGTCCGGTGATCCGTCGCCGAGCCAGGCTGATCACAGCTTGACCCGGCGGCTATCCGAGGCAGCCGAGCTTCTCCAAATCAAACTGCTCGACCACATCATTATTGGCGCGCCGGCGGAAGGCCGGAAACCGTATTTCAGTTTCAAGGAAGCTGGCGTGCTGTGAAAATCCACCCGACAGCCGCTGTCGATTCGAGTGCTGTGCTCGCTGACGATGTAGAGATTGGCGCGTTCGCAGTCGTCGGTCCTGAGATCGTTATCGGCGCGGGTTCGATCATTCAGTCGCACGTCGTCCTGGAAGGGGTGGTGCGGATCGGCGCGGCAAACGTGATCGGCCACGGCACCGTTATCGGCGGACCGCCTCAGGACCTCGGATTTAACCCGGATACGCGGAGCAGCGTAGAAATCGGTGATGCAAATGTTGTTCGCGAACATTGCACAATCCACCGCGGTACAGCGGAAGGCACTGCGACAACCCTCGGAGATAGCAATTTCTTAATGGCCGGTGCACACGTCGGACACAACTGCCGAATCGCCAACCGAGTGATTATCGCGAACAATTGCCTGCTTGGCGGCTACGTCCGTATCGATGATCTCGCGTTCCTTGGCGGCGGCACCATGTTCCATCAGAAGACGCACGTAGGGCGGTTGGTGATCACGCAGGGCAGCTCTGCGTTCGGCAAAGACATCCCACCTTTTCTCGTCGCGGCCGAGCGCAACCTCGCCGTCGGAGTAAACGTGCTGGGGCTCCGCCGGGCTGGTATGACTGGAGCGGAACGCGATGAAATCAAGCACGGATTCAAGCTGCTTTACCGCAGCGGCTTGAATATCCGCCAGGCGCTCGCGAAGGCTGCGGAGACGAAGTTTGGGCCGCTTGGACGTGAGTTCTTCGAGTTCGTCGGCAACGTGAGGAAGCGCGGCATCGTTTCGTGTCGCCGCGCGCCTAAGGCGCAATAGGAATCACTGATCGCGAACGACGGACAGCGAGAGCAGCGCCATCATGCGGCCGGTCTTTCCTTTCTCCGCCCGATAAGAGTAGTAACGCTCTAGATCGCAAGCAGTGCAAAGACCGTTGTCATGCACGGTCTGCACACCAGCCTCGCGGCAAGTCGCCACGATTCGCGCAGCAAAATCAACCTCATAGTGTGGCGGGCGAATGCATGGACTTAGCTGCACGACGAGATCCGAAGGCCGCGAACCGAACTGTTCGACCATCGATCCAATAGCATTCACCACAATGCCGAGATCGGTTCCTTTTCGGCCAGAATGGACGAGACCAATTGCATCTCGAGTGCGATCCACGAGGTAAACGGCGCAGCAGTCTGCAACGTAGATGCCGAGGCAGACGCCGCGCTGGTTGGTGATCAGGCCGTCACAGCCGTCAAAGCATACGTCGCGCTGCTGAAGGCAATCGACCGTCGCGATGCGATTTCCATGCACCTGCTCGGCTGTGACGAGCGCACCATCTCCTAGCCCGTAGGCGGAGCGAACGTTCCGATGGACTTCATCGAGCCGACGCAGCGCTTCCGCCTTGTCGGCGTGGACGTCAATGTCGACAGCACGTGTGGTAAACGCGTGACGAACTCCAGGCAGAGTAGTCAACGCTGCGAACTGCTCCGCAGGCACACTCAACGCGCCGGCTGGCGATTCCCTGCGCCGTTTAATGGAAGCGGCGTTGGTTTCGGCGCAGGAGTTCGCGCCGCATCCGTTTTCACCTTGTCACGTGTTCTCGGCTCATCGAGCGCGTTCGCGTAGGTGATCTCTGTTGCCGTGACACGATCGAATTCAGCCACCGCTGCGTTATAGGTGTAAAGCGCTTGCAACGAGATCGATTGCGCGCGCGTCACCTCCACCCGGGCATTCAGAACTTCCAGCTGCGTGCCAGCACCAGCGCTGAGGCGAGCGCTCGCCAGGCGCAGCGCTTCTTCGGCTTGTCCGACGGTTTGTTGCTGACTACGGATCAGTTCCCGCCCTTGCACGATATTTGAGTAGGCCTGCTGCACCTCGAGTTCCACCTGCCGATTTGCGTCATCCAGCGTGATCTTCGATTGCTCGAGTAGAGCCTTCGCCTGCTTCACGCGACCGTAAGTTTGTCCCCAATCCCAAATAGCCCATGAGCCGGTCGCACCGAACACATAACCGGAGCGCACGTCCTGGATGTTTTCACTGAAGGGCGAGCTGCGGAAGTCCGACCCGCCGGTTGCGCTGATCTGCGGAAAATAGCCTGAGCGTGCGACACCCACTTGCGCGTCATTTGTCAGAACGTTCGCTTTCTGCTGTTTCAGAAACGGCCGTCGTTCCTTTGCAATCTGGATCGCCTTCGGCAGTGGTATCGCACGCGGCACGTAGCGGAGTTGCCCGATCGCGTCGAGCGGTGCGCTATCACCGCGAGCAGGGACAAAATCGACTCCGATCGTTCGGGCGAGTTGCAGTTGCGCGACGCGATAGTTGTTGCGTGCGCTGATTAGCTCCGGCTGTTGGTTTGAGAGCGCCACCTGAGCTTGCAACACATTGAAGCGCGGCACCGTGCCCGCCTCGAAACGGTTCTGTTGATCCTGTAGCTGGCTTTCCAGCAGACGAATCGACTCCTCCTGAACGCCAATCAGCGCCCGGTTCAAGAGGATTTGGTAGAACTGCTGCCGCACCAGCGCAATCACAGCATCGATCGTATCGCGGAAGCCGAAGTAAGCACTGTCGCGCTGAAAATCCGCCGAGCGTATTTGCGAAACAACCCGCCCGCCAGCAAACACAATCTGCGTGGCGCGCAGGTTGAAACTGTATTGTCGTTCCACACCGATGCTTTGAGCGGCGCCGTCGCCACTGAAGCCGCCGAGGTGCGGGTCCGTATCAGTGAGGTTCGCGGTGGCATCCACGCGCGGTAGAGCGTCGGCGCGCAGTTCCAGGTAAATTCCCTTTGTCCGTTCGATCTCCTGTCTCGCGCGCTGGATGTCTGGATTCCGCTGAAGCGCCGTCAGGATCGCCTGCTCAAGCGTGAAACGCGGAACGCCTGCGTTCCCGACGGACCGATCAGGGCCGGCGAAGCTGACGGCAGGAGCGAGCGCCGACAGCACAACAACGCTGCAGAAGTGAATGAAAGAGCTGCGCATGAGATCGTGACGGGAGTAGAAGCGGTGGGAACGTTAGCGACTCATCGATCATAGTCCATAACGTTTCGGAGATGACATGCAGGCGTCGTGCCGTCGCCCTTCGGCAGTTGCAAATCTCTCGGCAATGGCGATTTACGAGACAGAGTAGCCTCAGAATCGGTCACCGCAGTTCCCGCAGCCGGGATGCGTCCGTTCCATTTTCGGAACGAGACCCGGTCGGCGGTCGCCTGCGGATGATGAAATTCCCGTCAGACCCTCGCGACGCGGTTGGTCATCACTTGGCTTGGCAGTAATTATAGATCTTGCTGTAGATCTGCAGCCACGCCTTTTGCTCACCAGGCGAGAGATGATTCATGATCGTCATCAAATTGCCAACCATCTCTTCCCGGATTCGCCGTACTAGCGCGGATCCTTTTTCGGTGATGCACACCATTACCTTCCGGCGATCCTCGGGCGCGACTGAACGCAAAACGTATCCGAGATTCTGAAGCCGTGCGACGAGTCCGCTGGCCGCTGCGGTCGTGTGCCCCATTTTCTGCGCGATCGCCGACATCGTAAGCACTTCATTATGGTCCAACGCCGCAAGTAGGAAAAATTGTGGAAACGAAACGTTCCCAGGAGCGAGCTCCTTGCAGAGACGCAAAATGAAACACCGCTGCATCTCCAAGATAATGTGAGACAGCCGTTCGGCATCCGCGCGGAGGTCGTGGCTTGAATTCAGCGGGCGCGCCGTGAGTTCTAACGTGTTCAACTGCCTAAGCTAAGAGCAGCGCTGAACGTGTCAACCACGCCGCCGGCACGGATCTTATTTCCACGTGAAGATTCTCACCGTCTCACCCTTTGCGATTCGCTGGCCAGGCTGCACCAGGAGCAAAGCGTTCGATTGGCTTAAACCGAACACAGCATGCGACTCTTGCCGCGCCAAAGGGAGGAACTCGCCGCCCCTCAGCGCTCCCCTCATGTAGTGTGGTCGCTCTCCGTCGTTGAAGACGCCGGTGGCGAGCGATGCCGACCACGATGGAAGGCGAATGGCGTCGTCGCTCGCCCCCATTAATCTCAGGACGGCTGGCCTGACGAACAACAGCAACGTCACAAATGCGGACACGGGATTCCCGGGCAGCCCGAACATTGCGCACTGCGACGCGTGTCCGAATAGGAACGGTTTTCCCGGTTTGACTGCGACACGCCAGAGCTCCAGTTGCGCACCGGCTGCCGCGAGTGCTGGCTTCACAAAGTCACGCGCTCCGACGGAGACGCCGCCGCTGATAATTATAACGTCACAGTCTCTGCCTGCCTGCACTGCGTTTGTGATCGACTCCTGGCGATCGGCGCAACAGGCAACGGAGCGCACCCGAACTCCGAGTTCTTGAAGCAGCGCGTGGATCATCGGAGTGTTGGCATCATAGATCTGCCCAGGGCGCAGCGGCTCGCTCCCAGATGCCAGTTCGTCCCCAGTGGCGATAATTGCCGCTGTGGCCTCGCCGCCAACCTCGATCGAGCAAACGCCCTGCGCTGCCAACAGCGCAATCGTCTCAGGTCGGATTCGCTCGCCTGCTGACACTATCTTCTGCCCGGCCGCCACATCGCCGCCGCTGCGGCGCACGAAATCACCCGGCCGCACCTCAGAGCGCAAGATGATCTGCTCACCCTGGCGTTCGACATCTTCCTGCATGATCACTGCGTCCGCACCGTCCGGGAGTGGCGCACCGGTGAAGATACGAATCGCATCTCCTTCACGCCCGCGAAGGTGGAGGTCGCCGCCGGCGGGTTGTTCACCTGTCACACGGAGACGCGCGCCGACGTGACACGACCGCGCGAGAATGGCGTAGCCGTCCATCGCGGAGTTGTCGAATGGCGGCAACGCTATCGGAGCGGCAATATCGTGCGCTGCGAAACAGCCGAGCGAATCAGCAAGCGCGACATTTCGCGGCCGCAATGGACGCATGCGGCTGAGAATTCGCGTGAGTGCTTCCGCCTGGTCGATCACGTCAGAATCTTTCGTGCTGACCACCAACTTACGCCAATCCAAACAAAAGATGCTTTGGAGCTGCGTTCGCGGCAGCACTTCGGGGGCACGGTTGACTAGCGTACACCCCCCTCATATTCTCGCTACCTATTGGTGAGGTGGCTGAGTGGTCGAAAGCAGCGCTTTGCTAAAGCGCCGTAGTCCAAAAGGCTACCGAGGGTTCGAATCCCTCCCTCACCGCTTGCCTCGCCTGATCCGTCCGGAATACCCGATTCGAGGTAGTAGATCCTATTCCGCGAGAGGCCTGGTTATCCTGCGAGGTGCCGATCGATTTGTTCGGCTAGTTTCTGAGGCGTCTGGGGTTTAGCAATGAATGGATAGCCGCCGAAAAACGGGTGCTTCGTCGTTTCGCCAGCGGTGACCAGCCCCGTGAAGAAGACGATCGGTACAAATTTCAGGTGCGGGTCGGAGCGAATCTGGGCGGCGACGTCACCTCCATCGAGGTGCGGCATCATCACGTCGAGCAGAATCAGGTCGGGTTGAAAATGGCGCGCTGTAGCAAGAGCACGCCGCGAATCTGTTTCATTGCAGATGTCGTATCGTGAGACCGCGACTTTGACGAGCTTGGGAAGTTCCGCTTCGTCATCTACAATAAGAACCCTGGGTTTAGCGGTAAGCGCGGAAGAGAATGAGTTTGGGGGGACAGAAGTTAGCGACGGATTCATGCTTGGTTTGGCTGGAGGGAGCTGCTACCATTTACCGACAAGCAGCTAACGGACCACGCCGAATCCTATTGCTAAGATGCGCCGGCACAGCAAGCGCCCGCGCCAGTCGCCGCGACTTCTTACAAGCGATGACTCGGCTCAGAAACCCGACTGCCGGTTGTCGTGACGTTTGTGTCTGTCCTTGTCATCAGCGACAACACGAATACCGCAATGCCGACGATAAGATGCGGCATCCATTGATTCTTTGGTCCATTGTGGAATCCGAAAAGCCAAGGCGATGCTGCGAGAAATAGCGACGCGATGTAGTCATTCATCAGGTGAACTCGCATCGGTAACACCTTGAACAATCCCACTTCGTAACGAGTGCAGATGCTTTGCAGAAGCACGATCACGCCGATTACCCGTGGCACCATTACTGCCGCAGTGGGACCATCTGCGAACCCGAAGATGTTTGGAGCAGCGAGCAGGATAATGCCGCCGAGATAATCGAAGATGCCGTGAACGAATGCAGGAATGATTCTCATACGGTTTGACCGAGGTTTATTGTGACCTCGATACTAATCGCTCTGCCGGTACTTGGCAGATGTCTCCATACCATCACCGGCGGGTAATAGCGCTCGGCCCACAGAGACGGACCGCTCCTACCCGGGAGGCCACCCTAGCCTGCGTTTCCCAAGCACGTGCAGATGCAAATGTGAAACGCTCTCGCCAGCATCAGCGCCGCTGTTGATCACGACGCGATATCCGCTGGTCAGAAGCTCCAGCTTTTCTGCAACTCGCTGCGTCGCCAGGAGTAGTTTGCCTAATAACGCCTGATCCGCCTGCTGCGCTTCTGATAAGCGTGGGATGACGCGCTTCGGAACAACCAGCACGTGCACAGGGGCCTTCGGATCCACATCGTGAAACGCTATTACCTCATCGTCTTCCCACACGATGTTGGCCGGGATTTCACCCGTCGCGATCTTCTGGAAGACTGTCATACGTTGAGCACAGCAGCACTCAACTTCACCGTAGCGAGCAACGGAGATGCTGCAGGCGCGGGTTCGACGCGAGTTTCTCGCGGACAAAGCAAACCACTTCCTCGCTCAATGTGTCACAAGCACGCGTCCACATCTTTGCGCCGCGAAGGTGCTTCACGCACGCGTGGAGGCCGCAGAGTTGAAGCGTGTCGGTGCCGGTATCGATAAGAGTGCCGATGCGTTTCTCCAGTCCGTCAAAAAACGCCAGCTCATATCCTGCGCCCGCAGCTTGAGCAACATCGAGCAGCGAAAAGGAGATCGGTGGCGGCGCGGGTGAGAAATACGGTATGATTTCTTTATAACCGATGACCTTCAGGACATAACGCACCGTTTGCGAAAGCTGCGCAAACGGCACCACCGGCTCGTCGTTCCTTAGTCGTAGATAAAAAGCGATGCTTTCGGTGATGTGATCCGTGAGCCACCAGCTGGGATACCCCGCTTGATCGGCCGCGCGCGTAATCGCAGCGCGCAGCCACTGTTGATTGAATTCGAACAGCTGCCCGGAATCGCACCGGAGATACGGAAACTCCTCCTTAAACGCTACCATGTTTTACCGCCTCCGGCGGGAAGAGCTCGCGTTGCGCAACGTTCGGCTTTATGCGGCGGCCGAGCGCATGAATCGCATCCACGAATTCGTCTACCTCTTCGAAGCGGCGGTGGACCGATGCATACCGGAGGTAGGCTACTTCATCGATGTCTTTTAGCGTCTCGAGCACCTTCGTGCCGATCGCGCTCGAGGGAACTTCGCGGCCAGTCGTTTCCAGCTCGTGCACAATTTCGTCGACCGCCTGCTCAAGCGTGACGAGGCTGATCGGCCGCTTCTCACACGCCTTTGCAAGACTGCCCACGAGCTTGCGCCGATCAAATTGCTCGTGCGTGCGGTCGCGCTTCACCACGCGTAATTCGGAGCGTTCGATCTCCTCGTACGTCGTGAAGCGATAGGCACACTGCAAACAGACGCGTCGGCGTCGGATGCTGGAGCTGTCGCGGGACTGGCGCGAGTCGATGACCTTGTCGTCACGAAACCCGCACTTAGGACAACGCATAGTGTCGCAGTAGTGAGTAGCACACAATAAGTTGTGGCGTCAACGTTCTGCGGAAGAAAACTCGACGTTCGGGTTTAATTCGATGAAGCAGTCGCGCGACGCACGACCATTCTCCCGCGCTCGCCGAGTGCGGGACGGGGTCTCGCGCGATTCGATTAGCGCATGGAGAGGGCGTGCGGTCTCGCGCGTGAGTTCCTGCAAGGGCGGATGAAACGGAACATACGTGCGCCGCAGTGGCTTCCCGTAGTAAAGCATGCCGCGCTCGATGTGAACGTTAAGCATCTCCTCAGCGCATAGCTGTACTTCATCAGTCGCGTGCGCTTTCGGCTTGCCGCGTTTGTATTCGAGGGGGATGATTTCCTGAAGGGAACGCGAGGCGCGTGCCTCAGCACCCGAGGCGAGCGCGCTCCCCAGATGAAACTCCACCACGTCGCATTGCCCGCTTAGTCCCAGTTCGAATGAGCGCACCGCCACTCCGGGAGTGATGCGCGCGCCGGGACGCGATTCATCCGGTCCTTTGTGCGTGTTCGTGCAGGAGATTGCCTTCGGCGGTGAATTGCTTGTGCGCCCAGACCTGCTCGATGTGAATCAGCGCGCACCGCCGCTCGCAAAAACGCAGATGTTGAAGCGCCGAGAGGGGCAGCAGGCTGGATTCATCGTGCATGACACGCGAGCCGCGTTACCGCTGGGGATACAGAATGCCGTCAATGTCGGTGTGCTTGGTCTTGCCCTTCTTACTCGCAGTGGCGCGGCGAGCGATCTGCAGAAACGCGTCGTCGGCCAACTTGGAGCGGGGTTTCGATGACCAGGTCGAGGCTTTACCGAAGAGACTTTTTTTCGCGCGCGGATGGTCTGAAAAAGTCAATGGATCGAGAACCGGTCAAACGCAGCCTCTCCTGCGGGTTTATCAATTCGCTGGGCCCAGATCGCAGGAAGAAGCGTCAAGAAATGTCGAACGCTCAGGCGGAATGCCTCAACGTTCGAGAGACCCGCCACCGCGGAAAGTGAATCGAAGACCGGCAGGGCCAGACCTTCCGGCGCCTCACGAATAGCCCTGATATTTGGCGGAGTATTACCGAGGTCATGGCAAACACCAAAGAGTCTGCCGCAAAGGGGGAAGCCCGATAGCGGTGGCAAATAAGCACGAGAGTTCCGCGGTCCTTCCCGAGGTGTTGTTCGAGCCTCTGAATCCCTCCATCGGGTTCGCGGACGTGAGCTATGTATTCAGGAATGCCATAGGACATACGCGGTTCGGTTTTCGAAGACGAGGGAATACCCGGCCGACTTGGGACTCGATGTCTTTATTGAGCCGGTCATTCGCACACGAGCTCTTCGAGGTAGGTCCACAGCGCGCCATATAGTTCGCTGCCCCGCCGCATCACGCACCGCATGTTTCAAGTAGCCGTGCACTGGATCAAGCTTTTCGCACAGTTCGCAATGGCTGCCGGCAAGCGCAGCGCAGTTAGGGCTGAAAAGCCGCTCCCAATTCGAGCAATCACCCCGGGGCGGTGTGCGCGCGTAGAACCCCCACATTTCGCCGAAGCCTGCCAGCAGGGGTAGGACTCCGCAGGGTTATGTTGAAACAACGTGGCGCGGTGTGCCGCGCATCTCGGCCATCTGCGACCGTGGAGTTCTCGGATGGCGTCCTGGCGCCTGATGCTTGTAAACCGCGGGCACAGTGCGGCACGTATCTGAGGTGTTCGTGGACGGGACGAGACGGGAAGCGAGCGTTGACGTCTCCTCCTACCGCGGAGGAAACTCGAACTCCGCTTTCTTCTTGTCTTTTGCGAGAGTCAGATAGGCGCTGAAGCTGGAACCGCGTTTGGACACAAAACCTTCGATCAGTCCTGTCTTACCCAGCTCAACGAGACGTTCTGCTTCCTCCGCGGGTATTTCTTTGCCGCAAAGGTTCCGCTTCAATTCGAACACCACTCGCGGCGAGCCGTCCGCCTGAGGCTTCGCTACTACGAACGCATCTTCAGTTTGATACAGGTCGCCATCGTGCACTTTACTCTCGCTCAGTTTCAAAGCTTTTGTGAGATCAAGAGGTGCTTTGGGCTTGCGTGGCGAACGACCAGTGCCGTTCCCATTTTTATCGGCAGCCGCGCGCGGCTTCCGTGGAGGAAACTCCCAATGGATCTTCGCACCCTGCCGTAACAGGAAAGCGTCGAACGGGCGGCCCTTCTTCGATGTGAAACCTGAAATTAGATCTGTCTTTCCGCGCTCGACCAACTGGATCGCATGCTCGCGGGTTACCGGTTTCTGGCACATCAAGCGGCCGACCTTGAACATCTCTTTCCAGCTGTCGCCTTCGCGCTGACGCAGAATGTAGCTCGTCGGAGCTTCGCACAGCTCGGCGCCAGTTTCCGGATCGGTCCAAAATTGCGTGAGCGTGTTCACGTCGACCTTGTTACCGAAATCCAATTCCGCTTTTTTCGACCCGGGATTTTTCTCGTCGTCGACAATTTTGACCTTTGAAGGAAAACGGTTGCCTGTCTTGGCCGAGACAAACCCATCGAGCGGCCCGATTTCGCCTTCCGCCACGAGCTGTCGCACCTCTTCCTCTTCGATCTTCCGTCCGCTCATCACCTTGTAGATCATGAGCGCGCCGTCCTGCGACTTATAGCCGCGCAGTGTTTCGACCATCCGCTTTCCGTCAGTTGGCGAAATGATATCCGTTTCGCGCGCGTTACTGCCGTCCTCCTCGAAACTTTTCGTGCGAATAACGATGCCTTTTGTGACCTCAACGATCTCGGACATGAACGCATCGCGCGGGAACTTGCCGTGCTCCATCTGGCGCAGCTTGTATTCCCACTCGCCAGTCATGTCGGGTTTCGTGAGCGCATCGGCGTGAACTGCGGAAAGGAACTGCAGTAATGATTCCGCTTTCGTGGTCGGCACGAGCTCGCGCTGGTTACGCTCGAGATATTTCTGATTTATAAGACCCTCGACGGTGTCCGCGCGGGTAGCAGGCGTTCCGAGGCCGCGCTCTTTCATCGCTTCGGCCATGCTCTCGTCGTCGACCAGTTTGCCAGCGCCTTCCATCGCGGAGAGCAATGTCGCCTCCGTGTAACGCGGAGGCGGCTTTGTACTTTCGCTGTGCATCTCGGCCGAGATGGTCTTCGCCTGCGCATTATCTTCAGGTAAGAGCGCGGGCAAAGCTTTCGAATCAGCCGAGCTGTCGTCAACCGTGGTGCGACCGTAGACGCTGAGCCAACCGGGCAGCGTCAGCACTTTGCCTTCCGTTTTAAACTCGTGCGCGCCTTCAACCGTGCTGATGCGTGTCGTGATGTCGAACTCTGCTGAAGGGAAGAATACCGCGACGAAGCGACGCGCGATCATGTCGTAAACCTTGCCTTCCATCTCATCCAGATTCCTTGGCGGGGTCGTCGTCGGAATTATCGCGAAGTGATCGGAAATCTGCGCGTTGTTAAAGATGCGTTTGTTCGGCCGCAGCCATCCGCTTTCCACGACGGTGCGGCCATGTTTGCCGAGATCGCCCGGCAAGGCCGGCAGAGTTTCGCGACAGGTGCCAACGTAATCCTCCGGCAGCGCACGCGAATCGGTCCGCGGATAAGTGATCACTTTGTGACGCTCATACAACGCCTGAGCGATCTGCAATGTGCGACGCGCGGACAGATTGAACCGGTTATTGGCCTCACGTTGAAGCGTCGTGAGATCGTAAAGGCGCGGTGAAGCCTGGCTGGACGACTTCTTCTCCTCTGTGACACGCGCGAGCGGCTGACCCTGGCAAGCGGCGAGCGCTGCCTCCGCAGTCACCTGTTTCCAAATGCGATCAATCCGGTCGTGCTCGTCGTCTGACGTTTTCTGAAAGTTCGGGCGCTGATAAACGCCTTCGTAAATACCTTTTGCAACCTGGAACTTCGCCGTCACACGCCAGTATGGCCGCGGCTTGAAATTTCGAATCTCCAGCTCGCGACCAAATACGATCGCGAGCGTGGGAGTTTGCACACGCCCAACCGCGGCGACGTTCTTGCCGCGCGACCCGAACATTCGCTTTGTGATTGCACGTGTGCCGTTGATACCGATAAGCCAGTCGCTCTCGCTGCGAGAACGTGCCGCGTCGGCCAAACCGGCCATCTGCTTGCCGTCGCGTAGGGTCTTGAAGGCTTCGCGAATACCTTGAGCGGTCATCGTTTGCATCCAGGCGCGTTTGACCGGCAGCTTGGATTTCGTCAGCCGGTAGATGTTATCAAATATCAGCTCGCCCTCGCGTCCCGCGTCACAGGCGTTCACTACGGCATCAATGTCTTTCCGTGCGAGCAGCTTCTTGATTTGATCGTAGCGGCTCTTCGAATCGGCGATCGGCTTCAGTCCGAACTTCTCCGGAATAATGGGCAACGTCTCGAGCCGCCAGAAGCCGTACTTTTTCTTGTCGATATCTTCCGGCATCTCGAGCTCGACGAGATGGCCAACGGCGGACGAGATCACGTATTGGTCGTTTTCGTAGTGATCGCCTTTCTTGGAAACATTCCCGAGAGCGCGCGCCAGATCGGCAGCGACGCTTGGCTTCTCAGCGATGATGAGGAATTTCGGCATGCGGTAACAAACCTCCCGAGGTGAGGCCTTGGAATAGCAGCACAGATCGGGCGAACTTACCCGAGTTTGACGAAATATTTCCCAGGTAACTGCTTCACGAGCCGTTTCAGCTCAAGGCGGAGGAGCGTAGAAGAGACGCTGCCGCTTGGCAAATCCGATTTGCTCGCGATGTCATCAATCGATGTTTCGCTTGCCTCGATTGCATCGTAAACACGACGTTCATCCGCAGTTAACGTCGGGAGCGGCCGGACTGCCGCATCCAGGCTTGGCCTCGCCTCCGGAAGAAGAAGGTTGAGGTCGTCGAGAATGTCGTTCGCTTCCATCACAAGCTTCGCCCCCTGCTGAATCAGGCGATTTGACCCTTGCGCGCTCGGCGCGTTGATGTGTCCCGGAACCGCGTAGACAGAACGGCCTTGCTCGAGTGCCTGCGATGCGGTGATGAGGGCGCCGCTGTTCAGCCCAGCTTCGACGACGAGGATGCCGTGGCTCCAGCCACTGATGATGCGGTTGCGCATCGGAAATGTTTGACGATCCGGTTGAACCTCCATCGAGAACTCGGAAACGACCGCGCCATTCCCAGACCTGATTTTCTCGGCAAGCGCGGCGTTCTCCGGCGGATAAAGATGCAGTAATCCTGAGCCGATCACCGCGACCGTGCGGCCTTTAGCAGCCAACGCTCCCTGATGCGCGGCCGTGTCGATGCCGCGGGCCAATCCGCTGACAATGGTGAGCCCCGCATATGCCAGTTGATATGACAGCTTCTTCGCGCTCTCGGTGCCGTAGTGGGTAGTACGGCGGGAGCCGATAACCCCGATCGCGTGCTGATCGCGCTCGATTAGCTCACCCCACACGTAAAGTACGATGGGAGGTGCATGAATTTCGCGCAGTTGCTTCGGGTAAGTTGCGGATTCAGCTGTGATCACCTCGGCGCCGAACTCGCGGATGCGCTGCAGTTCGCCACCCAAATCGACAATGCTCTCCCAGTTCGTGATCTGCTCAGCTACGTCAGGCCCGACCCCGTCGACGCGCCTGAGGGCATTCGCCGATGCAGACAAGATTCGTTCCGGAGTCTCGAACAACTGGAGCAGCTTGCGCAACCGGACCGGACCAATGGTCGGCAGCATGTTCAGCGCGATGCACGCTTCAGTGGAATTCATTTCCGTGAATTCGAGGCACGCGCTGCTGCAAACGCGTGCTAGCTGGAGACTCAGCGTTTCCGGTTTCGCGACGGCGAACGACTAAAATGGAATATCGTCGTCGTCCGGTTCCGACGGCCCGGATCTTGGAGGCGGCGCACCCGGGCGACTGCTGCTGCCGGATCGAGACGCGCTGCCGCTGGTCGCTCCCTCGTCGGTCTCACTGGTACCGCCAGGCCTGCTGCCTAACAACTGCATCGTCTCACCGACGACCCGTAATTTACTGCGCTTTTGACCGCTTTGTTTGTCATCCCAAGTGTCGAGTTGCAGCCGACCCTCGATGAACACCGGGCGCCCCTTCTTCAGGTATTCACCGGCTATCTCTGCGAGACGGGCCCACAAGACCACATCAACATACGTGACTTCTTCGCGCTTCTCGCCGTTATCAAGGCTGTATTGTCTGTTAACTGCGAGCCCTAAATCGCAGACGGCGCTGCCTTTCGGGGTGTAACGCACCTCCGGATCCCGCGTGAGGTTGCCAAGGAGAATGACTTTGTTGAAGCTGGCCATCCGCCGGTTGTACCGGAACTATTTTGCCTCGGCGACGTTTTTCGAGCGCGTCTCGCTTTTCGGGCGCAAACGCTGGTAATTCTGGCGGTAGACTTCCGAATCGAGCTTGAACTTGGACCGGAGTTTTGTGATCAGCTGCGAATCCGCGTGGAAAATAAAGTTAACGAAATGCCCCGCGTCCAGGTCGCCCGCTTGATACGAAAACTGGCGTTTGTCCATCTTCTGAACCTGCTCGATTTCTGCGCCTTCCTTCTGAAACTCGGACTCGAGGCGATCCACGATGTCCTTCACGGTGTCTTCTTTGCCCTGAGTGTTCAGGACGAGCAATGCTTCGTAACGATTCTTCATGATTCGGCAAATTTATTGAACGTGTTCATCGCGGAAAGGAGCCCTTTGTCAATCGCACATTTTACGGCTTCAGCTGCTCGAACCACAGCTTTCTCGACAGCCGGCTTCTCCTCGTCGAAGAATCGGCCGAGCACGTAATCCGTCGCGGCTCGATGCGGCGCGGCACCGATTCCGACTCGCAGACGCGGCACCTTATCAGTGCCAGCATGCGTTAATACCGACTCCAAGCCACGATGGCCGCCAGCACTGCCTTCCAGCCGAATCCGGAGGCGTCCGAGCTCTAGCGACATGTCGTCCAACACGACGAGCGTATCGACTGGACTGACTTTGTAGAACTGCGAGACCGCGGCGAACGGCTCACCGCTTCGATTCATGTACGTCATCGGCTTCAGGAGAACTGCACATTCCCCTTTTGCCCAGTAAGCGCCCCATTTTTGTGCGCGCTCCCAGGTCAGCTCCCATTCGGCCGCGAGCTGATCGACCACGGCGAACCCGACGTTGTGGCGTGTACGGTCGTATTCAGTTCCCGGGTTTCCAAGCCCGACCACCAACCGAACGTCCGCGGCGCCGGACTCCAAAGTCAATCAGCCTGTGAGGCAGCCAGCGCGTTTACTTCTTCGGAGCAGGAGCGGCTGCCGCGGCGGCAGAATCGTCCTTCTTCTCGCGAATGACTTCCGGTGCAGCCGCAGGCTCTGCAACAGCGGCAGGCGCTTCTTCCACCGTGGGCGCCATCACCGAAAGAGCCGTCAGGTCCGGCGAAACCCTCGTCGTGACACCTACAGGAAGCTGAATCTCGCGAACGTGAATCGCGTCACCGATGTTCAGGGCTGAGACATCAACTGTGATGAGGTCAGGCAGGTCGCGCGGCAGACATTCGATCGAAAGTGAACGGAGGCTCTGCTCGAGTAGCCCCCCGAAATTCCTGACACCGTTCGGGGTGCCCGTTGGCTCGAGCGGGACGTCCGCCTCGATCATTTCGTCCATTGAGACCGCGTGAAAATCAACGTGCAGCACGTCCCCACCAATCGCGGCATGTTGCACTTCCTGAACCAAGGCAAGCCGGTTGGCGGCGCCTGCCACTTCCAGTTCAACGAGGATGTTCTCACCGGCGGCGTGACTCAGTAGCGCGCTGATGTCACGCTTTGAAATTTGCAGCGTCTCCGGCTTAACCTTTGCGCCATAGATGACTGCCGGCACTGCGCCGCCGGCTTTGAGTTTTCGGACGGCCGAGCGGCCGAGCGCGGTGCGACGTTCTGCTGTAAGCGTGACTTGTGTGGCCATGGTGAGTGCTAGTTGCTGGTATTGCTGTCGATCTTGAACAGAGACGACACAGATTCGTCGTTATGAATCCGCTTGATGCCTTCGCCGAGAAGCTCGGAGACGCAAAGCACGGTGGTTTTAAACCCTTCCACCGCACGCACGGGTGTGCTGTTGGTGGTTATTAATTCCTCGATCTCGGACTTTTGCAACCGCGGAATGGCGAGGTCCACCAGCACCGCGTGTGCAACACCGGCGTAGATGTCGAGTGCACCGCGTTGTTTCAGGATGCGAGCAGCGGAGGTGAGTGTCCCCGCCGTTTCGGTGAGGTCGTCAACAAGCAGCACGTCGCAGCCCTCCACGTCGCCGATGACGTAAAGTGCTTCGGTGTCAGTCGCGGTTTTACGCTGCTTCGCCACAATGGCGAGATTCGCGCCCAAGGCCTGTGAATAGGCGGAGGCCATCTTCAAGCCACCGAGATCCGGCGAAACGACCACGCTCTTCCGTGTGAGGCGCGTGCGCAGGTACTTGATAAGGACAGGCATGGAGTAGAGGTGATCGACCGGAATATCGAAGAACCCCTGGACCTGCTGTGCGTGCAGATCCATTGTGAGGACGCGGCTAACGCCTGCCGCATGGAGGAGGTTGGCGACAAGCTTCGCCGTGATTGGCACGCGCGGCTGATCTTTGCGATCCTGGCGGGCATAACCGAAGAATGGAATCACAGCAGTAATCCTGTCGGCGCTCGCCCGGCGCGCCGCGTCGACCATGATCAGCAGCTCCATGAGATGTTGGTTGGTCGGAGGGGATGTGGGCTGGATGATGAACACGTCGCGTCCGCGAATGTTCTCCTCGATCCGCACGTACGTTTCGCCGTCAGGGAAGGAGCTGATTGTCGCCTGCCCCAGAGGCGCTCCGATCGAATCGCAGATTCGCTGCGCGAGTTCGCGGTTCGCGGAACCGCTGAAGACCTTCATCTCTGGTTGAAGCGCGAACATAGGGCCGGAGGGGCGCTAACTTAGGCGCGCGCGCGCTTGGTTAGCAATCGGAGATTCTGCGCGATAACATCGACGCTGCGCGTCGCGTTTTTATACCTAGTAGGCTCGGGTAAGCCGCAGAAGAGGTCCGGAGAAATTTTCCTCCACTCGTTGCACACTAAAGCCGGCATGGCCGGCAAATTCAGAGCGGGCTAGCAGCGGCTACCCGTGTGATGTGATTTCACGGACGGCACCTGCGGGATTGCCAGCGTGTGGCTTCGTGAGGTAATTAACCTGGGCCTCGATTCTCCTGCCGCCGAGCAGCTAAATTCCGAAGCCGCCTTTCTACCGCGTTGACCACCTCAGTCCAGTCGCCGCGTTCCCTTTGCCGGAATATGCGCATAGTCGGATACCAGGGACTATCGCCGCTGTGATCCATCCACCGCCAATCCGACTCGGCTTGTAATAGAATCCACGTCCTCACGCCGAGGGCTGCAGCCAGATGCGCGGGCATGCTGTCAATTGAGATCATGAGGTCCAGTGCAGCGATCGTTCGGGCGGCCGCCGTGAGATCATCGGATCCAGAAACGATCCCGAAGTCAGGCGGCCGCTCCGCCAGGCCAGCTCCTCGCTGCAGCACGTGTAGCGTAACGCCCGGCATCTGGGCGAAACTCGAGAGCAACGCGACAGGCACGGTACGTTCCGGCTCCCAATCGCCGCATCTCCAGACGATGCCGACGTGGATGTTGCCATCCTGTGGTAACGGCGCGCCCCGTACGTGCAAATATTTGTCCGGTGCCGGTAAGGTCCCAATCGTGGATCGGAACACGTGTGGTAACTCCATTACTTCGACGTCAACGTCGTAGTCCACCCCGGGAGCGCTGGAAGTGAGCGGGATCAATTGGTCAATGCCAGCAACGGTGCCGAGCAATCCTTGTAATTCAGGCTGCGCCCAAACAATCACACGCCGCGCAATTTTCCTGACGAGCAGAGCATAGCGGATGAACTGGATTGTGTCGCCGAGGCCATGATAGCAACGGATCAGAACCACCTTGCCGTGCAGTGATTCGCCGTTCCAAACCCACTGGAAATGCCGCGGCAAGTGATCGCAGCGTTGCGCGGAACGAACGCGGAGGACTTCGTCACTTACCTCCCACGCCGCTCCGAAATCGCCACTGCGCATGTGACGAAGCCAGCGGGATCCGAGCTCGTGCGACCGTCTCGGATCAGCCACCGCAATCAACTCCAGCGCAGCCGTATCCTCAGGTTGCAAAGGATCGCCGCAGCTTTTCCTTCTTCTCTTCGCAATCTTCCTGAAGTCGCCGGACCTCAATCGTGAGCTGCTTCTCGAGCGCTTCGACTTCGTTGGCGGCGGCGCCTCCGCGCGCCTTCCGAATTTCATCTTTCAAGAAGAGTTCTTTCTCCGCAATCCTCGCCCGGAAGGACGAATCTATTTCGGCGATCTGTGCCTTCTGCTCGTCGGTCAAGGCGACGCTTGGCGCGTTCTTCTCGAGCCGTTCCATCGCGAGTTCGTAGGCTGATTTCATAATACGACGCAGCTGCGCAGCTCGAAAACCGTTGCTCGTTGCCTCAGCGAAAGCAATCCCTAACTTACCCGCTCGATGCGCAACAAGATTCGCCTCCTCAGCACAGATTTCGACGGCACCCTTGTCGCACATGCCGGCGATCCGGTGCTCGACTCGCAATGCATGCAGCTAATCCGGGACCTTCAAAGTGACGGAGCCATCTGGGCGATCAACACGGGGCGTTCAGTCGACCTGCTCGAGTCAGGCCTCACAGATTTCGATTTTCCATGTAGGCCTGATTTCATTCTGACGAGCGAGCGCGATGTCTTCCGTCCGTGCGAGAACGGCAGAAGATGGGAGGCGTATGGCGACTGGAATTCTCGCGTTGCGAAGGATCATGCGGAACTATTCACCTCAGCTGCATCGGTGCTCGATGACGTCCTCGATTTTGTGAATCAAAATACGCGGGCACGAATCGTACAGGACCAGCATGGGCCGGAAGGGTTAATCGCGCAGGATGAAGTGGAGATGGACCGGATCACGAAATTCATTGATGCCGCGCGCGAAACGCAGCCGAAGTTTCACTATCAACGAAACACCGTTTACCTTCGCTTTTGCCATGCTGATTATCACAAAGGTGCGGCGTTGGCGGAGTTGGCACGCCTCACTGGTGTGCCGCGGGGGGCGACCTTCGCCGCTGGCGACCACTTCAACGACCTCTCGATGCTCGACGGACGGTATGCGGACTTTCCTGCCTGTCCTGGGAACGCCATTCCAGACGTGAAGCAAGCAGTGCGGAACGCAGGCGGCTACGTGGCACAGAGCCACTGCGGCGCCGGCGTTCATGAGGCGCTCCTTTACTTCACGAGTTAGCTTGCGTCGGCGAACTGAAGCCGGGGATCCTCGTCCAGAATTTGGTCAAGCGCCGGCCACTCGACGGAGCTGTCCATGTTGCGAAAGGCGTGCAGGTAAACGGCTACAGGTTCCTGCGGGTGCTTACCGAGCAACTGATCGATGGCGGCCTGGACCTTCTCTTTCGGTGGACACGACGGAATATCCTCCACGGTGCCGTCGTCCTCGTGCGGAATCTCAAGAGCAGTGAGAAACTCACGGAGCATCGGCTTGTTCGCGTTTAGCAACCATGCCTGAAGGAGATGCGTCCCTAGCGTGTCACTCACAGGGCGGCTAAGCGCCGACTTCATCCACGCGTGCCGCTCATCACGTGGTTTCCGCTCGATAAATACCGGCCGCAGGTTGCGCTGGTTGGCCAAGCCCTGAATCGCCGCCTTGTAAACCGGCTTATCGTTGGCGTGCAGGAACGAAAACATCTCGACCGCAAGCGCCTGCGAGATGCGCTGGAATAGCTCGTGCGCCTTCACTGCGAACCTCCGGCGACAGCTTTTGCAGGTGTAAACAGAACCGGCTGCTCAGTTTTCCCCGCGAATCGGTTCGTGATGTAGGTAAACAGGAGAACCCAGAAAGTAAGCGCGAGGCTGAATAGCGGGAACTGCACAGGCAGCGGTAGTGAATAGATCATTGCAACGAGCGGGATCCAGACCGCCCATGTGGTCAAAAGAGTAGGCACAATTTTGTCGCGGTAATATTCGAAACTCAAGGAGCGACGGAGCACCTCGAAAGAAAACCCGCTGTTCTTCCACTCGTAGGCGATCACGCCGTAAGGCGCAGCAAACAATACATTGTAGCCGAATTGGTCGATGCAAATCTTCGTCGCTACGACTCCAAAAGTCGCTTCATAGCCGACGAAGCGAGCAAGGCCGCGGTACAGCATATCGACAGTGATTCCGTCTACCGCCCACAGCGGCGCTGTGAACATCAGGTTAATGAAGTTTTCACGACGGACCCGACCGCCCTGGAAAAACACCACGAGGAACAGCTCCGGTGCCACCGAAGCTGCGAGCACAGCGCTGCCGACAACGAACAGAAGACCATGCGCGCGCTTGTATTCCGCCAGCGCGTCGAGCGCCGCAGCTATCGACGGACTCCAGTAATACGCGAGCACCAGGGCGAGCATCAGCCCCTGCAGGATGAGCGCCGGACGCAGATTAGCGCGGACCGCTTCCCAGCCGATCGCCCGTGAAAACCGATGCGCGCGGCGATTTGGCGAAGGCATCTGCGAAAGTGAAGGTTCTCGCAAGCCCAGCAAGTGCTTTCGCACGCGGGGCTCCGTCACAGCCGCAGTTGGACGTCGCTTCGCTCCAGCGGTAGCCTGCCGCGTGCTCGTTGACGCTAAGGGTTCGATCTTGTCACTTCTCCTTCACGATCTGACGGAGTATGTAGTCGCTCGCGGCCACCCAGCATACCGCGGCAAACAAATCGCCGATTGGCTTTACAAAAGGCGGACAGCTTCGTACGAGGAAATGACGGACCTGCCTCAGACGCTGCGCGCACAGCTCGCGGCGGAGTTTCATTTCCCAAAAGCGAATGTTGTGCGCGTGCTCGGTTCGAAGGATACGACGCAGAAGTTTCTCTTCCGGCTGCGTGATGGGAACCTGATAGAGAGTGTTCTCATTCCCGCGTCGCCCGCGTTGTACGGTGAAACCTCAGATCGGCGGACGATCTGTGTCTCGAGCCAGGTAGGCTGCGCGTATGGGTGCAATTTTTGCGCTAGTGGGCTCGAGGGATGGACGCGGAACCTCGACGCAGGCGAGATCGTGCAACAACTGACCGGCGTCGAACAGGTGAGCGGCGAGAAGATCGATAACGTGGTCTTCATGGGCATGGGCGAGCCGCTCGCAAATCTCGAAAATTTGAAGCGGGCACTCGGGATCATCAACGGTTCGTGGGGCCTCGAGATTGGCGCGCGTCACATCACAGTTTCGACGAGCGGGCTTGCGCCGCAGATTCGCGAACTGGCCGACGATCCGACGCAGTTCCGTCTCGCGCTCTCCCTGCACGGCGCGACCGACGAAGTCCGGAGTCAGATCATGCCGGTTAACCGCAAGTATCCTTTGAACGTGCTACTCGATGCTTGTGATTACTACGTCGCGAAGAAGCGGCGGATGATGTTCGAATACATCCTGATAGCGGGCATCAACGACACGGATGAACAGGCGCGCGCACTGGCAAAGATCGCGAAGCGGCTCTACGCGAAAATTAATCTCATTCCGTACAACACGGTTGAAAGTCTGAACTGGTCGCGACCTTCGCGATCAACTCAGGAACGATTCCATTCGATTCTGCGTGAACACGGAATCATTTCCACGCTGCGGCGCGAGAAGGGGCACGACATTGCGGCGGCTTGTGGACAGCTAAGGCTACAAACCAAACGCGCAGAGCAGGAGGCTCAGGTCGCGCCGGTGGGCTGAACGCTGGCGAAAACTTTTTTGCGCAGCTACGTAAGCTGGCCTAAAAGAATCGCATGCCCGGCTACGACCACGAGCCTGACCGCGCGTGGGATGAATACGAGTGGGAGCGCTTTCTCCAGCAGCAGGACTACAAGACTGAGAAATACATGCAGCTGCTCGAGAAGTATCTCGATCACCCGCAGCGCGATCAGATCATCGCGCGCGAGATGGGTTGGACACAGCTGTTAAATGGCAACGAGTGGACAGATGAGGTCGACGCAGCTCTCTCAGACGAGTTGCAGCCCGACGATGACGATCCAGCACACACTGCCGACATCGTTAACGAGCGCTCTGAGACTTTCGAAGATCACAGTCTCTATCGAGCGGCCTTCGCGCTGACGGTCTGGATTGATCAGCTATTCGACAACAATCAATCGCTACAGAATGAGCCATCAGCGGTGAAGCTGGCGACCCATTCGGCACTTGCTAGCGCCAAGCTGGCCGCAGCATTAAGCGACGACGACGTCGACGAGATCGGGATGACAATTGCATATCTCAAGCGCGCCCTGAAAGCAATGACCGTCTCGATGGAAGCCGCCGGACAGATGCTTGAGGAGGGATTGATTTCCCCACGGCAACACGGTGTGTTGATGCAGCGCGTGTTCCAGGTCCGTGACGGGATCATTACCCTCATGGGCGAGTATCGCGGCGAGTGGCTGCGACGCTTCGGCAGCCTTTAACGGCAGCCGTTGAATGAATTTAGCGCCTCGCCCGTCCAATTTCATGCACGCGGAAGTGACCCCGGTGGAAGCCGAAGTTTCGGATGTCGATTTGGTACAGCGGTGCCAAAACGGCGACACGGAAGCCTTCGACCAGCTGGTGGGCCGCTATCGCACGAGGGTTTTTGGAATGATCTACAACATGGTTCACAGCGAGCAGGATGCCTGGGATTTAGCCCAGGATAGTTTCCTGAAGGCGTGGAAATCGATCGGCCGGTTTCGCGGCCAATCGAGTTTCTACACCTGGACCTATCGCATCGTGATGAATGTAACGATCGACTGGCTGCGCAAGAAACAGGTGAAGGGAAGCGGCGCTGAGTTCGACGATGCAATCGAGTTGAAAGAAATCGATCCGGCATCGCGCACCGTGCCAAAGGCGAATGCGCTGCCTCACCAACAGATGCAGCACCAGGAGATTCGCGGACGGATCGACGCCGCAATCGCACAGCTGTCGCCGGAGCACCGCGCGGTCATTTTGATGAAGGAAATAGAGGACATGCAATATCACGAGATCGCCGAAGCGCTTGGCTGTTCGATCGGCACCGTGATGTCCCGCCTGTTTTACGCACGCAAGAAGCTGCAAAATTTATTGAGGGACGTTTATGAAAACGTTTGAGGAAAAGTGGACTGCGTGGATTGACGGGCAGCTCGACGAGAAGGAGCTCGCCGACTTTAAAGGCACGCTTCCGGACCTAAAGACAGCGGAGATGGAGAAAGAGCAGGCGCTAAAGCTCGGCAACTTCCTCCGTCAAGAACTTGGCCTGCCGAAGATGGAAAACGAGGAGTTCTTCCATCATCAGCTCCGTACTGAAATGGCACGCGATCTGCCTCAGCCGGCATCACGAGAAAATTCAGAGCCGCGGACGAGTTGGTGGTCCGTTGGTCGCGTTGCCTGGGCAGCCGTCGCTTCCCTCGCGCTTCTGGCGATCTGCACGCTCTTCGTCATGCAGGAAGAGAATGTGGGCGGTCAGTCCACGTACCTCACGCAGATCATCAATGCCCGGGTCGATCCCGAAGTGAGCCCAAATGCCACG
>JACDHZ010000186.1 GCA_013820755.1 Chthoniobacterales bacterium
GTCGAAATCTAGCGGGCAATAATAATAAAACGAGCCTGCCGCCGCGTACGACTCACTCGCATCTGGCTGCAATTTTACCGCCATCTCCATGGCGTGCTGCGCGCGCGCCAGCTGTTCGGGAGTCCGGTTGCCAAAGTAGTTAAACGATTCACGGTTCGCGAGCGCGGCCCACGCAACGGCAAAGTTCGGGTCCAGCTCCACCGCGCGGCGAAAGGACTCGAGCGCGACGCGTGTCTCTTCCCCTGATTGCGAAGTATCAAAGGTCAGGCCGCGCAGGTAAGCATCATAGGCTTGGGCATTCGTCGTTCCGACGGTGGCTATGTCGCGCTGCTCGCGGCCCGTCAGCTTTGCTTCCAGCGCGCTGGCGATGCGCAGCGCGATCTCTGTCTGCACCTGGAAAATTTCCGACAGTTTCCGGTCGTACGTCTCCGCCCAGAGATGAGCGTCGGTCTCGGCCTTAATCAGCTGCACATTTACGCGCACACTTTCACCGGCTTTTTGCACGCTACCTTCCAGGATGTATGCCACGCCAAGTTGCTTCGCGATTTCGGCCACGCTGCCCGGCTTGCTCTGATACTGCTGGGTCGAGGTGCGCGAGATCACCTTCAACTCCGCCACTTTTGCGAGCCGGGTCAGGATTTCGTCCTGCACTCCAATCGCAAAGTAGGTGTTTGCCTTGTCTTCGCTCAGGCTATCGAAGGGAAGCACCGCGATGCTTTTTTCCGGAATGCTCCCGAGACCCGCGGCGGCGGGAGAGACCGCCTGGCCGGTGCCGGGTTTCGTTTGGAACAACTGGACGAGCAACAGGCCCAGCGCGACCGCCGCGATCAGGCCGACGCCAACCACAATTCTGCGACCAGTGCGCGGCCGGAGCGATTCGTGAGGGACGACTTCCTCCGTCCGTTTCACGCCTTCCGGGGTCAGCTCGAAGGCCCACGCGAGCAGGAGAGCGACGGGAAAGCCGAGCATGAGCATCACGATCACCAGCGTCACCGCCCAGTCGGGAAGATGGAGTCGTGGAAAAACGATGTCGCTGACCTGAATGAGAAACCAGGCGACCACTCCGTAAGCGACCGCGACCTTGTAAACACTGCGCCGCTTCAACTCGTTGGAGAGATTGCGCAGGTTCATGGTTTTATTTCCGCCAGTTTTTGAAACCGCGGATCGTTACGGATCGGATCCCAGATCGGATCCATCCGCAGGTAAGCCGGAGTAAGCGAGTGGGCATAGGGTTGCGCGAGTAGCCGTTCGAGAATGGACACGGCGCGATCGCGGTCGCTCAAAATAGCGAAGGCGCGTGCCGCGTCTGCTTCAGCGCTGGGACCAGACCAGCGATCCTTCGCCTCCCGCGCGATGTAAGCAGCAGCCTCGCGTTCGACTTCCTGCCGCCGACCGAGCAGGGCATGTATCTCCAGCGACAGCCAGCTGGCATCGGGGCTCTTATTCGCTCGGGCTAACTCGTTCAACTCAGCGTCCGCTTTTAATAAAAACGGCTGAGCCTGATCGCGGCGTCCTGCTGCGACGTGCAGTTCTGCGAGAGTAAGGTGCATTGCTGCGCTACGGAAACCGGGCAGCGACTTTTCCTTTTCCAAGTCTGAGGTGATCCTCGCGATCGCTTCGTCGAATTTTCGCTGGCTCGCGAGGATTCTGATGCGGGCGAAGTACCTTGGATCGGCGGGTCCCGGATTGAGTTGTTCTATCAGCCGCGCCGCGGAAGCGAAGTCGCCCTCGGCAAAATAAGTCTCGGCCTTGCGCCCGAGAATCGACTGATCGTTAGGCGCGATGGCAAGGGCGCGATCGAACATTGCGCGCGCCTCAGCAAATTTGCGCATCCCGCGATAACTCCACCCGAGATTCACCCAGATATCCTGGTTCAACGGATCACTCTGCGCGGCCTGCAGTTGCAGCTCGATGGATTCGTCCAGCTTACCCTGACGCCGCTTCACTAATCCGACCGCCTGGAGCGTCAACGGATTGTTCGGCGCTTGCTCTCGCGATTTCTGCAGCTCGACCAGCGCCTTATCGTACTCCTGTAGGCAATAGTAGAGATACATCCCCATCGCCGCGTGCCCACTGCCGTGCTCCGGATCGAGGCGCAATGCATTCTCCGCCGCTTCCTTCACCAGCGTCCGTTGAGCTTCCGACCGCTCTTCCTGGATGTATTTCAAACCTTCCGCTACCGCGATGTCGGACCACGCCGCGGCGTAGTTCGGATCGAGCGCGACCGCCTGCCGGCAAAACTGGATCAGCCGATCCTGGTCCTCGCGCGACTGGGTGTTTCGAAGCGCAATTCCACGGAGGTAAGCATCGTAGGCTGCCGGTATTTTCGTTCCGACATAATTGACCGCTTCCTTCTCTCGCCCCGTCAATTTTGCCTCCAGCGAACTTGCGATGCGCTCCGCTACTTCGCTTTCGACTGCGAAGATGTCCGTCAACTTGCGGTCGAACGTTTCCGCCCACAGGTGCGAATCACCTTCCGCTTTAATCAGCTGCACGTTCACCCGCACCGACTCGCCCGCCTTCTGCACGCTTCCTTCCAGAATATGCGCGACGCCAAGCTGTTTCGCGATCTCGGACACGTTTTGCGGCTTGCTTTGATATTGCTGCGTGGAAGTGCGCGAGATCACTTTCAACTCCGCGATCTTCGACAGGCGCGTCAGAATTTCATCCTGGATCCCGTTCGCGAAATATTCGTTCGCCTTGTCTTCGCTCAAGCTCGCGAAAGGAAGAACCGCGATGCTCTTATGCGGGATGACACCAGGCGCCGGTGTGGGAGAAACGCTCTTCTGCACAATGGCTCGTGAGCTTTTCGTTCGGAGAAACTGAAAGGCCAGCAAAGCGCCCGCGACGACGGCCGCGATCACAATCAACGCCGTGACTTTTCGGCCCGTCCGGCGCGCGATGGATTCGTTAGGAATGACCTCCTCCGTCCGTTTCATCCCTTCCGGGGTAAGTTCAAAGGCCCACGCCAGGACCAGTGCAATCGGAAAACCCAGCATGGTCAGCAAAACGACCACGCTGGTGACGGCACCTGGCAGCTGCAACGCGGGCACGACCGTCGCTGCGACCTGCATGACCAGCCACCCAACAATGCCGTATGCGACCGCGACGCGATAAACATTGCGCCGCTTCAGCTCGGCGAAAAAACGCTTCGGGCTCACGGCGTTCGCTCCTCGCACATCCTTTGAAAGCGCGGATCGCTGCGCAACGGATCCCACATCGGATGTGTCCGAAGTACTCCACAGGTAGGGCCTCCTGGTTTGCTCAGGAGCCGCTGCAGAATCTCGATCGCCGCGTCCGGTTCGCGTAGCTGCGCCCAGGCGCTAGCCACGGATTCTTCGACGCTGGGGCCGTAGAGTGCGTCCTTGATTACGCGAGCCGGGAGATTGGAGATGTTCGCTTCGACGGGTGGTCTGTCGCCTAACAACGCGTCCACGATGATCAGATCCTCGAGAAACGCTTCGCCCTTGTCACTTCCGTCGTGCAGTCTCTCCAAGTCTTCTCGCGCCCGGATGAGGTTACGTGTGCCGTCGGCGGCATCACTCACGCAAAGTTTCGCGAAGCCGAGACGCGCGCGATAGTTCGCCACCATTGGTTTCGGCAGGGACTCGGAAGTGGCAAGCACGCCTTCCAGAACCCGGATGACGTCGCCAAACCTGCGCGTGCACATCCATTGGGTATAGCGCGTTCCGATCAGCTCCGGCTGCTGGGGGTCAACCGGCACGTGCTCGAGTAGTCGTTCCGCCGCTTCGAAATCGCCTTCCGACTGGAATGTTCGCGCCTTTTGGGCCAGCAACACCGGATTGTTAGGCGTGATCTCGAGTGCCCGGTCAATCATCATGCGGGCCTCACCAAAGCGCCGCAGAGCGTGGTAGGTGACAGCCCGTTCTGAGTAGATGATCGCGTTGCGTGGATCGAGCTTTTGCGATTCCTCGCTCAGAGCCAGCGCTTCTTCCCACTTCCCCTGCCGGCGCTTCACATAGGAGGAAAATTCGATCGAAAGCGCTTTGTTGACGCCGTGGTCGATTGCCTCATCAAACGCCTTCAGCGCACCATCATAGTCCCGCAGCCCCCGGTAGCGGTATAGTCCCAACGCGAAGTGCGCTTCGCCAAGGCTTGGTTGCAATCGGAGCGCTGTGTCCAGCGCCCGTTTTGCTTCCGCGAGTCGCTCTGCCGTTGGCTCGAATTCGGCGAAGATCAGCGTGCCAACCACTGACAAGTTCGCCCACGCCACCGCAAAGTTCGCATCCAACTGCACCGCGCGCCCATAAAACTCAGCCATCTCCCGCAGCGTCTTCGGCGAGAGGTCCAGACCATTCCAGATAGCGAGACCTCGGAGGTAGGCGTCGTATGCGTCAGGATTTTCGGTCAGCTTCGCGGCGACCACCTGTTTTTCGCGGCTCGAAAGCTTCACCCGCAGCGCTTTCGCGATCGTTTCCGCTATCTCACTCTGCACCGCGAACATATCGGCAACCTTCCGATCGTAGACCTCCGCCCAGAGATGCGCATCCGTCTCCGCCTTGATCAACTGCACATTGACGCGCACCTGGTCGCCGGACTTCTGGACGCTGCCCTCGAGCACGTGCGCGACTCCTAATTGCTTCGCAATCTCCGGCAGATTTCCTGGTGAGCTTTTGTAACGCTGCGTCGAAGTGCGGGAGATCACCTTCAGATCATCGATCTTCGCCAGTCGCGTCAGGATTTCGTCCTGAATTCCGTCGGCGAAGTACGCGTTCGCCCTGTCTTCGCTTCGATTTTCGAATGGCAACACGGCGATGGATTTCATCGTCGTCGCTGAACTCGAAGTCCGTGGCGAAGCCGAGTAGCGCCCGAGGAAGAACAACACGGCGGAAACCAGAGCAGCCGCGACGACGAGAACGATCCACGCGCGACTGCTCCGCTGCTTTCGCGGCGCATCGGCGGCAGATTCCGTGCGCTTGATACCTTCCGGCGTTAGCTCAAATGCCCATGCGAGAATCAGTGCGACCGGAAAACCAAGAACGACCGCGGAGACAAACACCTTCATTACCCATGCCGGCGCCTCGAAGGTCGGAAACAGAATCGACGCAGCTTGAATGAGCAGCCACGCAATCACCCCATAGGCCACCGCCACCTTGTAGACGTTGCGCCGCTTCAGTTCGGCAAAGAAGTCGCGTGGGTTCATCCGGCACATCTTTGCAGGATCATCTCCGTTACGCCGCAACGATCCACTGGACCACTGCCCCTGTTGCGCCTGGTGCGTAACGAAAGGCGCATAACACTCCCGCGACCAGGCGCAGGTTCATGGCAGTTGCACCCTTTGGATCCAGAGCCGGAAAAAGCGATCGGTGATCAGGAAGGAGCCGTTCTCCCGGTCAATCACAT
>JACDHZ010000187.1 GCA_013820755.1 Chthoniobacterales bacterium
AGCACGGCCTGGGCAATGACGCGGTGGAAGGCGGAATCATTTTCCCATTCGCGATCGCACTCCCGGGCGACTTCAATCTCGGCGCGATGACCGAAGCCGACTTCGTGCAAAACGAAGAGAGCTCCGATTATCACGCGGAGTTCATTAACTCGATGACCGTCGGCCACAGCATCGTCGGTGAGCTTTCCGGTTACGTGGAGTTTTTCAGCAGCGTCAGCACCGAGCGAGATGCAGAATGGGTGGGCACGTTCGACTTCGGCTTCACTTACAAACTGACGCCGAACGTCCAGCTCGATACCGGCTTGAATGTCGGACTGACGCGATCGGCCGACGACCTGAATCTGTTCCTGGGACTGAGCGTGAGGTATTAAACGCGAAGGAAAGCGAGCGCGGTCCGGCGGAATTTCTGCGTGCGATCAGGATGCCGCGCGCTTAGATCAATTGCGGTGAAGGCGCTTTTCCTGACGAACGAATATCCGCCGCACGTTTACGGCGGGGCCGGTGTGCACGTCGATTATCTCTCGCGCGAATTAGCGAAGAGCATGCCGATTGAGGTCCGTTGTTTCGGCGAGCAACGATTCGACGGAGGGAATTTGCACGTGCGTGGCTACGAGGCGGACGCGGCGGAATGTACCTGCCCGCAGCCGCTGCGGTCGGTCTTCGGCGCGGTGCAGCGTTGCACGAACTTCAACACCGCGAACATCGATGCCGACGTGGTGCATTGTCACACGTGGTACAGCCACTTCGGCGGGATTCTCGCGAAAATGAACTACGGCCTTCCGCTCGTGATCACCCTTCACTCGCTCGAGCCTCTGCGGCCCTGGAAACGGGACCAACTTGGAGGCGGTTACGATTTCACCGTCTGGCTGGAGAAAACGGCGCTGGAAATGGCGGACGCCGTCATCGCGGTCTCGGCTGGAACAAAGCAGGACCTTTTGCGGCTCTTCAACATCACAGCCGAACGGCTGCACGTGATCCCCAACGGCATTGATCTCGCAGAGTATCGCAAAGTCTCGACAACCGCGGCGCTGAAGAGATTTGGGATCGATCGAGAGAAGCCCTTCCTGCTCTTTGTCGGCCGGATCACCCGGCAGAAAGGGATCAACCATTTAGTGCGCGCCATCGAACACATGGCTGATGGATTTCAGATCGTGCTCTGCGCGGCCGCGCCCGACACGCCGGAGATTGCTCGGGAAATGGAGCAAGCCATAAGGGAAGCGAGTGCGAAGCGAAAGGGCGTCATCTGGATCCGCGAGATGCTCGACAAGCCGACGATGATCGAACTTTACTCGCACGCGGCAGTGTTTTGTTGCCCGTCGATTTACGAGCCCTTCGGCATCATCAACCTGGAAGCGATGGCCTGCGAGACGGCGGTCGTGGCCAGCGCGGTTGGCGGAATCAAGGAAGTGGTGGTCGACGGAGAGACTGGCTTCCTCGTTCCGCTGGAGCAGATGAAAGAGAGTTTCGAACCAAAAAATCCCGCGCAGTTCGAGCGGGATCTTGCGATGCGAATCGACGAGCTCATGGCCGACCCGGAGATGCGGTCGCGCTTTGGTCGCGCAGGCAGAAAGCGCGCGGCCGAAAAATTCGGCTGGCCAGCGATTGCAGCGCAGACGAAGCAACTCTACGAGACGCTGCAGAAGAGACAACCTGCCGGTTGATTGCCGCGCGCGTTGGCTCCGCATGACAGGGGCGAGACCGCGTGGCACCTTTGAGAGTCTGGAATGCCGTCAGCGCCATGTTTGTCGATCGAATCAAAGTCTTCGCCCAAGGCGGTAATGGCGGTCGCGGGTGCGTCAGCTTCCGACGCGAAAAGTTCGTGTCGCGCAGCTTGTCATGGAAGCTCTCGATGTGACCGTTCTCCCACGGGCTGCCTGGCTTGATATGAGGGTTTTAATCTCGCGCTCTTTCAGCCAGTCCTGGATGGCGTAAGCAATAAATTCCGAGCCATTATCGCTGCGCAGATGAGCCGGCGCTCCGTAGCGCGCGATCGCTGTTTCGATGACCGTGATCGCGTCCACGGCGCGGATCGACCAGGCCGAGTGGATGGCCAGGCATTGCCGCGTGTACTCATCGAGTAAGGTCAGGATGCGGAAGCGCGTTCCGTTCTCCGTCTGGTCTTCCACAAAGTCCCAGCTCCAGACCTGGCGCGGTTTGCTCGCGCGCAGCCGCTCGTTTTGCTCGGGCCCTACTCGTCGCATCCGCCTTTGCTTGCGCCGCACTTGCAAGCCTTCCATGCGTCGCACCCGTTGCATCCGCTTCGGATTGATGCTCGAACCATCACGACGTAACAAGGCCGTGATGCGCCGATAACCATAACGCGGATGCTTCTCGCTCAGCTTGAGCACCGCCCGCTGCACTCTGCGCCTGGTCAGGCTAAAGGCACACGGCCGGTAAAAGCTCGAGCGCGCCAACTCTAATGCACGGCAAGCCTGGAGCGCGCTGCCCAAGCCCTCTTCCACTATGCTCTTCACCGCCCGACGCGGGCTCGACGGGCTTACCATTTTTTTGCGTTCACCTCATTTAAACTTTGGATTTGCACGGCTTGATCCGCCACCAACCGCTTGAGCCGCCCGCATTCCTCTTCCAATCCCCGCAGCCGGCGCGCCTCATTGAGTTCCATCCCCCCAATTTGCGCTTCCACCCGTGATAGGTTTGCACCCCAATGTTGTGCTTGGCGCAGGCGCCACCACCGTCGCCCCCGCCCGCACTTCCTTTAAGATCGCAATTTTTTGCTCGTCACTGAATCGACTTTTTGTTTCATTTTGTTCCGCTCCTTTTTTAGGCGCAGAACTACACTTATGTCATGTCCACTTTTTGGGGTCAGGCCACCGCCGTACGCAGAAGGTATCCCTTCTGTCTCAATAAGGAGCGAGTGCCGGGGCATTTTCAAGTAGCTGTGCCGACGAATTCTTCCAATCTCACCGGCGTCATTGGCGAACGATGGGGCAGTGAAGCACGCTCTTAACGAGTGAGCCGGTTAAATCCGAGCTTGGCCGATCGGCCGGCTCGTTTATAAAGAACAAGCCAGATCATCTAGTGCCACTCGGCGACGTCTTCGCAATTCCTGACTGCAATCCAACCACTCCACAGTGTAATGCTCAAACCATGCTACCAGTACGACGACACATGAATAAACTGCTAATACTAATTCTTTTGTTTAGCGCGTTCGTTCCTCACGCGCAGGGCGCTCACTATTTTGTGAGTGCGACTGGAAATGATGGAAATAACGGAACCTCCACGTCTACGCCTTGGAAAACTATTACCAAGGTCAACAACACCAATTTTGCTGCTGGCGACATAATAAGCTTTCAAGGCGGGCAAAGCTTTAGCGGCAACCTTGTACTTACCGAATCAGGAACGGCCGCTGCTCCCATTACTATTAATTCCTATGGTACCGGCAAGGCGGAGATTTTGGCTGGGACAGGAGTAGGGATATACCTACACAATAACAAAAACATTCGTGTTACCGCGTTCAAGGTGACGGGAAGCGGAGTGAGCAATGGCGGCATATTCAACGATGGCGTACAGCTATTGTACGACAAAATTTCGACCGCTGTTCTTACTTCGATTTACATCGATCAGGTGGAGGTCAATGGATTCCGCCAGGCAGGAATAGCATTTTACACCAGCGGAACTAACGGCGGATATGACGATCTAAGGGTCACAAACTGTCAGGTGCATGACAATGGGCTCGCCGGTATGTGGATGGGTGGCGGACGGCTTGGTTCTCTCTATGGATTCACGAACGTCTACGCAGGATACGATAGCTTTTATGACAATGCAGGAGTATCTGGCTATACAGGGCAAAGCGGGAATGGAATGTTCTTCAAGCAGGTAGATGGAGGAACAATTGAACATTGTCTTGCGTTCAATAATGGAGCGCTGAACGTCCGCTTCAATGGGCCGGTCGGGTTATGGGCGATTTACTCTAACAACATCGTGATTCAATATAACGAATCCTATAGCAACCATAGCCAAGCAGGAGATGGCGATGGCCTCGATTTGGATGGGGGAGTGACTAATTCGTTCGTTCAGTACAACTACACGCACGGGAATGACGGGCCAGGGATCTTGATTTACCAATTCAACGACACGTCGGACGCTCCCCGTAACGGAAATAATACGATTCGATACAACGTGTCTGAAAGGGATAATAGAAAGGGAGGCAATCGCGGCTCTATCTGGGTCGGCAGTTCCGGTAGCAGTTCAATGCAGAGCAATAATCGGATTTATGGGAACAGCATCTATACGGATAATCTAAACCTGATAGATATTAATACCGCCTGTTTGCGTGTCTCTGGCGCCCAAGTTACGAACGCACAAATCTATAATAATATTTTTCGAGCCGACGATGGAATCCCCTGCGTAGTTAAGGCAGGAAGCGGAACCGCATCCTTCAAAGGAAACGATTACTACAGTCCGAGTGACTTTAAAATTACGGAGGGGGTAACGACGTACACCAGCCTTTCCGCATGGCGAGTTGCGCGCGGACGGGAGACACACAATGGTAATCCAGTGGGCTTGCAGGTTGCGCCGAAATTTAAAAACGCGGGCGGCGGCGGAACTATCGGAGACACAGATCAGCTCGGCACCCTTACCGCCTACAAACTGCCGGCGCACTCGCGAATGATTGATGCGGGCCTGAACCTAAGCGCGCTCTTCAGTGTTGGCGCGGATCAGGATTTCTACGGCAATACGATCCCACAAAGCGCCAGCTGGGACATAGGAGCGCATGAGATTCCGTGAGTGATACGCGTCCGACGCGTCTGTGCTCGTGCTGAAAGTGCAGAAGTAAGATCGGAGCTCGATCTCCGTTTCATCCGGCGGACAGACCTGCCTCTTTCACAAGACGCGCGAAGGGTTACCGCAAATCTCCGTGCGCCCTCACGTAAGCCCGGGTAGAAAAACGGCATGAAAGCACTCTTTCTGACGAACGAATATCCGCCGCACGTTTATGGGGGCGCGGGCGTGCATGTCGATTACCTATCGCGCGAGCTGGCGACGATGATGGCGGTCGAAGTGCGCTGTTTCGGTGAGCAGGATGTGACTGCAGGCAATCTCCGAGTCGTCGGCTTCAAGCTTGATGCAGAGAAATTCACTTGCCCGAGGCCGTTGCGATCGGTCTTCGGTGCGGTGCGACGATGCCTCGATTTCAACACCGCGAACATCGATGCCGACGTGGTGCATTGTCACACGTGGTACAGCCACTTCGGCGGGATTCTCGCGAAGATGAACTACGGCATTCCGCTCGTGATCACGGTGCATTCACTGGAACCGTTGCGACCCTGGAAACGCGAGCAACTTGGCGGCGGCTACGACTTCACCGTCTGGCTCGAGAAGACCGCGCTGG
>JACDHZ010000056.1 GCA_013820755.1 Chthoniobacterales bacterium
TGCGCCAGCCTCCCGCTGCCGTTCCTGCAGCCATCGTTCCGGCGCAGAGAACGATCACCCATTTTGCGACTACGAAGTCCGGGGTGTTCAGGAAGTGGAAGATCGGCGGGAGGCCGGCAAAAATGCCCGCTTGTGTTCCGGTGAACAGCGCTAGCGTGATAATCCCCATCGTCTTTTGCGCGTCGTTCGTGCCGTGGCTGTGCGCCATCCACGCGGCGCTCGCGAGCTGCAGCTTGCCGAAGATCCCATGCACGATATGCGGTGTGGCAGAACGGAGGAGCACCAGAAGGATAAACATGAGTATTCCGCCAAGGATGAAGCCAAGAACGGGCGAACTGACCATCGGGATGATGACTTTGGGCATGAGACCGGTATTCCATTTCAGGACGCTCCAATCGCCGCTTGCTGACGCGACCGCCGCGCCGCATAGACCGCCGATCAGTGCATGGCTGGAACTCGACGGCAAGCCAAGCCACCACGTGAGCAAATTCCAGGTGATCGCCGCGATCAGCGCGCAGAGAACCGTTGCCATGCTAACTACCTTCGGATCGACCATTCCTTTGCCAATTGTCGCCGCTACCGCAGTGCCGGTGAGTGCGCCGGTTAAATTGAAAAAGGCGGCGAGCGCAATTGCCTGACGTGGCTGCAGAACTTTCGTGGAGACTACCGTTGCAATCGCATTCGCAGCATCGTGAAAGCCGTTGATGTACTCGAAAGCAACCGCCGCCAAAACAACGCAAAGGAACAGCAACATACCGCGGGCGGGGCGCTGCTATGAGTACTTGAGGACGACCTGCAGGATGATGTTCCCCGCGTCGCGGCAGCGGTCGATCACCTTCTCGAGAAGTTCGAAAAGCTCCTGTAAAAAAAGGATCTGCTTGGCGTCGTAATCGCCATGGTACAACTCGCGCAACAGCTCCAGCTCCAGCGCGTCTGCATCACCTTCGATCGTTTGCAGTTTCGTGTTCTTTTCGCGCGCGGTTGCAGCATCAATGCCCTTGCGGAGATCCTTCACCATAGCCAGCACCGTCTCAGCGGCGCGATCGAGCAGTTCCACGTGCTTCTTAAAGTGGCGCGCTTCGAGATCCTGCGGACAAATCAGAACGCGCTCACCGATCTTTTCCACTGTCTTCGGAATCTTGTATAGCGCGGCAGCAAGAGCCTGGATGTCCTCGCGCTCCAGCGGTGTAACGAACGTCTTGCAGAGCTGCTCGGTTAGCTCCTGTGTGATCTGTTTGTCTTTGCGCCGGCTGGCGACAAACGTCTCCAGGCTCTGCGGCGAATCGTGGTGCTCGATCTTCGCCAGGAGGGCGACAAGATGGTGTACGCTTGTGTCTGCCTGTTGGGCGCTCGCCTCCAACAGGTCGTAAAACTTGTCGTCGTGACCGAGGAGCTTGCGGATGGAGAACATGGGTGGTGCTGGTTATAGCATCGAGCCCCGCATGAATAGCAATGCGATGCTGAAGTAAATGATGACGCCGGTGACATCGACGAGCGTCGCCACGAACGGGGCGGAGGAGGTTGCCGGGTCCAAGCCAAAGCGGCGCAATACGAATGGCAGCATCGAACCGGCAAGAGAACCCCAGAGCACCACGCCGAAAAGCGTGATCCCGACAGTCGCCGCGACAAGGTGCCAGTGATCGCCGTAAATCTGACGGTGGAAATACCGTTGCGAAATCACCGACCAGAATCCCACGCGAAACGTCCCGATAAGGCCGAGCACCGCCCCGAGCATCGCACCGGCTCCGAGTTCCCGGCGCATCACTTGCCACCAGTCGCGCAATGTCACCTCACCGAGTGCCATCGCACGGATGATCAACGTAGACGCCTGCGAGCCTGAGTTGCCGCCGCTCGAGATGATCATCGGGAGAAACACTGCGAGCACGACCGCCTTCGAGATTTCTGCTTCATAGAAAGTCATCGCTGTTGCCGTGAGCATCTCGCCGAGCAGCAGCACCGCCAGCCACGGCGCGCGCTTCCAGACCATGCTCACCAACGGCACCCGCATGTACGGATCTTCCAAAGCTTCCATGCCACCAAACTTCTGGATGTCTTCAGTCGCTTCTTCTTCCGCGACGTCGAGCATGTCGTCGATCGTCACAATGCCGACGAGGACGCCATTTGTGTCAGTGACTGGTAGCGCAGAGCGATCGTATTTCCGGAAAACGTTCACCGCATCCTGCTCCGGATCAGTGACACTCAAGCTGACGTAGTTCTCATCGACAACGTCGCTGACCTTGGCATCGAGCGGCTGCACCAGGATCTCCCGGATTCGCAGATCATCGATCAACGTGCCGCGATCGTCGACGACGTAGATCACATTCAGCGTCTCCGAGTCCTCACCGTGCTCGCGGATGAAATCGAGCACTTCCCTGATCGTCCAGTCCCCGTGCACAGCGATAAAGTCGGGTGTCATCAATCGCCCGACGCTGCCTTCAGGATATCCAAGGAGAACCTGTGCAATGCGCCGCTCCTCCGGCGTGAGCAGGCGAATCAACTGCCGCGCGACGGCGCTTGGAAGCTCTTCGAGAAGCGCCGTGCGGTCGTCCGGAGACATCTCGTTGAGCATTCCGACGACCTGCTCGTGCGCCATCCCGCGGAGAAGATTCTGCTGCTCCTCGACCTCCAGGTACTCGAACACATCCGCCGCCAGGTCCTGCGGCAGAATGCGGAAGACGATGACCTGCTGGTCCTCCGGAAAATCGCGAATCACTTCGGCCACATCCGCTGGAGGCCAATCCGAAAACAACTCTCGCAACGCGCCGAAATTCCGCGAATCGATCAGCGCCTGGATTTCAGGTTGTAGTATTTTACCTACCATTTGCGCGGCGTGGTGAGAGCCGCTCCTTCAGCAGCGTCGCAGTTCTATCACTCAGGCAGGAGCGGCGCAATTCGTTGTGCGACCTGCACGCATCGACAACGCGCCGTGCTGCAAAAGGTGCCTCGGACTTGGAATTCCGAAGAAACCCGCCAATGTGACCGCGATGATAGCAACTCCAACGGGTGCAATGATCCGGCGCGAATTCGGCGATGACGGGATATGCGTGCTGACCTTCGACCGGCCCGACTCTCCTGCGAACATCTTCGACGCGGCGACCATTGGCAGCCTTCGTGAACACCTGGACGCGATCGAAGGCGACGCCTCACTCAAAGGCGTGATCGTTACGTCCGCCAAGAAATCGATTTTCATCGCGGGCGCTGATTTGCAAACGCTCCTGCGGCAGGCGCGGACGGGCGAGCTGCGGAGATTTATTGCCGAAGGACAGCGCGTGTTCAATCGGCTCGCGGTTCTCAGGGTGCCGACAGTCGCGGCGATTCACGGTGCATGCGCTGGCGGCGGCTACGAAATCACCCTCGCGTGCGATCACCGCGTGGCGTCAAACGACCCCGCGACGCGCATCGGTCTGCCGGAGACGACGCTGGGGCTCATTCCCGCCTGGGGCGGCGCTACCCGGCTCCCGCGTCTTGTCGGCCTGGCGTCGGCAGCTGACGTGATCCTGAAGGGGAAATTACACACTGCGGACGAAGCGCTCCGTAACGGAATGATCGACGAAGTCGTCCCGCCGGATCAGCTGCTCGCCGCGGCCCGCGCGAAAATCTCGCAAGGCAAGCGCCAGCTCCCAGCGTCCCGGAATGCGGACGTGCAGATGTCATTCCCCAAGGGCCACAACCCTGCGCTGCGTCGTGGGCTCGAAGTGATGAACGCCGGGTACGATCTCTCCGTCAATGAGTCGCTGAAGCTGGAGCTTGATGCGATTGTCGAACTCGGCGAAACGGAGGCGACGCAAAACCTGATCCGCAACTTCTTCCTCGCGGACAAGTTCCGCAAAGGCGCCTCGAAGACGAAGCAGGAGAAGGTCGCGCACGCAGCGGTGATCGGCGCAGGTGTGATGGGCTCCGGGATTGCGCAATGGCTCAGCTCCCGCGGCGTTTCCGTGATCCTCCGCGACGTGAATACCGAGCTGCTGGATCGTGGTCTCGCGAACATCGAGAAGACCTATGGCGATGCAGTGAATCGTGGTTTGATGAGTGATGAGAAGGCGAAGCAGGGAAGGGCGCGGATCGTAGCATCGACCGATCCTGGCGAGATGCGTGACGTCGGCATTGTTATCGAAGCGGCATCGGAAAAGCTGGAGATCAAAAAGCAGGTTTTCTCGGATCTGGCTGCGAAGACACCGCAGGCGACAATTCTTTCGACAAATACATCCGCTCTGTCCATCAGCGAGCTGGGCGCCACGACCGGCGAAGCAGGACGCGTCATCGGGCTTCACTTTTTCAATCCGGTCAGCCGGATGAAACTGATCGAAGTCGTAGTCGGCAAACAGACCTCAAACCAGACGACGGAGCGCGCGCTAGCGTTTGCGCGGCAGATCGGGAAAGTGCCGGTGATGGTGCAGGATAGCCCCGGCTTCCTCGTCAATCGCGTGCTGTTCCCTTATCTGCTGGATGCGGCGGAGCTATTTGAAAGCGGCCTCTCCGCTGCGCAGGTCGACGAGGCACTGGTGGAATGGGGAATGCCGATGGGACCGCTCCGTTTGATCGATGAGATAGGCGTCGACATCACCGTGGATATCGCGAACACGCTCGAGAAGGCATTCGGCCGTCGTGATCGTGCGTCAGCGGTGCTGCTTTGGCTGCGGGACGGTAAGATGCTCGGTCGGAAGTCCGGCAGTGGTTTCTACAAGTACCAAGGCAAGTCGCAGACGGAGAATAAACCGGCGAAGGAATGGCAGCGCACTTTACACGGTGATGTGGAAGGCGCTGAAGCGCGCGCACAGGGTTTCACCGCGACATCGATGAGCGCTGACGACATTGCGCATCGCTTGATCTACCTGATGGTAAACGAAGCTGCGCGTTGCCTGGAAGAGAACGTAGTCGCAACCGCGGAGGACGCCGACTACGGGATGATCCTCGGCACTGGCTTCGCTCCGTTCCGTGGTGGCCCTTTGCGGTATGCAGACTACTTTGGCATCGCCAATATAGTCGAAGCCGGCGAACGGCACGGCGGCAAGTTTGAGCCATCAGAGCTGCTGCGGAAACATGCGCGCGACGGCACGAAATTTTATCGGTAACTGAGGAGACGTCTTAACATGAAATCATCGCTCGAAGCTCCATCCGAACAGATCAAAGCCGAAGCCGGCTCAAGGACGGCAGAAGCCGCACCCGCTTCCGTGATCGACACGTCGAAGATGTCGGCTGGGAAGGCCGCCGCGCTGGAGCTGGCTGAGAGCTCCCGCGATCCGCTCGATGAGCGTGGCAGCTTCGCGAGCAATCTCTTCATTGGGCGACATGATTTCGACCGCGTGTTTCCGTGGCCGGAGCAGAGCGCGGAAGATCGCGCCGCCGGTGAAGCATTCCTTGCCGAGCTGAAGGCTTATCTTCGCGACAACGTCGATGGGGATGAGATCGATCGCACGGGCGAGATTCCGCAGAAGAATATCGACGAGCTATTCGCGATCGGCGCGTTCGCGATCAAGGTCCCGAAGCAGTACGGCGGCCTTGGTCTGTCGCAGGTGAACTATGGCCGGGCAGCCATGTTGCTTGGCAGCTGGGATGCGAATCTGACGGCGCTCGTTTCTGCACACCAGTCGATCGGGGTACCGCAGCCGCTGCTGATTTTTGGCACTGAAGAGCAGAAGGCGAAATATCTGCCGCGCGTTTCGCGGAAGGAAATCTCGGCGTTCGCATTGACCGAGATGAACGCAGGTTCCGATCCGGCGAACATGAGTTTGCGCGCGGACCTTTCGGGAGACGGCTCCACCTGGGTGCTAAACGGCGAAAAACTGTGGTGCACGAACTTGATTAAGGCTGGCGTGCTTGTCGTCATGGCAAAGACGCCGCCGAAAATGGTCAACGGCAAGGAGCGGAAGCAAATCAGCGCGTTTATCGTCGACGTAGATACGCCAGGGCTCGAAATCACGTATCGCTGCCACTTCATGGGGTTGCGCGCCCTGTACAACGGCATCGTGAAGTTCACCGATGTCCGCGTACCGCGGGAGAACATGATTGCGAAGGAAGGTCAGGGGCTGAAGGTGGCGCTGACGACGCTTAACACCGGCCGCCTTACGATTCCCGCGGCCTGTGTTGGCCTGTCGAAGCGCCTCGTGGAAATCTGCCGCAAATGGGCTGGCGAACGCGTCCAGTGGGGTGCGCCGATCGGCCAGCACTCCGCGATTGCTGGTAAAATCGCGGAGATGGCTGGCAACACGTTCGCGATGGAAGCGATCACGTTTCTCACCTCTGCGCTCGTCGACAAGAAAGCGGGCGATCTGCGCATCGAAACGGCGATGTGCAAAATGTGGTGCACCGAGATGACCTGGAAAATCGCAGATGACGCGATGCAGGTGCGCGGCGGCCGCGGTTACGAGACCGCGCAATCACTCGCGGGTCGCGGCGAAGAGGCGATCCCGGTCGAGCGTTTTCTGCGCGACTGCCGCATCAACACCATCTTCGAAGGGTCGAGCGAGATCATGCGGCTTTTTATTGCGCGCGAAGCGCTCGATCCGCATCTGAAGGTCGGCGGTGCAATATTCAACACGCAGCTGCCGATGAGCACGCGCATGAAGTCGATGTTCGGCTCCGGCTCATTTTATTCCCGGTGGTATCCAAGGCAGTACATGCGCGCGAAAACCGGCGATCTCTCGAAGCTGCACGCGGAGCTTCGCCAGTACACCACGTATGGCGCGGCCACGAGCAAGAAGCTAGCGCGCGGGCTCTTCCACTCGATGATGCGCTTCGGGCCGAAACTCGATCGCGAGCAGCTCCTGCTGTCCCGCTTCGTCGGTGTCGCGACCGAGCTCTTTGCAATGAGCGCTACCTGCTCCTACGCGCAGCACTTGCTCAACAGCGGTAAACCAGCCGACGAGATCCTGTCGCTCGTGCATTACTTCTGCCGGTCATCGCAATCGCGCATCGATCATCATTTCGCCGGCACCGCAAAAAACGCAGATCAGCGCGGCTATGCGCTCGTGCAGGATTTGCTCGCAGGAAAGCACGAACAGCTGCGGACCGGCATAGTTTAGAGAGTCGCCTGGCTCTCCTCGAAAGCGTCAGAGATAACGCGCCCGTTACCGCGCCATGTTTAACGACGGTTCCAGTTGCGGATCGATATCGGCGGCTGTGCACTGGTTGACCCGGCGCAGCGCGCCAACTAGTATCCGTTATGAGTATGCCGCCCGTGCTCACGGAGTCGGCCCGCACGCCTGCGCGGAGCCTCAACGTGAGCAAATCCCACGACAATAAGAGTAACCGCGTCGCTGCCGACGCACTTAAGAAGCTCGAACAACACGTCCTGATGGACGGTTTTCGGATTGTCTTCGATGTGGAGCGGAGCCGCGGCTCATATATGTACGACGCGGCGACCGGACACCGTCTCATCGACTTCTACGGTTTTTTCGGATCGGTCCCTGTAGGCTTCAATCACCCTTATTTTGATCAGCCGGAAGTCCAGGACGAGCTGCTCTGTGCCGCCAAAACCAAGGTGGCAAACTCTGACGTCTACTCCGAGCAGTATGCCGATTTTGTCGAGACCTTCGCGCGTGTAGCGGGCCTGCCGCCGTTGAACCGCTATCTCTTCATCGAAGGCGGAGCGCTTGCGATCGAGAACTGTCTAAAAGCAGCAATGGATTGGAAAGTCCGCAAGAACATGGCTGCGGGGCGCGGAGAGCGTGGCACCGAGATCCTGCACTTCCGCCACGCGTTTCACGGCCGGAGTGGCTACACGATGAGCCTGACGAACACGGATCCGCGTAAGACGGATCTGTTCGCGAAGTTTGACTGGCCGCGCGTGTCCAATCCAAGCATCGACTTCTCGTTACTCGACGGGGAGCGCGAGCGGGATGTAATTGAACGCGAGAAGAAGTCCGAAGCCGAGATCCGCAGGTTCATCGCGGAGCGCGGGGTCGACATTGCCGCGATTATCCTTGAGCCAATTCAAGGAGAAGGTGGCGACAATCATTTTCGAGGCGAATGGCTGCAGAGCCTGCGACGCATCTGTGATGAGAACGAGATGCTCCTGATCTTCGACGAGGTGCAGTGCGGGCTCGGCACGACGGGAAAGACATGGTGCTCGCAGCATTTTGGCGTGCTGCCGGACCTGATGGCGTTTGGCAAGAAGGTCCAAGTGTGCGGCGTAATGGCCGGCCCGCGTCTGGATGAAGTGGAAGAGAACGCGTTCCGTCTGCCGAGCCGGTTGAATTCGACGTGGGGCGGAAATTTCACCGACATGGTGCGCTCGAAGCATTACCTCCGCATCATCGAAGAGGACAGCCTGGTGGAGAACGCTCGGGTGATGGGAGAACGCATAATCAGTGCCTTGAGCGACATCGCCACAGAATGTCCGGTAATGACTGCGGTGCGCGGTCGTGGATTGTTCATTGCGTTCGATCTGCCGGACGCAGCGACGCGCGATAACCTCTGGAAAGGTCTTTACGATCGCGGCGTCCTCGTTTTGAAATCGGGCGAGCGCGCGATCCGTTTCCGTCCGGCTCTCGACATCACGGCTGGTGCCGCTGACGAGGCGATGGATCTCCTGCGCCAGGAATGCCGGCGCATGTGCCGCTAGTCATGCGTTCGGTGCTCGAGAAACTCGGCATTGCCGAGGAGAATCCTGGCGTCTTTGACGGTGAGTGGCGCGGCGGCGGCGGCGTTATTAAAAAGTTTTCGCCGATTGACGGGAAGCTGTTGGCGCGGGTGCGCACCGCGTCAGACGAGGATTACGCGCGCGCCGTTGCGCGCGCGCAGGAGGCATTTTCCAAGTGGCGTGTAACGCCGGGCCCGGTCCGCGGTGAAACGGTCCGACAGATCGGTAACGCACTGCGCGAAGCAAAATCGGACCTCGCAAAACTCGTGACGATGGAGATGGGCAAGATCATCGCGGAAGGCGAAGGCGAGGTGCAGGAGATGATTGACATCTGCGACTTCGCTGTCGGCCAATCGCGACAGCTCTATGGGCTCACAATTCAATCGGAGCGCCCAAGCCATCGGCTGATGGAGCAGTGGCATCCGCTTGGCGTGGTTGCGATCATTTCGGCTTTTAATTTCCCCGTCGCAGTCTGGTCGTGGAACGCCGCGCTCGCAGCAGTTTGTGGCGATTCGACGATCTGGAAGCCATCGGAGAAAACGCCGCTTACCGCGATCGCGGTGATCAAGATTGCCGAACGCGTGTGCAGGCAAACCGGAGCAGATCCGGCGATTTTCTCGCTCTTAATTGGAGACGGGCCGAACGTCGGTCAGAAGCTTGCGGGTGACGCGCGAATCCCTCTTGTGTCAGCGACTGGCTCGACGCGTATGGGCTTCGACGTTGCAAAGAGGGTGCACGGGCGGCTTGGCAAAAGTATCCTCGAACTCGGCGGCAACAATGCGTTGATCGTTTCGAAAGGCGCGGACCTCGACATGGCAGTGCGTTCGATTTTCTTCGGATCAGTCGGTACCGCAGGCCAGCGCTGCACGTCCACGCGCCGCGTGATTGTTCACGAAGCGGTAGCGGATAAGCTCCGCGAGCAGCTCCTCCGCGCCTATAAATCGATGCGTATCGGCAATCCACTCGATCGCGCCACGCTCGTTGGGCCGTTGATTGATCCCGGAGCGGTCGACAACGTGCAGCAATCGATCGAACGGGTCAAAGCCGAGGGCGGGGAGGTCCTGTTTGGTGGCCAGAAACTCAACGGTGTGGAGTTCCCGGGCGGCTGCTACATGCGGCCATGTCTCGCGTCGGCGCGCCATGACTTCGAGATCGTGAAACACGAAACATTCGGCCCGCTGCTTTACCTGATGGATTACAGCGACTTTGACGAAGCGCTCATAATGCACAACGACGTGCCGCAAGGTCTCAGCTCCTCCATCTTCACGAATGACATGCGTGAGGCGGAGAAGTTCCTGAGTACCGGTGGAAGCGATTGCGGCATCGCGAATGTAAATGCGGGAACATCCGGCGCTGAAATCGGCGGCGCTTTCGGCGGCGAGAAGCAGACCGGCGGCGGACGCGAAAGCGGCAGCGATTCATGGAAGAGCTACATGCGTCGCCAGACGAACACGATTAACTTTTCAACCGAGCTTCCGCTCGCGCAGGGGATCCAATTTGGCGCGGGCGAAGGGAGCGCAACAGCCTGAAGAACACAATGACAACAACAACTCTCGACGAACATCAGCAAACTGCAGAGGAATCGCGGTTCGAATGGCCGCTCTGTTACGACGCTGAGAACTTTATCCTCAGCCGGATCGACGCCTTCACCCAGCAGAACAGCTCCGCCCGCGAACTATCCGCGCGGATGAGGGATGAGACCGGAACTCTGATCCTCGATTGGACCGATTATCTGCTGCTGCCCGCCTCGGACGAAGAGGTGTTGCGCGCGACGGGTTATACCGATGATCCGCTCGCAGATGCGCCGGACGCGCAAAAGCAACTCTGGCATCCCGGAGCGATGCTGCCGCGCGTTCTCATTGCGCCGACGAACGCCAAGTATCCGCTCGCACTAGGCATTCGACCGGAGCGCGTGGCCGATTTCGCGGGCGTGCACGGGATCACCAATGACATCGAAGGTGCACCGCTTTCGCGCTTCCGCCGGATGCTGATTGCCGAGGAGAACGGCGCTCGGTTCGAAGCTATCGAGCGTCGCGCGTACCGCGGTTACATGCCGGCTGAACCTGATGTGAAGTCGTACCTTTCTGCGCGCGAGCTGTGGCAGAGTCGTCGCCGCGCCTGGGATGACGATCTTCGAGGCATGAAGGACGGGCTGGAGCGGATCACGAAGATGATCGAGCTCGTCGGCCGCGATCTCGCATGTCACTTGGTATTCGAGGAGGAGCGTCGCTATTGGCAGAAGCGCAATCGCGCCGCTACGGAACAGAAGCGCCGGCAGGACTCGTTAGGCCTTGGCTGGGCGAACCACGATCACCATACGTTCCGTTCGTCACGCGAATGCTTTGTCGACCTGATCAAAGCCTGGGAGTTGCTCGGGTTTCACCGTCGTGAGCGCTACTATGCGGGCAAGGAAGCAGGGTGGGGTGCCCAGATCGTGGAGCAGCCGATCGAAGGGATCATCATTTTCAACGATGTCGACCTGAACCCGGACGAGGTCGAGGTTGATTTTTCGCGTAAGCCGCTCCCTTCGCAGCCGAAGCTCGGCACGATCGGTCTGTGGTGTGGCTTGCACGGCGAAAGCTTTCTCGAAGCCGGTATGCATCACCTTGAATGCCGATTCGATTTCGCTTTGCTGCGGGATCAACTTGCGTCGGAAAACATCAACACGATGAAACCCTTCTCGGATTTCCCGTTCCTGAAGCAGGCCTTCACCGAAGGCGAGCGCTGGCATGTTCGTTTGCAGCGCGCCGAGCGTTTGCGCGCCAACGGGTCAATCACGGAGCCGCAATTCCAGGAATTTACCAGCAACGGTGCAATCGGAAGTCACTTGGAAAACCTCCAGCGAAAAGGCGGTTTCAAGGGCTTCAACCAACATGCAGTGAGCATCATCATCGCTGAAACCGACCCCCGGAATCAGCACGCGCATTAGTCATTCCGCGTCCTGCGGAGGATGACAACTGCTGAACTTTGGCGATAGTAATTCGCCACAATTCACAACCGGAGACACGTCTTTATGGAGCCCGTATACATCATCGGCGGCGGCCGAACCGACTTTAAGCGCAACCTCAAAAAGGAAGGGAAAACGATTCGGCACCTGATTATCGAGGCCGGGCAGAAGGCGATTTCGGATGCGAAGATTGACCCTAACGAAATCGAGGCGGCTGCAGTTGGTAACTTCAATGGCGGGCAATTCACAAAGCAGCTCCATCTCGGAGCGTTCGTGCCGGAGATTGATCCAGCGCTCCATGGTATACCGACCATGCACACTGAAGCTGCATGCGCATCGGGTTCGTTGTCGGTGCTGCTAGGATCTCAGTGGGTCATCGGCGGGTTTCACGATGCCGTTCTCGTCGTCGGCGCGGAACAGCAGAAGACAATGTCATCGCTCGACGGCTCGGACGTGCTCGGCGCCGCCGCTGATTATCACATCGAGAAGCCTGAGTACGGCGATTTCATGTTCCCGAAACTGTTCGGGCGGATCGCGCAGATTTACATCGAGAAATACGGCGCGACCGAGGAGCAGCTCGCGTGGGTAGCTTACAAAAACTACGCGCACGCGCGGCTCAATCCGATGGCGCAGATGCGCGATGCTGATCTCACCTACGACTGCGCGTCGCAGGTTTCAGACAAGAACCCGAGCGTTGCTCCGCCGTTGAAAGTTTCGGATTGTTCGCAGATCACGGACGGCGGCGCGGCGGTCGTGCTGGTCTCAGGCAAGTACCTGGATCGAATGGGCCTCGATAAAGCAAAGTATCCACGGATGCTCGGCTTCGGCAGCACGACTGACTATCTTGCGTTGGAAAAGAAGGACGCGCCGACGTTTACCACTGCGACGAAAGCAGCGCAGAAGGCGTTCAGCATGACGAGCGGCCTCACGCCGCGTGACATGCACGGCGTGGAAGTGCACGATTGCTTTTCGATCACCGAAGTCTGCGCCTATGAAATTCTAGGGCTCGCAGAGCGTGGAAAGGGCGCCGAACTCGCGATGACCGGTGCGACCGCGTTGCCGCAGGTGCGCAACGAGAAGGTGAGCGGCAAAATCGACTGGGAAATCCCGGTGAACACCGGTGGCGGCCTTATTGGAGACGGTCATCCAGTCGGAGCGACTGGCGTGCGCCAGGTGTTCGAAGCCTATCAGCAGCTAACTGAGCAGGCGACCACCCGGCAGATAGACGGCTGCAAGAAGTTCCTGACGTTCAACATGGGCGGCAGCCTGACTACGTCCGTTGCGATGATCTGGGGGCGCGACTAGAAGCACTACTCGCTGCCGTCGCCGCCAGTTTGCCGCTACGGTTCAGGCGATGGCGCCTGCTGCGCTACGCTTTCTTCGATGTTCTGCACCGCCGGATGCAGCTCCTTCAAAATGTTGTGTTCCTCCTTCGACACGTTTTCGATCCTGCGGCCCTGATCGTGTAACTGTCTTAGCACGGCGTTCTGGCGTGCGGAAATGCGGTGCATCCACCAGAAGCAGACTGGCCAGCACGCCATGCCAATCACGGCAATCAGATCACGTACGAAGGAATTCATTCAGCGAATTACGATGTGACTAGACCTGCGGAATCGATCTGCTGCAACAGCCGTGCCGGCGCATCTTCCGGCTTGTCTGGTGTACTCACCGTTCACGCGCAAGCAATTGGAAGTCGATGTCAATTCTGAACGTCTGTGCCGGGAAGGTGTTGTAGTCTCCGTTGTGAACGCGATGGTTCTGTGGCGCGCGACGCGCGCCTACTCTCTTCCAGCGAGCGTTGTGCCGGTCGTCCTTGGCACGGCATTGGCCACGCGCGGCTACGGAGAGTTGGGGAGTGGGCATTTCAACGTTTCGACATTTTGTGTTGTGCTGCTCGGCGCTGTTGTTGCTCACTTCGGAGCCAACGTTCTAAACGATTACTTCGACTTTGTGAAAGGCGTCGACACACGGCAGGAGCATGGTAGCGGCGTTCTAACAAGCGGCCAGATGACGCCGTCTCAAGCGCTTTGGTTCGGAATCCTGCTGTTCGCCGCTGCTGGTGTTTGTGCTCTCGTGCTGCTCGCCGGCCGCGCCTCGATCGTGGTGCCACTCGCGCTTGTCGGTATTGGCTGCGCAGTGTTTTATCCGGCGCTGCTGAAAAAGTATGGGCTCGGCGATTTGCTGATAATCCTCCCTTTTGGTTTCGGCCTGACATTGGGCGCGTATGGGGTGCAAACCCCGGAGTTGAGTTCCCGACAGTGGCTCTTTGTGGCCTTCTACTCTATCCCCGTGTGCCTCTTAGTGGACGCGATCCTGCACGCAAACAACCTTCGCGATGCCGCGGACGATCATGCTGCTGACGTGCGGACGCTTGCGACAGTACTCGGACCCCGCAGAGGTCGGAATTTGCAGGTGCTGCTTTTGTATGGCCCGTTGCTGTTTGTTGTTGTTGGAGTCGCGACGCGTCTACTTCCACTCTGGAGCCTTGCAACGTTTGCTTCGCTCCCACTGCTTGTGGGGGCGTATCGCAGCGGCAGCGTGCCGGGGACTGCGCAGACGCATCTCGTGTTCGGGTTGCTGTACGCGCTTTCGTTTCTGCCACGGCCGGTGTTCATTTGAAGTACGCACCCCGCGTGATCCGATGGCGCGGCCGCAAGCACTTCAGAAAGGCGTCTTGATGCCGCAGGCGCGGACTGCGCACCAGCCGCGAAGAGCCTCCAAAAGTGTGAACAGGCCGCACACGAAGCACAATATCGCCAGCGTGCCGCTTTGCTGTAGCAACAATGCGCCGCAGAGGAGAAAGAGAAGGCCAATGCCTCCGCGCGCGGCACGCCCTTTTCGATCGATGTTCTGTCTCATTGGATAATATTGTTCTTGGGCGACACAAAGTTTCATTCTCCATGAAGACAAACAAGGGCAGCCGGCCGCCGACGCCTGAAATTTGTCCTGTTTGCGGAGAAGATGTTCCGCGCGGCGCGCTCGCGTGTCCCGACTGCGGCGCGGATCACAACTCCGGTTGGCGTGAGGATGCAGAGATTTGCGATGCAGTCGATCTCCGGGGCGACACCTTCGATTACGACGAATTTGTGCGGAATGAATTTGGTTCGAGCGCTAAACCGGCTGGCGTGAAGACAATCTGGTGGATCGTGGCAATCGTGCTCCTGATTGCTTTTGCCGCCCTTTACGCCTACAGCGCCTAACGAGTAGTGACGGCGCGCGGCTTCCTGGGTTCAGGCGGTCGGCGCAATCGTGTTTCAGGTGGACGCACGATGTAGCTGCCGACCTGCTTGTCCGTCTCAAGCTTTAGTAGCCGGCGCTTCTCTCCCTCGATCAGCAA
>JACDHZ010000188.1 GCA_013820755.1 Chthoniobacterales bacterium
GCTCGTGCGCTGCGCGGTATTCGCGGACAGGCAAACGAGCGTCGTCTCCGCGCCGCGAACTATGTCGACAGACCAGCGGTCGCTTGTCACCAGCTTACTCGAGCCACCGGTGCCAAAGCAGGCACAAAGCTTGTGGTATCAAAGCAAGGCGCTGGAGTTGATGGCGCACTTCCTTTTCGTCCCGAAAGATCCCGAGCTTTTCTGCATGCGGCAGAAACGCGTGGCGCGCGAGCGAGTGGCCAGAACGAAGGAGTTGCTCGCACGCGATCTCGCGAACCCGCCGACGCTCGAAACCATCGGGCAGGAGGTCGGCTGTTCCCCGTTCCACCTGAGCCGCGTTTTCTCGCGTGAGGCAGGCCTGACGATCCCGCAATTCCTGCGGAATCTGCGAATGGAACGAGCGGCGCAGCTGCTGCGGAGCGGCCGCTACAACGTCACGGAAGCTGCCACGGAAGTCGGCTATTCGAGCCTCAGCCACTTCAGTAAAGCTTTTTGCGAGACGATCGGGTGTTGCCCTGTGCTCTATCCGATGGCGAAGCACGTCGTCCTCGATCGCTAAGCTTGTCCAGCAGCGGGTTCACATCCTCGCTTCAACTTCACTCGTGACGTAAGCCGCCCGTTGCGACAAAGTCGACGCTCCCACCGGTGAAAATTCGTCGCGCGCTCATCTCCGTTTCCGACAAGGAGGGAATCGCTGAATTCGCGCGCGCCCTCGAAGCGCAAGGTGTCGACATTATTTCGACGGGCGGAACCTCCGAGATGCTGCGCAAGAAAGGTGTTCCGGTGCGTGACATCTCGAACTTCACCGACTACCCGGAAGTGCTCGAAGGACGCGTGAAAACGTTGCATCCGCGGGTGCACGGCGGCTTGCTCTACAAGCGCGGCAATCCGCTGCATGAAGAGCAGGCGAAGGAGCAGGGCTTTCAGCCGATTGATCTGGTGGTAGTGAACCTTTACCCGTTCGAGGAGACGATCGTGAAGCCGGATGTCACGCTGGCTGAAGCGATCGAGCAGATCGACATCGGCGGTCCATCGATGATCCGCAGCGCGGCGAAAAATTATGAGTCTGTTACGGTCGTGGTCGATCCGGCCGATTACGCAACGGTGCTCGAAACGATGCGGGATCACGATGGCGAGACAACGCTGAAGCTGCGCGAGCGCCTCGCGATCAAGGCGTTTGTGAAGACGTCCGGGTATGACCGCGCAATTGCAAATTTCCTGAACCAGGAGCAAACGACCGACGCCTCATTTTCGCTGTCGTTGCCGTTGGTGACGCGACTCCGCTATGGCGAAAACCCGCACCAGAAGGCGGCGCTCTATGGTGACTTTGATGAGTGTTTCGAGAAGCTCCACGGAAAAGAGCTGTCGTTTAACAACATCCTCGATATCACCGCGGCGACGAACCTGATCGGCGAATTTACGGAGCCGACCGTCGCGATCCTGAAACACACCAATCCATGCGGCGTCGGCACCGACGATGATTTGCGTGCGGCGTGGGAGAAAGCCTTCGCGACTGACAAGCAGGCGCCGTTTGGTGGGATCATCATCTGTAATCGGCCGATCGATGAGCGACTCGCAAAAGCGATCAGCGAGATTTTCAGTGAAGTGATTATCGCGCCGGATTTCGAAGGTGACGCGCGCGCGTTATTTCAGAAGAAGAAGAACCTCCGCCTGATCCGTAGCCTGCCCGAAAAACCGAAGACTGCGCCGGAGGCGGATATTCGCTCGGTTTGTGCCGGCGTTCTCGTGCAGGACAAAGATACCGGGCAGCTTGTGGACCTCGGGACCAAAGTGGTGACCAAACGACACCCTGCCGGAGCGGAACTGGCGGCGATGATCTTCGGCTGGCGCGTGGTGAAGAACGTTAAATCGAACGCGATCGTCTATGCCGCGTCCGATCGTACGCTCGGAATTGGTGCAGGGCAGATGTCGCGTGTTGATGCGTCTCGAATCGCAGTGTGGAAAGCCGAAGAAGCCGGGTTGTCGCTGAAGGGCGGTGCTGTAGCCAGCGATGCGTTTTTCCCTTTTGCTGACGGGCTCATCGCTGCGGCAGATGCAGGGGCGACCGCCGCGATTCAGCCCGGCGGCTCCATACGCGATAAAGAAGTCATCGCCGCTGCGGATGAACGCGGCATCACGATGATCTTCACCGGCGTGCGGCACTTCCGGCATTGAGCCAGCAGACGGGCCTGCTCGGGTGCGTTCGGTGCAGCTACTGATGGCTTCGGGAAAAGGGCTACCCGATGCGAAGTTTCTGGTCCCTAAGCAGGGAGCCCACGGCGGCTTCGGCGGAACGCGGTTGCCTGGGCAAACACGCCCACGATCAGCAGGCCCATCAGGAGAATGGTCGCGCCGGTCGGCGGTAGTGTGATCGCGCCTACGATGAGGTGCGCACCGATTAACGAGGAGAGGAGGATGAGCGCCCAATCAAATAGAGCGATGAGCAAAACTGCGCCGAGAATTCCGCCAATGACGAATACCATCCAGTACGAGTTTGTATACGCGAACGTGAAGGTGGCGGCGAGGCCCACCGCCAGCCTCCCGCCAGCGACAAAACCAAGGACGCCGATTGCGAGTTTTTGAAGAAGCAATGCGAGCAGTGCGCCCAGAAAGCCGAGCACCAGTGCAATAGAAAGCTGCACGAGCGGTGTCGGCTGCTGCACGATATGCGGCGCGAGTTCCACGCCCGCAGCGAAACCGAGTGCCGCCACGCAAAGCCAGAAAAGCTTTTTCCCGAATAGCAGTACGACGGCGCCGATGACCGCGCTAACGATCGGCAGAGAAGCATTCATTTAGGCCAGCTACTTCGCGCTTCGATGCCGGCAGAACCCTTATCCCAACATTCTCCCGCGGAGACGAGCGCTTCTCTCCCATTGACAGCATAGGCTGATGCGAAAGAGAAGTTCCTAACGTTTGCGGCCACCCGGAATATCAGTGTTCCGCCTTCAGTGATTCGTCACGTTTCGCTTTGAACTCGGTGCCTGGCTTCCACTCTGGGAACGTGTCGTCATTCGCAACCTGATAACCAATTTCGAAGAGAAGCTGGACGTCCTCCGCACCTCCGGACGTGTCCCATGTGGCATCTACCTGGTCGGACGGCTGGTGGTAATGCGACGCGACAAATTCGTCCTTCTTCTGCTGTCCGAAACCCGGTGGTTTGCCGATCACGTCCTTGCCTGCCCCGGTGTAGAGCGAGGGAACGCCGACCTTGGAGAATTCAAACTGATCGGCGCGATAAAAGCTGCCTTTCTCCGGCTGACTGTTCGGCATCATCACTTTGCCGTGGCGTTGCGCGGCAGCTGCGAGCATATCGTCGAGAGTCGAGTTGCCGTTGCTCGTGTCTTCGATGTCGCGGGTTTTTCCCCAAACGGCGAGGCCATCCATGTTGATATCGGCAAGTGTTTTCTCCAGCGGGTAAAGCGGGTTCTCCGCGTAGAACTTCGCGCCGAGCAGGCCGGCTTCTTCCGCAGTGGTCGCAATGAAGAGCACGGATCGCTTCGTTGCAGGTTTCAGCGCGTGATGCGCGCGGGCGAGCTCAATCAAACCAGCTACACCGGTCGCGTTATCGACTGCGCCGTTAAAGATCTGATCTCCCTCGAGGTCAGGATGCTTTCCGAGGTGATCCCAGTGCGCGGTGTACATGATCCACTCGTGCTTGAGTTTCGGATCGCTGCCATCGATCTTTCCCACAACGTTGTGCGACTTAAATGAGCGAATCGTTTGCTTTAGTTTGAAGTTCGCAGTCGACTTGAGAGCCACCGGGCGGAAGTCTCTGCTGAGCGCCGCCTGCTTCAGCAAATCGAAGTCCTCGCTGTTATCGGCGAGAAGCTTCCTGGCAGTGTCGAGCGTCACCCATGAGCAAACGCTGATCTGGTCCATGTTCTTGTTAGGCCGATCGAGCTCGAAGTTTTCTTTCGACCAGCTGCTGACCACAACCGAGTAAGGATAAGCTGCGGGCTCGGTCTCGTGGATGATGATGGCTGCAGCGGCGCCTTTTTCGGCAGCTATCTCATATTTATAGCTCCAGCGGCCGTAGTAGGTCATCGCCTTTCCTCCGAACATCTTCTCGTCCAGCTTTGACGGGTCCTCGGGATCGGGCATCGCGGGATCATTGATGAGCATCAGGATCGTCTTTCCTTTCACGTCCACGTCCTTGTAGTCGTCCCACCCGTACTCCGGTGCGACGATCCCGTAGCCGACGAAAACGATCTGCGAATCATCGACGGTGATGGTGTCCTTCAGCTGGGCGGAGAACGCGACATAGTCGTTGGGAAAGTTCAGATTCATCACGTTGTCACCGGTTTTGAATGAAGCCGTCGGCACAGTCGTGATGCCAGCCAGCGGCACCTCCTGGGTATAGCTGCCGTCCACATTTCCGGGCTTCAGGCCAATGGTCTTGAACTGGTCTGTGATGTAGTTGACCGATAGCTCTTCGCCTTTTGATCCCGGCGCACGGCCTTCAAACTCATCGGATGCAAGCGCCTTTACATGCTTGAGCAGGTCCCCGGCGGTAATCTCATCCATAGCCTGCTTCGGCGGCAGCACAGGATTTTCGACAGCAACGATCGAGCTGGCGCTCAACAGGAAACAAAAGAGGAGGGATGTTCTCATAGCAGTATATCCGATCATCGTTATTCAACGCCTGCGTGCTTGTAGGAATGCCGATGAGCGATTCGGTCCGATGTAGCAGCAGTTCGCCGCCAACTCGGCTCAGGAGTGAGCAACCAGGACGCTTGAGACTAGCGGCTTTCCTGAGAAGGCCCGGCGCCGCTTTTCTTCTTTTGCGGACCGATGCCAATCTTCGCGAGGAACGGCTCGACGGACTGCTTCCGACCGAGGAATTTCTCGATCGACTGCGTTACTTCGCGCGAGCTGCCGGGCTCATAGAGGTCATGCCGCAATCGAATCCCCGCCTCGTTGTCCAGATATCCGCCGGGCGCCTTCTCAAACACTGTCGCCAGATCGGCAGCAATTGCGTCGGCCCATGCATAACCGTAGTAGCCGGCATCGTAGCCGGTGATGTGGCCGAAGTAGGCGACAAACGCAGTCTGCGGCTCGATCGGCAACAGCACCTTTTCGAGAATTGCGTTCGACACTTTCACGCAATCGTGCGGCGTGCCGTCCTCGTGGGGTCCATGCAGCGCCAGATCGAGCGAGGCAAACGCGAACTGCCGGCGATACCGCATCCCCTCAGTCGCGAGGCGAGCCTCCTTCATTTTCTCGATCAGCTCGGCGGGAATCTTCTTCGAAGGATCGCGATAGTCGGCCGCGAACGTGTCGAGCACACCCTTCTCCCACACCCACGCCTGCAGCATCTGTGACGGCGCTTCCACAAAGTCGCGCGGTACACT
>JACDHZ010000057.1 GCA_013820755.1 Chthoniobacterales bacterium
TCCTTGAATACTTCGGGCGCAGGTTTGCTCGGATCAATGATCTTAGCTGCTTGGGCGAATGCCTCCTGTTCGCGCTTCAGTTCCGCGAGTCCGATCTCCAGCACCTGGGCCGGTGCCATGTCCACGAACTCCGTCTCTGCGAGCATCCGCCGGTACTTTTCGTCGCCGAGCTGCCATGGCCCCACAGCCGTCGGCAGCCGCTCTTTTTCGAGCCAATTGGCATAGTCGTTCAACGCGGTATACGCCTTGCGATTTGATAGCTGAAAGGCGGCGACAAGCTTCTCGTCTTTCACGTCTTTAAGCGCCTCAACAAGGTCCTTCTTCAGGAAATCAGCCGAACCGCGGGCAATCTCGATCGCGAGCTCCACATAGGGCTGTGGCAATACCGCCGCCAGATTGGTCTTTGCCGCGATAATGATATTCGGCGCCTGGCTCTCGATCTGAACGATGCTCCGGGCACGCTCTTCAAGCGGCGCGAAGTTTCGCTTGATGAACGTGTTGACGTCGAGCGCTTGAGCGTACGTCATCGGGTTGGTTTCAAACGAGCCCATCTCCACGATCTCGAAGAGATCCTTCTTAACTGCAGCTTGCAGAATCCTGAGATCGACCGCGGCGCGGGCGCCAAGCTTTGCGGGGTCGAACCGCTTCAACCGCTCGTCGAATCGTTTCAGCCGTGATAATTCAGCATCGATGGAAAGCCGCGTGTAGTCATTGATCCGACCATCGTACTCGTGGAAACCGAGTCCGGTGGCGGCGATTGGATGCGCTGCTAGCCAGCCCTTGATGTATTCCTCTGCCAGCTTGTCGACCTCAGCATCGTTATTTTGCTCAGCCGCTTGGCTTGATAACGCGAAGCCGAGAAATAGAAGAACCAATACGAGGCGCGTCGGTTTCATAGGAATTAAGGGAGCCGCGCAGCCTACGCACTGGTTTGCACGTTGCCAAAAATTTCCGACTGAGCGATGATCGTGCCCCGACAATCCAGCCGCACTTTATGAAGCGACGCCTCCTGCTCAGCACCTTTGCGTGCCTGATTTTCGTTCATGTGCTGCTGGGCTTCCGGTTCTGGTCGATGCGTGCGGCGAGTCCGACCGACGACGAGACTGGCTACGCGCAAATGTCCGTGCTCGCGCGAGCCATACAGTTGATCCGGCAGGATTACGTCGACAGCAAGAAGACTAGCTACCACGACCTCATTTACGCTGCCATGAAGGGGATGCTGGCGTCACTCGATCCTCACAGCCAGTTCATGGATCCGGATGACTTCAAGGAAATGCAGGATGACACGCGGAGTCGCTTCAATGGCCTCGGAATCGAGGTTTCGGTGAAGAGCGGTTTGCTGACCGTGATTACGCCGATGGAAGACACGCCCGCTGCGAAAGCAGGAATTTTGTCGGGGGACCAGATTGTGCGGATCAACGGCAATTCAACCGAGAAGATGGAACTGCAGGATGCGGTGAACGTTTTGCGTGGCGTGCCTGGACAGAAGGTCGCGCTCACAATCATGCGGCCTGCGACCAAAGAGATAAAAGAATACGCGTTAGATCGCGCGGAGGTAAAGGTCCAGAGCGTGAAAGGAGCGAAGCTGCTCGATCCGGAGTTCGCCGGAGCCTACAAGATCGGCTACGTCCGGCTGATTCAATTCAACGAACCGACAGCGGACGAACTCGATAAAGCGCTCGATGAACTGCAGAAGCAGGGGATGCAGGCGCTCGTGCTGGACTTGCGCAACAATCCGGGCGGTTTGCTCAACAGCGCGGTGGATGTGTGCGCGCAGTTCCTCCCTGCGAACACGACTGTCGTTTCGACGCAAGGCAGAGTGCCGTCCCAGCAGACTGATTATGCGACGTCGGCTGTCGCGAAGCAGCGGCCACGCTTTCCCATGGCAGTGCTCGTGAATGAAGGCAGTGCCAGCGGCGCAGAAATCGTAGCAGGTGCGTTGAAAGATCTGCATCGGGCGGTGATCGTCGGCGAGACGACGTTCGGAAAGGGATCAGTCCAGAACGTGATGCAGTTACCGGATGGATCTGCGTTGAGGTTTACTACTGCAAAGTATTACACGCCGAGCAAACAGGTGATCCAGGCGAACGGCATTGCTCCGAACATTCGCGCTCCGATGACTGCCGAGCAGGAGCGGGCGCTGTTCGCCGCACGGAGCAGCGACAATCTCAAACCTGGAGACGAGAAAGAGCTGATCAAGACGAAAGATCCGCAGATGCTCCGCGCAATCGACGCGCTGAAAGGCGTTATGATTTACGCGCAGGAATCGGCGCCCAAGGTGGACGCAGTGAAGCGGTAGGCGTTCTGCCCGTCGTTGCACTTCCGCCCCGCGTTTTGCAGTTTCGTTCGTCCGCATCGCGCGCGGCCTCCGTGAACTCTTCATCCCTTCTACTCGCGATTGAGACTTCGTGTGACGAAACCGCCATCGCGATCATGCGTGGTCGAGAGTTGCTCGCCAGCGAGATTGCCTCGCAAACAGCAGCGCACCAGGCGTACGGCGGCGTCGTTCCGGAAGTCGCGTCCCGCAACCATCTGGTGCATGCTCCGCGGCTGCTGAAGACCGTGGTGGAGACGGCGGGCATTTCCCTCTCGAAGATCGACGTCTTCGCCGCCACGAGCGGGCCCGGTCTTGCAACGTCGCTGATGGTTGGCGCGTCGATCGCGAAAGGTCTCGCGATTGGATTAAGCAAGCCATACATCGGGATCAACCACCTCGAAGGTCATTTGCTCTCGCCATTTTTCGGCGAAGAGCTCCAGGCGAATATGTCGCTCCTGGTCAGTGGCGGACACACGGTGCTCGCGCACGTCACCGGCGTAGGCGAATACCGGGTTTTCGGAAGGACCGTTGATGATGCAGCCGGCGAGGCATTCGACAAAGTGGCGAAGCTGCTCGGCCTCGGATATCCCGGTGGGCCCGAGATCGAGCGACACGCCAGCATGGGTAACCCGGAGCGATTCGATTTTCCGCGCAGCATGCTTGGTTCGGAGGATCACAACTTCAGCTTCAGCGGGTTGAAAACGGCTGTTAGATACGCCGTCGAGAGGGAGGTTCGCACCGGCGAGCAACTCAGCGCCCAACAAGTGAACGACTTCTGCGCGTCGTTCCAGGCGGCAGCAGTAGACGTGCTGGTGCGGAAAACCATCCTTGCTGCGCAAAGCGCGGGTGTTTCGCTGGTGACGCTAAGCGGCGGCGTCAGCTGCAACCGCGCCCTGGGCAACGCTCTCGCGACATCATGTGAACGCGCTGGATTACGGTTTCGCGCAGCGGCTCCTGCGCTCGCCACGGATAACGCGGCGATGATTGCATTTGCGGGAATGCTGCGGTTCGAACGCGGCTTCGTCTCGGATGTGACAGAGGAGATTGATCCGAATCTGGCGCTCGCGTAAGTCTGCGCGTGGGGAGCGCACGCTTCCAGCGTGCTGGTTTCCGCATTCTGCGGAAACGGACTTTCGTAAATGTGCTGTATCCGCGCCTCGGAAGGTTCGAAGGCGTAGACGCCATTCATCAGCACGCTAGAACCGTGCGCTCCTCAGAAAACTCAGTCCCGCGCGCGGCGCTAAGCTCGAATCAATACTCGCGCTCGAGCAGATAGCTGGCGATCGCGCTCAGGGTCTCACCGCGCGATTGAAACACAGCCAGAGCCGAATGCGCCCGGTTCGTGAGCTGCTGCGCCTCCCAGCGCGATTTTTCGAGACCTATCACAGCGGGATATGTCGCCTTCTTCGCGGCCACGTCTTTTCCCGCGCTCTTCCCCAGCTTCTCCGATGTCTGGGTCACATCCAGGATGTCGTCGATGACCTGGAACGCAAGCCCGAGGGAGCGGCCGAATTCAGTCATCGCCGCGAGGTGGCGCGGGGTCGCATTCGCACTCATCGCGCCGAGCCGCACACTCGTGGTCAGCAGCGCGGCGGTTTTGTTCTCGTGAATGTAACGCAGCTCGGGGCGGGTGATTGTTCTTCCCTCGGCTTCCAAATCAGCGACCTGACCGGCAATCAGCTTCCGACTGCCGGCGGCTCTTGCCAGTTCGGCAAGGGTGTCGCGCAATTGGTAGCGGCGTCCCATCTTCACCGCCGCAAGGATCTCAAACGCGATCGTCAAGAGCGCATCGCCGGCGAGAATCGCGATGCCTTCGCCGAAGGCTTTGTGACACGTCGGCCGGCCGCGACGGAAGTCGTCGTTATCCATGCTCGGGAGGTCGTCATGGATGAGCGAATAGGTGTGAATGCACTCGACCGCGCACGCCAGCGGCATCGCAGCGTCCGTCGTGCCGCTGCAACTTTCAGCGGCCGCGAGACAGAGGATAGGCCGCAGACGTTTGCCGCCCGCGAAAAGGCTGTAGCGCATCGCCTTATGAATCGTCGCCGGCTTATTGCTCGCCTTCGGCAAATAGCCATTGAGGGCGCGGTCGATTTCCTTCTGCCGATTCGCAAGATACGCGCTCAACTCCATCGCAGCCGGACTGTGAAAACTCCGTAGTGAGATGGCAATTGAAAAACCGGAGCCGATTACAACAAACTGCCGCGATGCGCAGCGATGAGGGATCAGTCGAAGAGCAACTGATCGCGCTCGAGCAGGGCAAGCTGGACCTCGCCGCCTTTCCGCATGCCGAACATGTCCGGCTCGCCTTTCACATGCTCGAGCGGTATCCATTTGGCGAGGCGATCACGCGCTTCTCATGCGGCTTGAAGTTGCTGACCGCGAAGATCGGCAAGCCGGAGGTTTACCACGAGACGACAACGGTCGCGTTTCCGGCGGTGATCGGGGAACGCCGCGCGCAGTGGGTGGGTTCGACCTGGAGTGAATTCATCGCCGCGAACGAAGACCTGCTCGATAAGAGTTGCCTTTCGCATTGGTACGAACCGGAGCAGCTGGCGTCCGAGATTGCGCGCCGCACGTTCGTCCTCCCGCGACGGCGCGGATTCGAATTGTCCTAAATGCGATTCGCGGCAGGCGCGCGCGCAAGGGGCGCTGCCGAGCGGGCGGATTCAAGCGCACACTCGGTGCGGAGCCGTCATCCGGAATCGCGCAGACGATGAGCGATCTCGCGCGGGCCGGTTGATTCCAGTTTTCGGAACGGCGTGTAAGAGGTCCACAGATTACACAGATTTTCACAGATTCGATCGGACCCCTCCGCGTCGGTTCATCTGTGTCGATCTGTGCAAGATTCGACGATGCAGAAGCTGGCCGACAAAGGAAACGGCAACTACGCGTTCCTCGACTCGCTCGACGAAGCGCGAAGGTGCTCGTGCAGCAGATGAACGGCACCCTCATGATGATCGCGAAGGATGTGAAAATCCAGGTGGAGTTCAACCCAGCGCGCGTCGCTTCCTATCGGCTTGATCGGTTACGAGAAGCGGCTGCTGCGCAAGGAAGATTTCAATAACGACAAAATCGATGCCGGTGAGATCGGCGCCGGCCACACGGTGACGGCGTTGTATGAAGTGGTGCCGGCCGGCTCAACTGCGGATCCTGCCACGGGTGTGCCGTCGGTCGACCCGCTGAAGTATCAAACCGCGTTGCGCGAGGAGGCGCCTGGCGCAGCGAAGCGGATGGAGGGCTCGCCAGAGCTGCTGACCGTTAAGCTGCGTCACAAAAACCCGACGGCGACAAGAGCGACTTAATCGAGCGGACGTTGACCGACCATGGAGCGCAGTTCGCACAGGCTGCGCCGGACTTGAAGTTTGCGGCCGCTGTCGCCGGCTTCGGAATGATCCTGCGGGATTCGCGCACAAGGGGAGCGGCAATCTGGGCGCAGTGTTGGAATGGGCGCAGGAATCGAAGGGCCGCGACGAGGCGGGATATCGCGCGGGGTTTATCGATCTCGTGCGCAAGGCGCGCTTGCTCGCGCTGTAGTCCGGTGCCGGGTCGCGAATGAACGCGCTTCCCTCGGATCGCCGCGGAAAAAATGCCGGCGTTCTTCTCAGAACGCCTGCATTCCAATCGAGTCGCGATCGACGCACCGATCAGCTCTCCGGTGTGTTTATTTGCAAGGCAGATGCAATTGGATGTTTTCAGCCTGCAACAAACCTGAAGCGCTGTACAGCATCGTGTTGTCGGCCCCAAACAAGTTGATCGTGAACGTGTCGATCCTTCCCGGCTCACCGTTGTCCGACACGTCCACGCTGTATCTCCCGTTCGTCCCGCTGAACTCAGCCGTGCCCGCAAACGTCGTCGCGTGCGCTGTATTGCCGCTGAACACGCCAGGAATATCTACCTGGAGTAACGATACCTCTTTCGCGCCTCCTGTCGGATCGGCCGGCCCGGTATCCGATACCGTGATCGGCTCAAGTCCGAATACCGTCGCGCGAACCACAAACGCCTGGCCGCTGAAGCTGGAGGGCGTCGCTGTGCCCGTGCCGCCGCCCGTTTTTTTCCCTGCCGACGCTACTGGAGCACTCCAGAGCCCGACTAACCCTAACAGTCCCACCAGCACGAGGCTAGCCAACAAAAAACCGACGCTCACGTACTTTGATTCTGCCCCCCCTTGTTTACCCCACCGCAAAGTGACCTGTGCATACAAGGGACGGGTCGAAAGGTTCGGCTCGGAATTTAGATACTTTTGGTTATTTCAGTGCGAAATAGTTACGCCGACGTCGCAACAGCCAGAATTGCTGGAAGAAAACCGCGCGTCAGCCGAATCAGCGCTGAGATCGGCTGACGTTCGCCGCTCGCTGCGCACTTTAATTGACTCGCCTGCAATCGATTCCTCGACCAAAAACGAAGCAGTCAAAGGAAATCGAATCATATGGCAACGAACCGAACACTTACCTTCGTAGCAATCGCGCTCCTCTCGCTCTCACAGAGCGGGATCATCTTCGCGCAGGGAAAGAAGCCCGCGGGCGGCGGCACCGATCACGCGGCCAAAGGCGTGCAGTTGTCGCAGATGGGTGCGTTCGACGAATCGATCGCGGAATTCACGAAAGCGATCGAGGCCGCCCCGAAAGACGCGCGTCTCTACCGGGATCGCGGTTTGGTTTATCTCGCGATGCGCAAGATCCAGGAGGCGGCGAACGATTTTACAAAAGCAATCGAGCTGGCGCCGACAGACTATAGCGGCTATTCCGCTCGCGGTGCGGCTTTGAGCGAGCAGGGCCAACTCGAGCCTGCCTTGGCGGACCTGAACAAAGCCCTCGAGTTAAAGCCAAACGACCAGCTGACGATCGAGCGACGCGGTCTGGCGTTCCACCGCCAGCGTAACTACGAAGCCGCGCTGGCTGATTATAATAACGCGCTCTCGCAGAACCCGAACAGCACACTCGGCTTGAACCGGCGCGCGGATACTTACGTCGCACTCGGGCAGTTCGCGCAGGCGCTGCCGGACCTGGAGATGGCAGTGAAACTGAAGCCGGATGACTTCACGGCGCAGGATCGGTTGACGTTTGTCCGTGCGAAACTGGCACCGCCGACAGCGCCGGCCGCTGCCGCTCCGGTTCCGACCCCGAAACCCCCCAAGCAGCCGCTGCTGAGCCGGACAAATGTCTTCATCGCTTTGGGCGCTCTCCTCGTGCTTGGCGTGATCGTGGTGATGGTTGCGAAGCGCCGGATGACGAGTGGGTCGGACGACTGATTGAAGCGCGCAAGTCGACAGCCGTTGATTTATTGCATCGCGCCGCACGCTCCGTAATTTGCGGGACCGATATGAAATTCCAGAAAACTGCATTGGTTGCATTCCCCACGCTGCTGCTCTTCGCCGTCGCGTCCCTGCCCAGGCTGCACGCTCAGGACGATTCCGCCGAGTACACGAATAAGGCGATCGAGCTGGCCAAGAACAAGCAGTACGCGCAGGCTGCGGAGGCGTTCGGCATGGCCATCAAAGCCGATCCGCAAGATTCGAAACACTATTTGAACCGGGCGAACGCTTACCGCGCAGCCGGTAAACTGGACGAATCCGCGGCGGACTTCACGAAGTTCTCCGAGATGGAGCCAGACCGCGCGGACGGTTTTAGCGGTCTTGGGAAGGTGAAGATATCCAAGAAGGACTACGACGGCGCGATTGAGGACTTCAACAAAGCGCTCGAAATTGACGACGGCGAGATCGACATCTACCGCTTTCGCGCTTTCGCCTACGTCTCGAAAGACGAGTTCGAAAAGGCGATCGAGGATTACACGAAAGTCCTGGGCAAGAAGTCGGATGACCCCCAGGCGCTCGAGCGCCGCGCATTTGCCTATCGCAGCCTGAAACAATACGACAAAGCGATCGAAGATCTAAGCACGATCATCGAAAACAATCCGAAAGATGCAGAAGCATATCGGGCGCGTGGCTACGCGTACACTGTTGTGGATAACAACGTGAAAGCCGAGGCCGACTTTACCATGCTACTGAAGCTCAAACCTTCCGACCCGGACGCGCAATCGCGGCTGAAAGCCGTCCAAGCCAAAGCCGCCGCTCCCGCTGGGACACCTGCTGCCGGTGCGGCGCCGGCTGGGGCTCCTTCGCCGAGCACGTAACCGTCGGCGGAGTTGGTCTGGGCAGTTTTTACCGGCGTCCTCTGCGCCTCAGCGTTAGCAAATGTCTTTGACACCCGAAACGCCGCTGTTAGCTTGCCGACGCTTTTTGCTGGAACGAAAAGGTCCCAAGGTCGTTCAAATTGCGAAGTTTGATGCGGCTCTGGGACTTTTATCTCTCTGGCGCTGAGCAACCGGTTCGACGCGACGCTTCACTGGGAGATCGCGGCGAGCAGCGAGATGACGAACAGCGGCCCACATAGCTCAGTTGGTAGAGCACGTCCTTGGTAAGGACGAGGTCACCGGTTCAATCCCGGTTGTGGGCTCCAGAGTGAGCTCGCGGCCGGCCAAACAACCCACCATAAAAGACGCAGTTTAGTTCCGTAAACAAACAAGGAGATCGAGATGGCTAAGGACAAATTCGAACGCAGTAAGCCGCACGTGAACGTCGGCACAATTGGTCACGTGGACCACGGCAAGACGACCCTCACCGCCGCAATCACCACCGTCCTCGCGAAGAAGGGGTTTGCCCAGGCGCGCGCCTATGATTCGATCGACGCAGCGCCCGAAGAAAAAGAGCGCGGCATCACCATTTCTACCGCCCACGTCGAGTATCAGAGCGACAAGCGCCACTACGCGCACGTCGATTGCCCCGGCCATGCTGACTACGTGAAGAACATGATCACCGGCGCTGCGCAGATGGACGGTGCGATCCTCGTCGTCTCAGCTGCTGATGGCCCGATGCCGCAGACCCGTGAGCATATCCTGCTCGCGCGTCAGGTCGGCGTTCCTTCGGTGGTTGTCTTCTTGAACAAGGTCGACATGGTCGACGATCCCGAACTTCTCGATCTGGTAGAGATGGAAGTGCGCGATCTGCTTACGCAGTATGAATTCCCCGGCGACTCGATCCCGATCGTTAAAGGCAGCGCCCTCAAGGCACTGAACGGCGACGGCGAGCAAGAGGCGAACATCCTCGCGTTGATCTCGGCGGTGGATGATTACATCCCAATTCCCGAGCGTCCGATCGATCAGCCGTTTTTGATGCCGGTCGAAGACGTGTTCAACATCGAAGGCCGCGGCACTGTAGCGACGGGTCGTGTGGAGCGCGGCATCCTTAAGAAGATGGAAGAAGTAGAGATCGTGGGCATCCAGGACACCGCAAAGACAACCTGCACCGACATAGAAATGTTCCGCAAGCTCCTCGATGAAGCGCGTGCCGGCGATAATGTTGGTCTGCTGCTCCGCGGTGTGAAAAAAGAAGACGTGATGCGCGGCCAGGTCATCGCGAAGCCCGGCTCGATCAAGCCGCACCGGAAATTTAAGGCGGAAGTTTACGTTCTCTCGAAGGAAGAGGGTGGCCGTCACACGCCATTCTTCACGAACTACCGTCCGCAGTTTTATTTCCGGACGACAGACGTGACAGGCACCGTCAAATTACCGGATGGCGTCGAGATGGTGATGCCGGGTGACAACGTCTCAGTGGAAGTAGAGTTGATCACCCCGATCGCGATGGAGAAGACGATCCGCTTTGCCATCCGCGAAGGCGGTAAGACCGTCGGCGCCGGACGCGTTGGCGACATTCTCGATTAAAGGATCGTCATTACGCTCCTGCTCGCCAAACGGGCAGGAGCGCGTTACGTTGGAATTAGCGAGTAGGTCAGTAGCTCAATTGGTAGAGTAGCGGTCTCCAAAACCGTCGGTTGGGGGTTCGAGTCCCTCCTGACCTGTTCAACCCGCGCGCCGACTCGTTCGATTATTTCCCCCTCTGCTCGATGATCGCCAAAACAAAAGACTTCCTCAATGAAGTGAAAGTGGAGCTGCAGAAAGCTTCATGGCCGTGGGAGCCAAAAGAGAAGGGGATCAGGCGCTACAAAGAACTCACTGATTCCACCCTCGTCGTAATCATTGCGATGGTGCTGCTCGGGGGCTATGTCGCACTTTTCGATTTCATACTCGTGAACGTGATCCACTTCTTCACGCGTCTGCACTAATTATGGCCGCCGTTCTCGCTCCAAAAGACCAGTGGTTCGTAATCCATGTTCTCTCCGGCCAGGAGAACAAGGTCCGTGATAACATCGTCAAACGCGTAAAGACGGAAGAGATGAGCGATGTGGTCTTCGAAGTTCTCGTGCCAACTGAACGCGTGTCAGAGATCAAGCGCGGCAAGAAGAGTGAGACGACACGGAAGTTCTTCCCTGGTTATTTGATCGCCAACATGCACCTGCTGGACGATAACAATCAGCTCGTTGGACGTACCTGGTATTTTATCCGCGACACTCCCGGCGTGATCGGATTTGCCGGCACCAAGGACAAACCGATTCCGATGCGGCAATCGGAAGTCGATAGTATGCTCGCGCAAATGCGTGAGCGCGAAGAAAGCGTTAAGCCGAAAGTCAGCTTCGAAGTCGGCGAAACTGTGAAAGTCGCTGACGGACCTTTCCAGAACCAAAACGGCATCGTCGAGGAGATCGACCCTGCACGCGGCAAACTCCGTGTTTCGGTCACCATCTTCGGCCGGGCCACACCAGTCGAACTCGAGTATTGGCAGGTCGAGCGCGGCTAACCAACGTCAGAGGACCTTTCCCATGGCCAAAGAAATCGTAGCCCACATCAAACTGCAGATCCCTGCCGGTCAGGCGAATCCGGCGCCGCCAGTCGGGACCGCGCTCGGGCCGCGCGGCGTCAACATCATGGCGTTCTGCAAAGAATTTAACGCAGCCACGCAGAAGCAGGCCGGCGACATTCTCCCCGTCGTGATCACCGTCTTCAAAGACAAGTCGTTCACCTTCATCACGAAGAGCCCGCCTGCCGCGGTCCTCCTGAAGAAAGCGGCGAACATCGCTGCCGGTTCGAAAGAGCCGAACAAGAACAAAGTTGGCAAAATCACGCGCAAGCAGGTCATGGACATCGTAAAAACGAAGAGCAAAGATCTGAACTCACGCAGTGAGGAAGCCGGCTTCAAGATCATCGCCGGCACTGCGCGGCAAATGGGTCTAGAGATCGTCGACTAGCAAGTCAACAGTCCAGCGGGCGACACCTTGATGATCGATGGATTGATTCAGGGCGCTTCCAGCGGCAAGTTCTTATCCGAGCCATCAGACCTTTATTAGTGGCTGCCGGCGCCGCGGGAGCGTTGATCGATCCGACGTTCGAAGTGCGCGAGAGCAGCGGCGAACTCATCGCAGCGAGCAGAATTGGAAAATCGGCGCGCTCAGGTTTGGTGGCATCAATTGCGTCGCAGAGCGCCCCAGCCTCTCCACGGAGCTGAAGTAACAACCGGGTTACTTTTGCGGAGTAGCCGAAGCGGAATCGGGCCCTTAGCAGTGCGCCATGAAAAAGCTTCTACCTCTTGTTGTGATGGCATTGGTTGCCGTGCCAGCTGCAACCAAAGCCGATGTGCAGGATCGACTCTACGATTTCACTGACGCCTATTATTTGCAGAACGGGATCAATCCGGCTGCGATTGACGGACGGCGGGAGCCGGGGCCGCTCGCTGCCAGCGATACGCCGATCTTCTCCTATCAGCGGCCGGTGCGCGCGTTGCTGACGCTGCCGAACTACGACCACAGCGGGAACGTGTGGTTCTTCACGGTGCTCGGCGGATTTAACGTGAACGCGTTTACGGCCAACGCTGCGGGTCAGCGGGCGCGTCAGATCGCGGAGACCAGCCGGGAGTACGTATTCCCTCGTGCCGGCACGGATCCGGTCGGCCTGGGCGCGCTCCGTCAGTCGGTAATGCTGGATATGCGCAACGGCTACTTCAGCAACAATAAGCTGGGCCTCTGGATCCACGTTTGGGTCAGCTACACGACGAAGGCGCTCAACACCGTGGAGGCAGGAAGATGATGAACGACCTCGCGCAGCGGAATGGGCGCGATCTCGACGGAACGGCGATCATCGCGAGCGTAAGTGAAATCGATAACCTCTCGAGCAAAGGTTTTATCAAGAAGACACTACGGCCGCTGAGCGATCCGCTGCGGTATGTGGTCTGTCCGGTAATTAAGGACCCGCGGGATGGCGGGATCGCACCTGATCAATTCTCGCTTACACCCGCAAGCCTGACGGCACTGCTCTCGAGCCCGAATTTCTGCGGAATTTCACAAGCCTGCAGACCACTGGCGAGCCGGCGGACTAGGTCTGGTTGGGAAACGTCACGGACGAAAAGCCGCTCTGGAGAAATTCTGGGCGGCTTTTTGTTTTCGGGATAACGAACGGACGTCCAGCATCAGCGGGATGGGTGCAGGTGTGCACTGCGAATCCTTGCCTTTGCGGCGTGGTTTCGCTATTCCGCGAGAATGTTTCCTTTTCTCTCTCGCGCCGGTGCTGCTCTTTGGGCTGCGGTTCTCTTCGTCATAACTCCAGCGGACGCGCAGAATGCGGTTGGCGGCCTGATCGCGCTGAAAGCGGCGCGGCTGTTCGATGGGAAGGCGAAAACGTTGGTGCCGAATGGAGTCGTCGTGATCGAAGGCGACAAGATTGTGGACGTGGGGAGCGGCATTGCGATTCCACAAGGCGCGCAGGTGATCGATCTCGGAGATGCGACGCTGTCGCCCGGGTTCATCGATTCGCACACGCACCTGACCTCCGAGTATTCGAAGCCGTACAACGAACGGCGGCTGGAGGACCTCGAGACGGAGCTGCCGCTGGCCGCGTATGAAGCGATTCCGTTCGCAGAGCGGACGCTGCTGGCGGGGTTCACGACGGTGCGCGATCTCGGGAGCGCGAATTTCATGGACGTCGCGCTGCGGGATGCAATCGGGAAGGGAATTGTGCGCGGGCCGCGCATGCTCTGCGCGACGAAAGGAATTGGCGCGACGGGCGGGCATTTCGACAACACAAACGGATTTCGCGACGAGCTGTTCGGACGTCAGCCAGAGTTCAAGGACGGGATTGCGGACGGGCCGGAGGCGATCCGGCGCACGGTGCGCTACGAGGTAAAGAACGGCGCGGACGTGATCAAGGCATCGGTCTCAGGCGGGGTGCTCTCGATGAAGGATGAGGTCGATGTGCCACAGCTCGCGCCGGACGAAATCACAATGCTGGTCACGGAGACGCATCGGTTGCGAAAGAAAGTGGCGGTGCATTGCCACGGCGACAGCGCGGCTCGCGATGCGATCAATGCGGGCGTGGATTCGATCGAGCACGGCTCATTTTTGAAGAAGGAGACGCTGGCGTTGATGAAGACGAAGGGGACGTATCTCGTGCCGACGCTCGAGGCGACGGAATACATCATGGGGAAGATCGACTCTTACCCGCCGGAGGTGGCGGCGAAGGCGCGCGCGGCCGCGGCGGCGCGGAGCGAGATGTTCCGCAATGCGGTTCAGCTCGGGGTGAAGATCGCGTTCGGGACTGACGCGGGCGTGTTCCCGCATGGGACGAATGCGAAAGAGTTCGCGTTGATGACGGGCCTCGGCATGGCGCCCGCGGATGCGCTGATCTCTGCGACTTCGGGCGCGGCGGATTTACTCGGCATTGCGCAAACAACCGGCACTCTCGCAAAGGGGCAGATGGCCGACATCGTGGCGGTGCCGGGCGATCCTCTGTCGGATATCACGGCGACGGAGCGCGTGATGTTTGTGATGAAGGACGGGCAGGTCGTAAAGAACGCCGCGCCGTAAGCAGGCAGTCCTGACTTTCTTTTGACACGCAAGTCGCTTCCGCTACGTTGCCCATCCCGCCGCTGAAAAGCGGCAGAATCACATCACATCAGGAGAGCCCGTGGCTCGTTTGAACTGAATTCATCATGCAACAAGATCGTAGCAAACGTTATCGCGCGGCCGCCGAACTGGTGGATCGCTCGAAGAATTACAATCTCGCCGAGGCCGTCTCGACGCTGAAGAAACTGCCAGGACCGAAGTTCGACCAGACCGTGACAGTTTCCTTCAGGCTCGGAGTTGATCCGAAGCAATCTGACCAGATGGTCCGCGGCACTTGTCCTCTCCCGCATGGCAGCGGCAAGCAAGTACGTGTGCTGGTGTTCGCGGAAGGCGACGCGGCGCGCGCGGCAAAGGAAGCTGGCGCGGAGTATGTCGGCTACATCGACATGGTGAAGAAGTGCCAGGAAGGCTTCCAGGATTTCGATGTAGCGGTGGCGACGCCCGCGGCGATGGCGGAAGTGCGTAAGCTCGGCAAAGTGCTCGGTCCGCGCGGTTTGATGCCGAATCCGAAGACCGGCACTGTTACCGACGACACGGCGAAAGCGGTGCGCGAGGTGAAAGC